>SKRW01000096.1 GCA_007118295.1 Paracoccaceae bacterium | reverse complement strand
GGCGGAACTGGAGGCCGCGTTGCGCGTGCTGATCGCACAGAACCGCGCCCCCGAGGGTGAGGACTGACAGGGTGCAAAGTGGCGCGCGGGGCTGTCCGCGCCGGTTTCGGTGCTGTTTGTGTTCCGGCCTTGTTGCGCCCATCGGCGTGTGTGTGCCGTCCTTGCGCGGCATTGGCCGGATCAATCCCTGTCGGCAGGTTGCGGGCAGAGAGTTCAGGTGAGGTGATCCTGACAAAGGTTTGCCAGCCGTTCCGGGCCATGCCGGCCTGATCGCGTGGCGCGGCGACGCACCGACAGTGATGCCATTGCCTCGCAGGCTGCGCGTCCGGTCCTGCGCGGCCTCTGGTCGCCCCTTGCGAAGCGAGGCAAGACCCCGGCATAAGCGGGGTATCATGCGTTTGCCCATTGATGACATCCTGCCCGAATTGAAAGCGGCCATCGCGGCCCATGGCCGCGCTGTGCTGCAAGCCCCGCCTGGTGCCGGCAAGACCACGCGCGTGCCGCTGGCGCTGATGGACCAGATCACTGGCCGCATCCTGATGCTGGAGCCGCGCCGACTGGCCGCGCGGGCTGCGGCGGAACAAATGGCGCGCCTGCTGGGCGAGGAGGTGGGCGCGCGGGTGGGCTACCGTATCCGGGGCGAGGCGGTGGTGTCGCGGGCCACGCGCATCGAGGTCGTGACCGAAGGGATTCTGACGCGGATGGTGCAGGCCGACCCCTCGCTGGAAGCGGTGGGTGCGGTGATCTTTGATGAATTCCACGAGCGTTCGCTGCATGCCGATCTGGGCCTTGCCCTGACATGGGAGGCGCGCGCGGCATTGCGCCCTGATCTGGCCATGATCGTGATGTCGGCCACGCTGGATGCCGCCCCTGTCGCGGATTTGCTGGACGCGGCACCCGTGCTGACGGCGCAAGGGCGCGCCTTTCCGGTCGAGACGCGCTGGCTGGAGCGTCCCCGCGCGCGCTCGGAGCGGCTGGAAGGGGCTGCTGCCGCGCTGATCCTGCAGGCCATGGCCGAGGCTGACGGCTCGATGCTGGTCTTTTTGCCCGGCGAGGGCGAAATCCGGCGTGTCGCTGCGCTGCTCGACGGGTGGGTGGGGGATGCCGCGATCCGCCCGCTATACGGCGCCTTGCCCTTTGCGCAGCAACGCGCGGCCATCGCGCCCTGTGCGCAAGGACGCAAAATCGTGCTGGCGACCGCCATTGCAGAGACCTCGCTGACCATCGAGGATATCCGCATCGTTGTCGATTGCGGGCTGGCACGGCGCGCGCGCTTTGATCCCGGCACGGGCATGTCGCGGCTGGTGACCGAGCGCGTGACCCGCGCCGAGGCCGAGCAGCGCCGCGGTCGCGCGGGCCGCGTGGCCGAGGGCGTGAGCTACCGGCTTTGGGCGCGCGCGGAAGAGGGCGGGCTGGCCGCCTTTGCGCCGCCTGAAATCACGCGGGCCGATCTGGCGGGGCTGGCGCTGGATCTTGCACTTTGGGGGGGCGATGACGGTCTGCGCTTTCTGACCCCGCCACCAGACGCGGCGCTGGCCGAGGCGCGCGCGCTATTGCAGGGGCTGGGCGCAGTGGACGGGGCCGGGCGGATCACGGCGCATGGGCGCGCGATGGCGGCGCTGCCGCTGCATCCGCGACTGGCGCATATGCTGTTGCTTGCGGGCCGGGATGGGGCGCGGGTGGCGGCGCTGCTGTCCGAACGCGACTTGTTGCGCGGCGCACCATCCGACCTTGGCCTGCGCCTGAATGCTCTGCGTGCGCCTGGCGCGCATGAATTGCACCGCCCTACGCTGGAACGTGTGCGCGACGAAGAGCGCCGCTTGCGGCGGTTGGTGCCTGACGCCGATGCCGGGCTGACACTGGCCGAGATGGCGGCACTCGCCTATCCCGACCGGATCGGGCTGCGCCGCCCCGGAGAGGCACCGCGCTATGTGCTGTCGGGTGGCAAGGGGGCTATCATGCGCGATGGCGACCCGCTGGGGCAGGCGCGGCTGATCGTGGTGACCGATACCGACGGCGACCCGCGCGAGGCCGTGATCCGGCAGGCCGCCGCGCTGTCCGAGGGCGAGTTGCGCGGCCTGTTTGGCACGCAGATCACATGGCGGCATGTCTGCCGCTGGTCGCGCCGCCACCGCCGGATCGAGGCGCGCGCGCAGGAATGTTTCGGGGCGCTGGTGCTGAAGGATCAGGTCTGGAAGGACCCCGCCCCCGAGGCTGTGGTCGCTGCCGCGTGCGAGGGGCTGCGCGAGATCGGCCTGCCGCTGTCGGACGCGGCACGGCGGCTGATCGCGCGGGTCGAGTTGTTGCGCGCGCAAGGCGCTGATCTGCCCGCGATGAATGATGCGGCACTGCTGGGCGCATTGGAAAGCTGGCTTGGCCCGCATCTGGGCGGGGTCCGCACGGCCGAGGATCTGCGCGCGCTGGATCTGTTGCCTGCCTTGCGGGGCATGCTGGACTGGGGGCAGACGCAGATGCTGGACCAGATGGCGCCCGCGCATTTCGTGACCCCCTTGGGCAACAAGGCCCCGATCGATTACAGTGGTGACGCGCCCGAGGTTGCATTGCGGCTGCAAGAGCTGTTCGGTCTGGCGACGCATCCGGTCATCGGCCCGGAGCGCGCGCCCTTGCGGCTGGTGCTGCTGTCGCCTGCGCGTCGCCCGGTGCAGGTGACGATGGACCTGCCGGGTTTCTGGGCCACGAGCTATGCCGATGTGCGCCGCGACATGCGCGGGCAATACCCGCGCCACCCGTGGCCCGAAGACCCGCTTGAGGCCGCGCCGACATTGCGGGCAAAGCCGCGCAAGACCTGAGCTGTTGCGCTGCTGGTCCGGCCGGGCAGGTGAGTATTTGCAGCAAGATGAAACGGCAGGGGATCAGAGCCGCTTATGCGCGGTGACCGGGCTGTCGGCGGCGATGCGGGCAATGGCCAGAGCGAGCGGCTCGAACGCGACGGACATGCTGTGCGCATTGGCGTGCAGGATCCTGTCGGGCGCGCTGACCCAGGCGACATGGCCGCGCCAGAACATCAGATCACCGCGCTGCGGTGGCGTGCCCGGTGGCAGGGGCAGGCCCAGGTCGCGTTCCTGCAGGTCGCTGTCGCCGGGGCAGGGGCGGTTGCAGGCATGCAGGGCCAGTTGCACCAGACCCGAGCAATCGACCCCGTCGCGCGAGTTCCCCCCCCACAGATACGGCGTGCCGAGCAGGCTTTCGGCGACGGAGACAGGATCGGTTGCGGGGTGGCTGAGGGGCGCGAGATGCTGTTCGGGCAGCCAGAGCCCGTGGGCCGTGCGCAGAAATTGATCTTGCGCATCTGTTATCTCGCAAAGCGCATTGAGCGAAAGGCGCGCATGGGCGGGGCGCTTGAGGTCGGGCGCGGGGTAGAGATGCGTTGCAGGCGCGCTGACCCGGTGGCTCACGGCATGGTCCGGGCCAAGGGTGGTGTCGTCCAGCCAGCCGCAATAGCCATCTGCCTCTGCCTGAACAAAGGCCATGC
The DNA here is from genome assembly GCA_007118295.1 of Paracoccaceae bacterium. GTDB lineage: Bacteria > Pseudomonadota > Alphaproteobacteria > Rhodobacterales > Rhodobacteraceae > Roseinatronobacter. The sequence continues at coordinate 9,884 of SKRW01000096.1, read as the reverse complement.
TGCCTTGGCGGTCGATAACCGTCACGCGCGCCCCGAGCAGCAGTTGCCGGTCGCGCGGGCCGTCTGGCTGGCGCAAGAGATCGGCCAAGGGTGCTGCCAAGCGCGCGGTTGTGCCCGCAGTAAAGCCTTGTGCCGCGATCTGCCCTTGCAGGCTGTGATGCGCGATGCGTCCACTGAAGGGGGTGAGGCGCGGGTCGCTCACAGGCCAAGCACTCCGGGCAGTGCGGCATGAAGCGCGCGCGCGCCCTGTCCCACACCTCCTTTGGGGCGCGCGGGCGCGGGTTTGGGCTGGTGGCCATAGATGTCGAAATGCACGAAGCGGGGCGTGGCCGTGACAAAGCGGTGAAGGAACAGGGCCGCGGTGCTTGCCCCTGCCATGCCACCTGATGGTGCATTGTCGAGATCCGCTATTCCCGGTTCGATCAGGCTCTCATAGGGGGGGTGCAGGGGCAGGGGCCAAACCGGGTCGCCCGTGTCTGTGCCGGCCCGCATCAGGGCCTCGCTCAGGGCCGTGTCGCGGGTGAAAAAGGGTGCGATATCCGGCCCCACGGCCACGCGCGCGGCCCCGGTGAGGGTTGCCATGCAGATCAGCGCATCGGGGGTTTCCTCATCGGCGAGACTGAGTGCATCGGCCAGCACCAGACGGCCTTCGGCATCAGTGTTGTTGATCTCGACACTCAGCCCGTTGCGCGCGGTCAGGATGTCGCCGGGGCGCATGGCATTGCCCGCGACGGCATTTTCCACCGCCGGGACCAGCACGCGCAGGCGCACAGGCCAGCCTTGGGCCATGATCATCTGTGCCAGCCCCATGACGGTCGCCGCCCCGCCCATGTCCTTTTTCATCAGCCCCATCGAGGCACCGGGCTTGAGGTTCAGCCCGCCCGTGTCAAAGCACACGCCCTTGCCGACCAGTGTCAGGCGCGGGCCATGCCCGCCCCAGCGCAGATCGAGCAGGCGGGGGGCGCGCGCCGAGGCCCGACCGACAGCATGGATCAGCGGAAAGTTCGCCTCAAGCAGCGCGTCGCCGGTGACGGACTGCATCTCGGCGCCATGGACCTTGGCCAGCGCGCGCATCGCGTCTTCCAGTTCGGCGGGACCCATATGCGAGGCAGGCGTGTTGATCAGATCGCGGGTCAGCGCCTCGCCTGCGGCGATGGCTTGGGTCCGGGGGGCGTCGAGCCCTTCGGGTGCGGTGAGTTCGGCCAGCGCGGCCGCTGGTCCCTTGCGGAAGCGGTCATAGCGATAGCCCGCCAGACACCAGCCCAGGGCCTCTTGCGCCAGAGGCTGTGGCGCAAGGTCGTGGTGCAGAGCGAAAACTCGTGTGGGCAGCTTGCCCCGCGCCCCCCCCAGAGTGAACCGTGCGCGCGCGCGATCCTGCGCCTCGCCATGGCCGACGACAGCAAGGGCAAGCGCGCCATCCGGGCCCGGTACAGATGCCACCTGCCCAAGCCGGGCCATGAAACCAAGTGTGTCCAGCCAAGCAGCGACAGCGGCAGGCTGCGCGTCTTTCCACGCGGCAAAATCCTCGGCGGTGACAAGGTGCAGAGGGATCGTGTGCGCGGTGGCTCTGGCAAAGGCGAGGGGCGACGGCGTGTCGGGGTCGGTCATTTGGCGGTGTCCATTCTGTCTGCTCTGACATCAGGATAGGCCAGCACCGGGACCAAACGAAAGCGGTTTTGTCAGGTGCGCGCTTTCTGTCCGGGGATGTGTCTGGCTTGGGTGCCGATCAAGGTGGTCAGCGTGATGCTGACGCACGGATTTCCTGTGCTGCGCTATGGGCCCTCGGGTGTGATCACTATTGGGTTCGAGCGCATGAAAAAATCAATGATCTGCCTGCGCGGATTGGCAGATCTTGATCTGAATCATGGCTAAAAAACAGTCATTTAAGTAGAATCCTGAATGTTACCAATGAACGAAAGGAGACAGCAAACGAGACTCACTTTTGTACCACTTGTGGCCGTGGCCCTGATGGGAATGGGTACATCCGCATTGGCCCAGGATGCTCCGCGCGGGGCGTCGGCGACAGGGTGTGATGTGTCGCAATTCTCACCTGTCATGTCAGAACGGACAGGCGAGATTCTGTACTGGAACAACAGGACTTGCCCCGCCGGGTCCGGGCCGACTTACAGCCCGCGCAAATAAGACCCTTGGAGGCCAGGTGATGGCAAACCGCCATTCGCCGGCGGCGAGGAAGGCGACGACTGGACGCCGGGCGATGGGCCACCGCCATGGGCTGGCCCACCCGGAGGAGCCGGCCAAGGAGGCGGCCAGGGTGGTGGTCGGGGCGGCGGTTCGGCATAGTTTCGGATCTGCAACACGAGAACCTTTGGCGGGGCGTTTTTGCGCCCCGTCTTTTGCGCCTGCTCGCCCGGCAGATCAGCGCGGCTTGGGGTGTGTCTAGGCTTCGGGCATCATGGAGGAGTGGTGTTCGATGATCTTCCAGCCATCACCGTCGCGGGTATAGACAAAGCTGAAACGCGCGACGACGACGCGATCCTCGTCCTGATCGGACAGGAGAAACTTGTAGATGCCTGAATTGGTGGCCACATCCCCAAAGCGGCGGATCTTCTGCTGAAGGATGGTGCCTCGGGGTTTGAGTTGAAGAAATTCCTCGAAATAATCCTGAATCGCATGCGGTGTCTGACGCACCTCGTTCGAGATGGTCGGCAACAAGGTCGCGTCTGGTGCATAAAGCTGTGCGACCTGCTTTGCGTCGCCCGTCTGCAGCGCCTTGTTCCAGAGCCCGAACAGGGCCGCGATTTCCTCACGTTGTTCTTCGGTAATCTGCATTGTTTCCCTACACAGCGGCATTATCATTCCGGGGTTCCCTTGCCCCGTTAGCCCTGCACGTTTCCGAATGCCAGAAAAAATGCCAGAAAAAAAGCCCCAGACCCATGTTGCACCCCCTGCATCACAGGGTCTGCCGGTGTGTCCGCTGTGCGAACGGCCAATTCCGCCAGACGTGCCGCAAAGCCTGCATCACCTGATTCCGAAGCTGCGGGGCGGCAAGGGCGGGCCAGTGGTGCTGTTGCATCATATCTGTCACCTCGAGATTCACGCCACTTTGTCCGAGACCGAGCTTGCCCGCACCTACAACACGGTCGAGGCGTTGCGCGCGCATCCCAGGCTTGCGACGTTTCTGGCTTGGGTGGCGCGGCGCCCGCCGGAATTCGCGTCAAGAGTTCCAAAACGTCGCAATCGGGGTCGGCGCTAGGGTTTTGTTAGGATTCCGGGGTCATCCTGTCCCGGTCCCCCCTTGCCAGTGAGCCGTTGAATGCAGGACAATCCGACCCGATCCGCCCGATCCTGGTCCCGCAACAGGGGGGAGCCACTGGTTCAACGACAGGCCAGAGTCGGGATTATCGCCAATCCTGCAACTGTCAGTTTGCCAGTCTCTCGGCCACGTGACACATGGGTGCGCTGGCCAGATCTGCGCTCGGCCCGCCGGATCGCTGGCGGGGTGGCGGGGCGCGCGCCTGCAGGCCCGGCAGCGGACCCGACCCTGAATGGCAGTGCCCTGAACACCCTTGCGCGCGCATTTCGTGAAGATTGCCCTGCCATCCCTGATGATGCCCGGCGCGACAGTGACACATCCGAAGAGAATGAGCGCGAGAGGGTCTACAGGGCAGTGCTGGCTGATATGTCCGATGCCCCATCCATGCCGGAAGATGCGCTGAAACCGGCAGCGTCCGTGCGGCTGGTGCAATGGTGCGGGCTGGGACTCCTGTGTGTGGCGATTGCGCTGATTCTGCTGTCGTTCCTGAACGGGTAGGCGCAATCGCGCTGCGCAGATCCGGGCGCAGATCGGGGTCTTGCGGTCTGCACTGGCCGGGCGGCCCTGAGCGCTGAACCGGGACCGCGTTGGCGCTGAGCCTACGGCAGAAGAGGTCCAGTTGCGCTGGCTGAAATGCCGCTTGTCATGCTGAGTGTGCATGGGTGAACAGCGAGGGTTCGCCAATGGCGGGTTGCTTTCCGCGGCACGATGCCAATCTCTTGGGGAACGCAACGCAACACAGGTGTCCCATGTCCATTCGTCCCACACTCGAAACCCGCAAGGCCCAACCAACCCTCGAAGGGGCGGGCGTCCATCTGCACCGCGCCTTTGGCTTTCAGGACCCGAGCGAGCTTGATCCCTTTCTGCTGTTCGATGATTTCCGCAACGAGATCCCCGAGCATTACCTGAACGGCTTTCCATGGCATCCCCATCGCGGGATCGAGACCATCACCTATGTGCTGGCAGGCGAGGTCGATCACGGCGACAGTCTGGGCAATACCGGCACGCTGGGCGCGGGCGATGTGCAATGGATGACCGCCGGATCGGGCATCCTGCATCAGGAAATGCCGCGCGGAAATGCGCGCGGCCAGATGCATGGCTTCCAGCTCTGGGCCAATCTGCCGGGCGCGCTGAAGATGACCGCGCCACGATATCAGGATGTGACCGCCAAGGACATTCCCGAAGTCATCGACGATGATGGCACGAAAGTGCGCGTTGTGGTCGGCGAATTCTGGGGCAAGCGCGGCCCGGTGGACGGGATCGCGGCGGACCCGCAATATCTTGATATTTCGGTCCCGCCGGGTGTGCGCAAGACCTTCAAGGTCGACACATATCGCCGCGCCTTTGCCTATGTCTTTGCCGGATCAGGGGCGTTTGCCGATGCTTCGGCCCCGTCGGGCGTGCTGCTGGAAAAAGAGGTGATGGGGCAGGAGGTCAATATCCGCGACATGTCGGGCGACCGCACCCTGATCCGCTTTGGCACGGGCGACGAGGTGACAGTGCAGGCCGGCGAAGAAGGCGTGCGCTTTCTGCTGATCTCGGGCGCACCGCTGCAGGAACCGGTCGCGTGGCACGGTCCCATCGTGATGAACACGCGCGAGGAAATCCAGCAGGCGATGCGCGATCTGCGCAATGGCACATTTATTCGCGCGGCACATTGATTGCGCATGCGTGCGGCCTTGTCAGACAGGGCCGCACGTTCTTATGTCATGGCACAGGCAGCGACAGGGGCAGCATGGAACGCGCAATCATCCGGGTATCGGGCACCGAGCCTGCGAAATTCCTGCAGGCGCTGGTCACGAATGACCTGCGCAAGCTGCCCGATACGGGCATCCTCTATGCGGCGATGCTGACGCCGCAGGGCAAGTATCTGGCAGATTTCTTCCTTGTCGCCGAAGGCGATGATATCCTGATTGATGTGGCTGAAAGCGCGGCGGATGACCTGCTCAAGCGGCTGTCGATGTATCGGCTGCGTGCGCCGGTGACGCTGGAGCGCGCGGACATGCCCGTCAGCCGGGGCACTGGCCCCATGCCCGAGGGGGCCATGCCTGACCCGCGCCACCCGGATCTGGGATGGCGGATCTATGGTCACGCCCTGCCGGATGATGGCACGGACTGGGACGCCCTGCGTGTGCGCCATTGCGTGCCCGAAACGGGGGTAGAGCTGATGTCGGGTGACGGGTTCATCCTCGAACTGGGGCTGGACCGGCTGAATGGCGTCGATTTCCGCAAAGGCTGCTATGTCGGGCAGGAAGTGACCGCGCGCATGCAGCACAAGACCGAATTGCGCAAGGGGCTGACGGTCGTGGCGCTTGACGGGGCGGCCCCTGTTGGCACCGAGATCATGGCAGGCGAGAAACCCGCAGGTGTGCTGTACACGCAATCCAGCGGCCGCGCGATTGCCTACCTGCGCTTTGACCGGGCATCAGATGCCCTTTGCGCGGGCGATGTGGTCCTGACATGGCCGGTATCCGGGCAAGCCGCTTGAACCCTGCGCAATCTGCGTGGTAGCGGTATCAGGCACGCGACAGGAGTGACCATGTCTGCACATCGCCTGAGCCAATCGCCTTTTGCCGGGCCGCTGCTTGCGCTGGGCGCATTCGCGGTATTTTCAGCGCATGATGTGATCGTCAAGACACTTGGGGGCAGCTACAGCCCCATCCAGATCGTGTTTTTCAGTGTGCTTCTGGGCATGCCGCTGGCAATGCTGCTGCTGATGCGCGACCCCACGGACGGCAACCTGCTGCCGCGCCGTCCGGGCTGGACCGCGCTGCGCACAGGGGCGGCGGTCGTCACCGGGGTCAGTGTATTTTACGCGTTTTCAGTGCTGCCGTTGGCGCAGACCTATGCGATCCTGTTCGCGACGCCCTTGCTGATCACGGTGTTGTCGGTGCCGATTCTGGGCGAGCGTGTCGGCCTGCACCGAAGTGCGGCAGTGCTGGTGGGGCTGCTTGGGGTTCTGATCGTGCTGCGACCGGGGCAGGGCGACGGGCTGTCGCTGGGGCATCTGGCGGCGCTGATCGGGGCTGGCGGCAGTTCGCTTGCTTCTATCATCGTGCGCAAGATCGGGTCAGAGGAACGCAGCTTCGTGCTGCTGATCTATCCGATGATGGCGAATCTGTTGCTGATGGGCGCCCTGCTTCCCTTTGTCTACAAGCCCATGCCACTGGTGGATCTGGGCGCGCTGGCGCTGATGGCGGCGCTTGCGCTGGTGGCCAGTTTCGCTGTGATCGCGGCCTACAAGCGCGCGCCGGCCTTTCAGATCGCACCGATGCAATATTCACAGATCATCTGGGCGGTGATCTTTGGCGCGCTGTTCTTTGGCGAGGGTGTCGACATCTTCACGATTGCCGGGGCCGGGGTCATCATCCTCAGCGGGATTTACATCGTGATGCGCGAAGACAAGGCCAATGTCTCGGAAAACCGCCCTGTTCTTGCCACGCGGACGCGCACGGATACGGGTACCTATCCGCGGGCCGGATCGCTGGGCAAACTGGACCCGCAAGACGATCACCCCCCCAGATAAAGCGCTGCGCAAAGGCAACGCCCCACAAGGTATTGAAAAAAACAATGCCATGGTGCTGGTCTCGGGCGCAGGCTGGCGCTAAGACAACGGAAAACGGCGTAGCGAGGGGCATTGGAATGAGCGCGCGTATTCGCCCGCAACCCAAAATCATGGAGATTGCGCTTTATCAGGGCGGAACGTCCACAATTGCCGGGCGCGACGATGTGGTCAAGCTGTCATCGAACGAAAACCCGTTCGGGGCGGGCGATCTGGCGCGTCAGGCCTATTTGCGGGCCGGACATGACCTGCATCGCTATCCATCGACGGATCATGCCAACCTGCGCACGGCGCTGGGCGCGCAATTCGCGCTGAACCCGGCACAGATCATCTGCGGTGCGGGGTCGGACGAGATCATCTCTTTCCTGTGCCAGGCCTATGCCGGGCCGGGGGATGAGGTGCTCTATTCGCAGCACGGCTTTCTGATGTATCGCATCTCGGCGCTGGCGGCGGGCGCAACGCCCGTCGTCGCGCCCGAGCGCGCGCGCATGACCGATGTCGATGCAATGCTGGCCCATGTCACCAAGCGCACGCGACTGGTGTTCATCGCCAACCCGAACAACCCGACCGGCACCATGATACCGATGTCCGAGGTCGAGCGTCTGGCGAAGAAATTGCCTTCGCAGACATTGCTTGTGCTGGATGGTGCCTATGCCGAATATGCCGAAGGCTATGATGGCGGGGCCGCGCTGGTCACGGCGCGCCAGAATGTCGTCATGACGCGCACCTTCTCCAAGCTCTACGGGCTGGGCGGGTTGCGGGTTGGCTGGGGGTATGGACCGCAGCATGTGATAGATGTGCTTAACCGGGTGCGGGGGCCATTCAACCTGTCGAGTATCCAGCTTGCTGTCGCCGAGGCCGCGCTTGGCGATGCCGCCCATGTGACCCGCAGCCTGAGCGAGAATGCGCGCTGGCGCGACTGGCTGGCCAAACGGCTGACAGAACTGGGCGTGCCCACGGACCGCAGCCACGCAAATTTCGTGCTGGCCCGGTTTCGCGATGCCGCGCAGGCCGAGGCGTGCAATGCAGCACTTCTGGCCGATGGCCTGATCGTGCGGCAGGTCGGCAGTTATGGCCTGCCCGAGGCGCTGCGCATCACCGTCGGCGACGAGGCCGCGTGTCGGCGTGTGGCGCATGTCATCGCAGCTTTCATGCAGGGGCAGGCATGAGCGCGCTTTACAGCCGCGTGGCCTTTGTCGGGCTCGGGCTGATTGCGTCCTCGATGGCGCATGCGATCCGGCGCGCGGGGCTGGCTGAACAGATGTCCGGGACCGCGCGCTCGTCCGAGACACGCGCCATCGCGCGCGAGATAGATTTGGTCGATCTGGTCTGCGACACCGCCGCCGAGGCCGTTGCAGGGGCGGATCTGGTGGTGCTCTGTGTGCCGATTGGCGCAATGGAGCGTATCGCCCAGGAGATCGCCCCGCATCTGGCCGAGGGAGCGACCGTAACCGATGTGGGGTCGGTCAAGCAGGCGGTCATCGATGCGGTCGCGCCCCATCTGCCGGACCATGTGCAGTTCATCCCCGGTCACCCGCTGGCCGGGACCGAACATTCCGGCCCGCGTGCGGGCTTTGCCGAGTTGTTCGACAATCGCTGGTGCATCCTGACCCCGCCAGAGGGCCATGATCCCGACGCTCTGGACCGCCTGACGCGGTTCTGGCAGGGCATGGGTGCGAATGTCGATCTGATGGACGCGGCGCATCATGATCTGGTGCTGGCAGTGACCAGCCATACGCCGCATCTGATCGCCTATACGATGGTCGGGGTGGCCGATGACCTGCGCCGCGTGACCGATAGCGAGGTCATCAAGTATTCTGCTGCAGGTTTTCGCGACTTCACGCGAATCGCGGCATCGGACCCAACAATGTGGCGCGATGTGTTCCTGACCAACAAGGACGCGACACTGGAGATTCTTGGCCGCTTCACCGAGGAACTGTTCGTCCTGCAGCGCGCGATTCGTCAGGGGGACGGCGCGCTGCTGCACGATTATTTTACCCGTACCCGCGCGATTCGGCGTGGAATCATCGAGGCCGGACAGGATACCGACGCACCCGACTTCGGACGAATCAAGACATAGGCAACGAACAGGGGCAAGGATGCGGGCGATTGTGGCAGTAACTGTCCTGTGCAGCGTGTCACTGATGGCCTGTTCGGGACGCGAATCGCGTGGCTCTGGTGCCCGTGCCCTGTCCGTCGCAACCGAATCGACCCCGCGCGGGTCAGGGCTGCTGGGGCGGCTTAACCCGTTCCGTGACCGGGGATCGTCGGCCTCGGGCAAGCTGTGCGGCATAAGCGGGATCGAGGGGCAGGTGATTCCTCCCGTGACATCCGAAACATCGGGATGCGGTGTGCCTGATCCGGTGCAGGTGACGCACGTGGATGGCGTGCGCCTGTCGCAACCAGCGATTCTCGACTGCCAGACCGCCGCTGCCTTGCGGACATGGGTGCGCAAGGGCGTGCGCCCGGCAGTCGGGCGCACCGGCGGTGGCGTCACCGAACTGAGCGTTGCGGCCCATTATGTGTGCCGGACGCGGAATCACCGTCCCAATGCGCCTGTGTCCGAACATGGACGGGGCAGGGCGATCGATATCAGCGCGATTCGCCTTGCTGACGGGCAGGAAATGAATGTCCTGCGCGACTGGAGCGGGTCCCCCCATTCCAGGGCGCTGCGCCAGATGCACAGCGCCGCCTGCGGCACCTTTGGCACAACGCTGGGGCCGGGCTCGGACGGGATGCACGAAGACCATTTCCACTATGATACGGCGCGTCACGGCACGGGCCCGATCTGCCGCTAGACCTTTGGTAAGCCACGCATCCAGGCGGGCAGGGCGGCACGCCCTGTCGCGGCAGGATGTGCAATCGGCCGGTTTTTCAACACACACTGGATTTCCACGTTGTCGGAAAAAACTTTCGAACTTTTGTCGTTTTCCCTCTTGCGGGTATTGGTGAGAGTATCTAGATAGCCCTCACCGGCGGCGGGAAGACGCGGCTGGGAGTTACCGGGTTGGCGCTGCGAGGTGCTGGATTTGGTAGCGGAGATCAGAG
>SKRW01000273.1 GCA_007118295.1 Paracoccaceae bacterium | reverse complement strand
TGCGTCAAGGGGGGCAGAAAGTCAATCATGATTTTCTGTTTGATTGCTTGGTGATAATGAAGAATTCAGCGCACGCGCTCACTGGTTGCAGAAACGCCTCCGTGACCGTCGGACAGGGCGGTAAGCGGCCAGTGAAGTCGAAGCATTGCATCCGCAGCATCCAGTGGAAGCGGCCGGTCGGAGCACTCTCCCGCCAGTGAAGATAAATACGACGCGGATTTGAAAGGTAGGGTCCTGAGGCTTTGACAGGCGCTCTTGGCATTTTTCGCGCAAATTCTTCCATCCTCGATGAGACGTGAAAAAGAGCGCCTCCGCGTTGCGCTTCAGACCTGTCTATCAGGTTTGGCTGAAGTCTATTGTCTCAACGCTGCCACGTATTTCAGCAGTCGGTCGCATGATCGGTGGTCTGGCGTTCGGCTTCAACGACAGGCGGCTTGCGTTCAGCACGTCAAATATGCAAGCTTGTTCAAAAGCGACATCGATAAGTCGCAAATGTCAGGGATGGTGCCTATGCCAAGATCAGATTTCTGGTCCGGGCTTGCCGTAGCCGGATTTGGGCTTTTGGCATTGCTTTGGATGATACCGAACTACGCCGGGTCCAACCCTTTCGCGCGCATGCCGCCGGGACTGGTGCCCAGTATCGGTGCCTGGTTGATGGTGATCTGCGGTGGAATCGTCGCCATCAAGGGCATGATCCAGATGTTGCGCGCGCAGATCGCGCCTGTGACCGCGGATCTGCATTGGGGTGGGGTCGCGTGGGCGGCATGGCCATTTGCTTATGTTGCAGTCGCGATCTGGTTCATGTCCTTCATCAAGATCACATGGTTCGGAGCTTTCCTGATCGGCGGCATGCTGATCCTGCTGGGGGAACGGCGCTGGTGGATGATCCTGGGCTGCTCTGTGGTGCCCGTGGTGCTGCTGTATGTCCTGTCTGTCTACATGATGCGCGTGGGAGTGGTATAGCAGATGGATTTTTCTGTCATTGGTGCCGCTGCCGCCGAGGCCCTGACCCTTGCCTCTTTCATCGGCATCGGAGGCGGAGTGCTTCTGGGCTATGTGGTGGGCGTCATTCCGGGCCTGTCGCGATCCGTCGCGATTTCCATCGCCATTCCGATGACCTTTTACATGTCACCCTTTATCGCGATATCCTTCCTGATCGGACTTTCCAAGGGCACGGCTGCGGGCAGCGCGGTCTCGGCCATATTGCTGAATGCCCCCGGCGAGGCCTCTTCTGCCGCGACCTCGCTGGATGGCTATCCCATGGCCAAGCAGGGCAAGCCCAAGACCGCCTTGCAGGTTGGCCTGATCGCATCGGTGCTGGGCGATATTCTGGCAACGATCATCCTGATCTTTGTGGCCATTCCCTTCGCGCGCGTGGCCCTGTTGTTCGGCCCCTATGAGATGGCCGCAATTCTGGCCTTTGCGCTGGTGTTCATCGCCGGGCTGTCGAGCGGCAATGTCTTCAAGGGCCTGGCAGCCGGGGGCCTGGGCATTTTTCTGGGGACAGTCGGCCTTGACAACCAGACCGGCCTGCCGCGCCTCACTTTCGGCTATACAGAGTTGATGGATGGCATGCCGCTGATCGCGGTTGCAATCGGCACGCTGGCGCTGTCGGAAATGTTCATCCAGTCCGAGAAGCTGCGATACGACCGCGAGAACATGTCGGTCGCGCTGAAGAAAGACAAGAGCGACAGGATCACTTGGCGCATTTTCAAGAATATCCTGCCGACGATCCTGCGCGGAACAGGGGTTGGCACATTCGTTGGCGCATTGCCGGGGCTGGGGCCATCGGTGGGATCATTCATGTCTTATGGGATGACCGTCAAGGCCGCCAAGGACCCTGAAACCTTCGGCAAGGGCAACCCCAAGGGCATCGCCGCCGCGGAATCGGCAGATAACGCCGTGATCCCGGCTGCGCTGATCCCGCTATTCGGCCTGGGCATTCCCGGCAATGTTTCAGCCGCGCTGCTGATCGGCGCATTCGCCATCCACGGCATCACGGTCGGCCCGCTTTTGCTGCGTGACAATCCCGAACTGCTGTATTCGATCTTCGCAGGCATGATCCTGGCCTCGGTCATCATGTTGGTGCTGGGCTGGTATGGGCTGATGGTCTTTGCCCAGATTACCCGCGTGCCGGCGCATGTGGTCATTCCCATCGTGATCTTCTTCTGCCTCGCGGGGATGATGTTGCAGGGGTATGGCACGTTTGGTCTGGTGATCCTGATGGGCTTTGCGCTTCTGGGCTATCTGATGAAGAAATACGACTACAGTTTCGTGACCTTCCTCGTCGCCTTCATCATCACGCCCATGCTGGAGCTGAACCTGCGTCAGTCGATCATCCTGTCGCGCGGCAATGTGGCGATCCTGCTCGACCGGCCCATCGCGCTGTTCTTCATCGCCTGCACGGCATTGGCGCTGATTACCCTGATCATCCGCACCTTCCGCACCGACAAGGCGGCAGCGGGTGCCCCGACGTCGGAATGACGCGAACGGACACATGAAACACTGGATTTTGCTGCAATCAATCGTCTTCGCCGTTGCAGCAAATAGGAGCAAGGCAACTGTGGATCACTGTTTTATCGGCTCCGAGAAGACGAACCCAACAGGAGAGAGCAACATGAAAAAGACATTCGCAGCCATACTGGGCGCAACCATGATGACCGCACCGATGGCGATGGCCGATGACTGGCCCACGCGTCCGCTGACCATGGTGATTGGCTTCAACCCCGGCGGATCGACCGATATTCAGGGCCGCGTTCTGGCCAATGTCATGGAAGAATTCCTTGGCCAGCCGGTCAATGTGGTCAACCAGCCAGGTGGTGGTTCGGCCGTGGCCTTCACGCGCCTCAAGAACACCGAACCCGATGGATACACATTCCTGTTCGGCGGCACCACCGCGCTGACCTTCACCCCGATCATCACGGCAGTGGAATACGAGATTGACGATTTCGAATATCTGGCTGCGGTCGCGATCGGTCAGAACGCCATCGTCACCTCGGCCGACCAGCCCTTCAGCACATTTGACGAGATCATTGCCTACGGCAAAGAAAACCAGATGACCTACGCTCAGCAGACGCCGCTGGACGAGGCCATCATCAGCGCAATCGCCGAACAGGAAGGCCTTGATCTGGCCATCGTGCCGACCGGCGGCGGCGGCGGCATGGCACCGCTGGTTCTGGGTAGGGAAGTGGATTTCGCCTATTCAGGCGGCACACATGCACAATACACGCCTACAGGCGAAATGGTCGTTGCTGCCTTCATGTCGGCACAGCGCAGCCCCTTCTATCCCGACACACCCACGCTGATTGAATTGGGCTATGACTTCTCGATCGAGGATTACCGTACCATTATTGTGCCCGCCGGCACTCCGGACGACGTAAAGGCGCGCTTGATGGCGGCTGCGGAACATGCCAGCGAAAGTCAGGCATTCAAAGACATCACTGAGGGTAATACCTTCTTCCCGGTTGTCTATATCGGTCAGGAAGAGATGGAAGCGAACGTTCGGCGCATCCGTGCTGCGACCGAATCGGTCATGGCCGACTGATCCGGGGTCGATAATTTTCGCCGACAGCTATGCGCTGTCGGCGGGCTTCTAGATGCAGAGACAATAAGCGAAGCCCGGGCGTGGCGCGCATGGAAGAGGCCAGTCAGGTAAAATGGACGTCGGCCAGTCCAAACCTGCGTTCCGCATTAGCGACGTAAATCGGCACGGATCTCTGCGTCAAGCACGAACGGCCGGTTCGATGACGGTGCGCCACAGCGCTCTGGGGGGTGCGACCGGCAGC
>SKRW01000180.1 GCA_007118295.1 Paracoccaceae bacterium | reverse complement strand
TGCGCAACTACCCGTTGGTTCAGGCGGCGGTGCTGTTCTATGCGGTCATCTATGTGATGCTGAATTTCTTCGCCGATATCCTCTATACCATTCTCAACCCAAGGGTGAAGATGTGAGCGTCATCGAGACAAACGCGACGGTTGCCGCCGAATCCCTGTTTCGGCGCAACATGGCGGCCTTCATGGAAAACCGGCTTGCATTCGGATCGGCGATTGTGGTCGTGCTGTTCGTGTTCATGGCCATCTTCGCGCCCTGGATCGCCCCGAATGACCCCTACAACACCAATCTTTTCTTCAGGCTGCAGCCACCGGTCTGGATGGATGGCGGCGAATGGGCCTATCCGCTTGGCGCGGATGCGCTGGGTCGCTGCATTCTGTCGCGCATCATTTACGGTGCGCGTGTTTCGATCTTTATCGGCGCAGCCGTTATCCTTGTTGCGACCACTGTCGGTATTCTTGCCGGGCTGGCAGCCGGGTATCTGCGGGGCTGGGTCGATGTGGTGATTTCGCGGCTTGTCGATATCCTGCTGGGCTTTCCCTATCTGATCTTTGCCATCGGGCTGATGGCGATGATGGGGCCAGGTCTGGGCAATATCATCCTTGCGCTGGCCTACAAGGAATGGGTGATCCCCTGCCGGGTGGTCCGCGGCGAAACGCTGGTGACGCGCGAACTGGAATATGTCGAAGCCGCGCGTGCCCTTGGGGCTTCGTCAAAGCACATCATGCTGCGGGAAATCCTGCCAAATATCCTGTCACCCGTGATCGTGGTTGCCACGATCCGCATGGCGCATGTCATCATTCTGGAAGCATCGCTGTCTTTCCTTGGTCTGGGGGTGCAACCGCCAACGGCCTCGTGGGGGGCGATGGTGGCGGATGGCCGCGCCTTTATTCTGGAAAGCTGGTGGGTCTCCACCTTTCCCGGCGTGGCCATTCTGCTGCTTGTTCTTGCCATCAATGTGGCAAGCCAGGGGCTGCGCGATGCTTTTGACCCGAGGTTCACAGAATGAAAGACCCGATCCTTCTGGACGTGCGCGGCCTGCGCACTGTCTTTGACACGCGCGCGGGCCGGGTTTGCGCTGTGGACGGCGTGGATGTGATTGTTCAGCGCGGGGAATGTCTGGGCATTGTCGGGGAATCCGGTTCGGGGAAATCGGTGACCTTTGCCTCGGTCATGGGCCTTGTGCGGCCACCGGGGCGGGTGGAAGCCGGTGAGATCATCTTTGACGGCGTCAATTTGCGCCAACTGCCACCGCGACAGATGCAGGCCCTGCGCGGACGCGATATCGCCATGACCATGCAGGATGCGCTGACCGCGCTCAACCCGACGTTGACCATCGGCGAACAGCTTGCGGAAATGCTGGCGGCGCATGCCGATGACCTGCCACGCAGCCGGTCCGACCGGCGCCGCGTTATTCGGGCGCGCTCTGTCGATATGCTGACACTGGTTGGCATTCCTTCGGCCGGGGATCGTCTGGGCCAATACCCGCACGAATTTTCAGGCGGTATGCGCCAGCGCATCATGATTGCCATCGCGCTTGCATCCAAACCGCGCCTGCTGATCGCCGACGAGCCGACAACCGCGCTGGATGTCACCATTCAGGCGCAGGTTCTCGAACTGATCTCGAACCTGCGTGCCGAATTTGGCATGAGTGTGGTGCTCATTACCCATGATCTGGGTGTCGTGGCAGAGCATTGCGACCGTGTGATGGTCATGTATGCCGGGCAGGTCGTGGAAGAGGGGCCGACCGAGCGTGTCATCAGCGACCCGCGCCACCCCTATACGCGCGGCCTGCTGGCCTCGGTCCTGCGACCGGGCCTGCGGGGGCAACCGATCCGCCCCATCAGAGGGCAGGTTCCTGAACTGATTGATCTGCTGCCGCAATGCCGGTTCATGGATCGTTGCCCCGAAGCGGATGAAGATTGCCGCCACCTGATCGACATGCGCCCGGTTGGTCCGGGCCGCCGTGCGCGCTGTATCCGCACCGCGCTTCCAACGACAGAGAAGGCCAAGGCATGACCACCGACCCGTTGCTCAAGGTCACAAATCTGACCAAAACCTATACCGGCAGCCCCAGCATGGTCGCGCGGTTGCTGGGCCGCAAACCGGTGCATGTGCGTGCCGTTTCGGATGTATCCTTTAGCGTTGGGCGCGGCGAAATTCTTGGCCTGATCGGCGAATCGGGATGTGGCAAATCCACGCTCGGGCGCGCGATCCTGCGCTTGCACGAGCCCAGTTCCGGGCGTGTGGAATTTGGAGACGCCGATGTAACGGCCTTGTCCCCTCCCGAAATGAAGGCCATGCGGCGGCGGATGCAGATCATCTTTCAGGATCCCTACGCTTCGCTTAACCCGCGTCGGACAGTGGGCGATATCGTGGGACTTCCGCTGCAGTTGCACGGGCTGGAAAATGGCCGCGAGGACATGCGCGAAAAGGTGGCCATGATGCTGGACAAGGTCGGGCTGAAGGCAGGCCAGATTGACCGCTACCCACACCAGTTTTCCGGCGGACAGCGGCAACGCATCGGGATTGCCCGTGCGCTGATCTCGAACCCGGAATTCATTGTGTGTGACGAACCCGTTTCAGCGCTTGATGTCTCGATCCAGGCGCAGATCATACAGTTGCTGCTGGAACTGAAGCGCGAATTTCAACTGACGTATCTGTTCATCTCGCATGATATTTCAGTGATTGGCTATCTCAGCGACAGGGTGGCGGTCATGTATCTGGGCGAGATTGTCGAAATGGGACCGGTGGAATCGGTGCTGGCGACGCCCCGCCATCCCTATACGCAAAGCCTGATGTCAGCGGTTCCCGAAGTGGACGGGACAGGAAAGGGCCAGCGCGTTCGGCTGAAAGGGGACTTGCCATCGCCGCTTGATCCGCCTTCTGGATGCAAGTTCCATACACGCTGCCCGCTTGCGATTGATATCTGCCGCCAGCGCAAACCGGTCACAGAAACTGTGGGCAAGGGGCATAGCGCGGCGTGCCATCGGCTGGCCGAAAGGCTCTCACTTCTGGAAGGGGCGGCACAATGACGATTTCTCAGGCCGCCCCGATGCCGGTTCAGACACTGTCCGGAGATGCCTATACGCGCGGTCTGCTACAGGGCGCAGGTGCCGACACTGCCCTGCGCGCAAAGGTCGAGGCCGCGACCATTGCGCGTGTGGAAACGCTGCGCAATGATGGTCGCGTTACCGATGCGATGCTTGACTATGTCGCAGCGCAATACCGGTTTCACACCGAACACGACCCAGATGGCATGGCCGAACTTGCGGGCATAGCCCAAGGTTTCGATCTGTCGGAACAGGACTTGTTCCTGCATCTTCATCTGGGCACGTTGCGGGATCTGGTCAATGGCGCGATGCTTGCTGGCGATGGCTGCAGCGCCTTTGCCGCGGGCGATGGGCCGGACGGGCCAGTGATTGCCAAGAATCGCGATTTCAGCGGGGCACATCTGGGGGTTCAGCGGCTGTTCTGGCATGAAGGGCCGGATGTCGTGACGGGTGGTATGCTCTGCCTTGGTAGTCTGGGCAGTCCGGGCGCGTATTCCAGTGGTATGAATCAGGCTGGCCTTGCGCTTGCCGATACTCAGATCGGTGCACGGCAGCATGCGGTTGGCTGGCTGCGCTATCTTGCGATGACGCGGCTACTTGCAACCTGCCGGACTGTACCCGAGGCGCTGGACTGGCTGCGCGCAAGGCCCCATGCAGGCGGCGGCGCGCTGATCCTTGCCGATGCCAATGGTGCCACGGCAGCGGTAGAACTCGGAGCCTCGGCGCTTGCCGTCACCACGGGGGCACGCAACTGGCGCACCAATCATTTTCTCTCGCCCGAGCTTGAACGCGAGACGCTGCTGCACGGGGCAGCGGTCATTGACAGCAATTCCGCCAGACGCCTTGCGGCGCTCACACATTGCCTGTCGGATACGTCACCAAATGTGCAGCAGGCCGCCAGACTGTTGTCGATGCACCCCGATGATCCGCAGGGTGCGCCTGTCTGCCAGCACGCAAACACATCTGATGACTCAAGCACGCTGTCATCCGTCATATTTGCAATCGCGCAGCGCCGGATATACTTTCACGATGCAAACCCTTGTGCAGGCAACTGGCTTCGGTTTGATGTGCCAGAATGAAAGCGCGGCAGCATGGCGAGGCACAGATGGCCGATTACGGCAGCGAACTGGTTGGCAATGACCCCAAGATCGCGAACCTGTGTCAGCTTGCCAACCGTGTCGCGCGCTCGGCCGCCCGGACTGTTCTGATCTATGGCGAGACAGGCACCGGCAAAGGACTGCTGGCGCGCATGATCCATCAGGGTTCGCGCCGTGCTGACAAGCCGTTTCTGGACATAAATTGCGCTGCGATTCCCTCGGGGTTGATGGAATCCGAATTTTTCGGCCATGAAAAGGGTGCCTTTACAGGTGCCAGCGAACGCAAGATCGGTCTGGTGGAAGCGGCCAATCAGGGCAGCGTGTTTCTGGATGAAATCCGGGAGATGGACCCGCATCTGCAGGCCAAACTGCTCAGCCTGCTGGACTCGCATCAATTCCGGCGTGTTGGGGCGGTAAAGTCCACCCATGTTGACCTGCGTTTCATCGCCGCAACCAACAAGGTCCTGCTGTCCGAAGTCATGGCCGGAAACTTCCGCGAAGACCTCTATTACCGGTTGCAGGTTGTATCGTTGAACATACCGGCATTGCGAGAGCGTGGCGATGATGTTCTTGTGCTGGCACAGCATTTCATCGAGCGATTCAACATGGCCTTTGGCCGCGAAATTCGCGGACTAGACGCCGAGACTGCCGATATCCTGTGCAAGTATCCCTGGCCGGGAAATGTGCGTGAACTTGAAAACCTGCTGGAACGGATTTTCATCCTTGAGGATGAAAACGTGATTCTGCCGCGCCATCTGCCTGACCGGATCTTGCGCACGGTGCGTTCAGGCGGGCGCGTTATTCCGCCCGCGGGCGAGCCCGGGATTTCAGATTTCGGCTTCCATGACGCGACGGCCGAATTCCAGCGCGGCCTTCTGGAGCGCGCCCTGCAGCAGACGGACGGCAACCAGCAAGAAGCGGCAAAGCTGCTGAAACTCAGCCGCCACGCCCTGCGGCACCAGCTTCAGAAACTGGGCCTGTGACGTTCTGGACATATGATCCGGCCTGTTTCGCCACCGATGATTATGCGCGCAATTCCCCCATATGCGGGTTCCGTGCACGCAGTCATCGCTGCGTGTTCAAGTAATATGTAAAATATTACATTTAAGACAAATACTTAGACTGAATCAAGAAATGGCACGAAAGCTGCATATTAAATGACAGAACAGATATCAGTGAGGCAGACATGTCATCTATGAAGGTTATCAGTCCCAATGGGCATTTGGGGTTCGCGCCTCTCAAGAACGGAAGCTTCCAACTTGGGGTTGCCGCAGAACCCGATATCATTGCCGCCGATTCCGGCAGCGATGACATCGGGCCCGGCCCTCTGGGCAATGATACCTGCGCCAGCCCACGCGCATGGCAGGAACATGATCTGGAGTTGATGCTACTGGCGTCACGCAAAAAGAATGTTCCGATGATCATCGGTTCTGCCGGTGATACAGGCACCAACAGCCGCGTTGACATGTATGTGCAGATCATTCGCAATCTTGCCGCGAAGCATGGCCTTTCCCCCTTCCGGCTTGGCTGGTTCTATTCCGAGGTTGACCCGGAGCGCGTCCGTTCCAGCATCCGCAATGGCTCACCCGTTCAGGGTCTGGATGCGCGATCTGCCCTGACCGAGGCCGAACTCGACATGACAGACCGGATCGTCGCCATGGCAGGCGTGCATCCCTTTCTCAAACTTCTGGAAGAAGGCTGCGATGTCATCATCGGTGGCCGGTCTTCAGACAGTGCAATTTTCGCGGCGCCCGCACTCCATCGCGGCTTCCCCGAGGCACAAGCCTATTATCTTGGCAAGGTTCTGGAATGCGCCAGCTTTTGCGCAGAACCCTACGGAGCGAAAGAAACCGTGCTGGGTGAAATCACGCAGGACTGGGTGGATGTGACCGCCATGTCACCCGAGCAGCGCTGCACCATCGCCTCTGTTGCCGGGCATGCGATGTATGAGCGGTCCAACCCGTTCCACGAATTCGTGGCGGGAGGTATGCTGGACATGACCGATTGCCACTATGACCAGATTGCCGACAAGACCACCCGCGTTACCGGTATGAAATTCGTCCCTGCCGAGCAGGTTCGCGTCAAGCTGGAAGGTTCGGGCAAGGTTGGCGAGCGTTTCGTGGGCATGGCCGGAATTCGTGACCCTTACACAATCGCCAATGTCGATGCTGTCATAGAATGGGCACGCCAGCAGACCCGAGAGCGCTTTGGGGATGATGGATGGGAATTGCACTACAATGTCTTTGGCCGCAACGGCGTGATGGGCGACATGGAGCCGCTGAAAGACAAGCCCGGCCATGAACTGTGTGTCGTGGTGCAGGGTGTCGCGCCGACACTGGAAATGGCCGAAGAGGTCGCCATGACCGGAACGCGCCAGTTGTTCTATGCGCGCTTGCCCGATGTGAAGGGCACGGCCGGAGGGGTCTCGTTCGTGCTTGACGAAGTGATGCCCGCCAGCCCTGCCTATCGCTGGACACTCAATCATACCATGGCCGTGCGTGACCCGATGGAGCTTTTCCCGACCCATAGCGAAATCATTTCTACTGGAGTTTCGGCATGAACACGCCCACAACCCTTGCAACGCTGGCCAAGACCATTCGCAGCAAGAACGCCGGGACCGACAAGATCACTTTCGACATCATCTTTCGCGAGCGGGAAACCTATGACCTCGTGCGCCGCTCTGGTGCCCTGACATCCGAGAAAGTGTGTCAGGTGCTGAATATCGACCCGGCGCGCCTTACGGATTTTGTCGAATACGACCCCGGTCTGGCGATCAAGTTCACCATTCTGCGCGTCAGGCCCTCGGGCAGTGCCGGAGATGGTGATATTTTTGGAGCACAGCAATACGCACCGTTCCTTGATCTTGAAATCGATCTCTCGACAGACTGAACCCCTCGGGGCAAAGCGCGGGCTTTCGGGCACCGATCCGGCGGCTGTTTTGCGGGCGAGGGGTGGAGTGTATCGGTCCTTGAAGCCTGCGGTCAGGCCAGTAGACGCGGTTTCCGGAACAACTGGGATCTCGCGCAATGTGCCTTGACGCAGCTTGCAGGCAGTGCCCTTGCAATATGCGGCTGCCTGCAAATTTCCCGCCACACTGCCAAGCGAGGCAGATTTCAGGCGTCCGGACGGATCGCTCAGCGACACGGAAAAATCTGGCGAGCACTCACAAGTCGTGTGTCATCCTGCCCAACCTATCCAGAAGCGCGGCCCCTGTCCGGATGCCCGAATAGAAGAGTTCAACCTCGATGTTTTCATTCGGCGCATGGTTCGCCTCGTCGGCGTTCGCATACGGCACGACAAAGGCCGGCACGCCGAGTATCTTTGTAAAAACGTAGTCAGGCAAGCTTCCGCCGGCGGAGGGGTAGATGAAAGGGTCCTCGTCGCGTGCGGTGCGGATTGCGTCCACGATGACGGCCGTGAACGGAGACTCGATTGGTGTGCGCGACGGCAGCATGCCCCCGCGCGGGATGACCTCTACGTCAGGGGCGTATCGGGCCACATGGGCGCGTACACAAGACAGCACCTGATCGGGTGTCATGTCGGGGACAAGGCGGATGTCGCATTTTGCCATGGCAGCGCAGGGCAGAACCGTTTTCGACCCCGGTCCGTCATACCCACCATGCAGACCGTTGATGGTCAGCGTCGGATGGAACATCAGCCGGTCATGGAACGGACGATCTGCCGGTGCGTCCAGTCGCGCCAATCCCATCTCGTCCATATAGCCCGCAATATCGACGGGCAGCGCATCGGCTGCCGCACGTTCGGCATTGGTAGGCGGGATGATCGGGTCGTGCAAACCATCAATCGTGATCCGCCCGTCCGGAGTTTTCATCGTGGCCAGCAAATGTACCAAGGTCCAAATCGCGTTTGGCATCGTGCCGCCGTGATTTCCGGAATGTGCGTCCGTCCGACCCGTGCGCACCACCAGATCAAACCCTGCCATCCCGCGCACGCCGAATTCGACAATCGAACGACCAGAGGGGTGCAGCGGTCCGTCCGCCGTGACCACCAGATCTGCCTTTAGCAGATCGGTATGATCCCGGACGAAATCCGCAATGCGGGGACTGCCAATTTCTTCTTCGCCCTCAAGCAGCACAATGACATTGCACGGCAGTTTCCCATGCACATCCAGATGCGCCTCGATGGCCAGAAGTTGTGCGAAATGCTGGCCCTTGTTGTCACCCGCGCCGCGCGCGTAGACTCGACCGTTGCGCAGTGCAGGCTCAAAAGGCGGGCTGTCCCAGGCGTCCAGAGGGTCGGCGGGTTGCACATCATAATGCCCGTATAGCAATATAGTGGGCCCACCGGGCACGTCCGAGCGCCGCCCCAAGACCATCGGATGACCTGCTGTGGGTATCGCCTCTGCCGCCATGCCGAGGTCTGACAGCTTATCGACAAGCAGAGCCGCAACCTCGCGAATGCCAATATCCTGCGCGCTGATGCTCGGGTGCCTCAGATAGTCCATCAGACGCTCCAGATATGTGTCGCGCTGCGCCTCGATATGGTCGAAAACCCTGTCCAGTTCGCTCAAGTTCGGTCCTTTCGGTCAAGACTGTGCGACACAGGCACAATGCCCGTATCGCGCCACGCAACCCGACGCGATCATCGATCAGGTGTCAAGAGCCCACACCGGACGGTCCTGCGCCCTTTCAGATGCCACATGAAGATACCCCAAAGAGAACAATGCACGCTTCGGGAACGTCACCGACGCGCTGCTCTGGACGCCGCAGCAGACTATGGCCAGCCAACCCCCGGAATGCGCACCGCACCGAAAGACGCTCGGCGCGGTGCGGTCCAGCCATCTGGGCAATCCGGCGAAGCCGCAGGATTAACCTTCCCAGTCTTCGCCAATATGCGTTGCGAGATAGTCCAGCATGGTCTCGCGCACATCCGGTTCGGGTTCCATCATGCCCTGATCCTCGACCATCCAGTCCAGAAGCTCGTCCCAGACCCGGCGCGAGTAGCCGCCATTGGTGACCGTGCGCAAGGAGTGGCAGGCGATGCAGCTATAGTAGACTTCATCCACACCATCGCCGGGTGGCAGAGGGTAGAATTCAAAGTCCTCGGGGACATCGGCCAGACGGGTGATGCGGTCTTCGGCGCTGGCCGGTATAGGGGCGGCGAGAAGCAGGGCGGCCAAGGCCGCCCCGCAAGTTGAAAAGAGTTTCTGCATGTTTACTGCCAGCCCCTACACAGCCGTGAAGTGGATACGGTGACAGGCGTTATTCAGATACCCGCGCGGGTTCCAGCCCGGCACGACCATGGGCTGGCTGTTGCCCTGATTGTCCGTTGCGCGCGCCCAGACTTCGTAATACCCGGCCATCGGCGGTATCACAGTCTGCTGCCAACGCTGCCACGAATAGCGGTTGGGTGGCGCATGCAGTTCGGCGGTCTGCCATGTCGCGCCGAAGTCAATCGAGGTTTCCATCCGCACCACATGATTGTCGCCAGCCCATGCCTGACCGCGAACCTCAAATGGCGTGCCTGCGCGCACTTCAGCCCCTGCGACCGGATTGGTGATTGCCGATTTGACGATCAATGAGCCCATGACCATCATGTCCTCATGCGCGACTTCTGCACCGGCCTCGACCGGATGGCGCGGCACACGATAGCTGAGGCCCGTCATGCCCGGCCCATCATGTTCGCGGTCGCGCACCCAGATACGCGTAAGCCATTTCTGGCTGACAGAACCCGCCCAGCCCGGCGCAACGATCCGCGCAGGGTAGCCGTGTTCGATCGGGATATCGTCACCGTTCATCTTGAGCGCAACAATCGTGTGGGGGTCCATCATCTTGTCGATGGGGCCACCGCGCGAAATCGACGGGCGGTCCGGATCGCCGGAGAGATGCTCGTCATAACTGAAATGCCCGGTATAAACTGCCGAGGGCTGCAGCCCCGCGCGGCGCAGGATATCGCTGACCCGCACGCCGGTCCATTCGGCATTGCCGATGGCACCAATGGTCCATGGGTTGCCACGAGGAAGCGGATTGAAGCCTGCACGCCCGTTGCCGCCGCATTCCAGTTGTGCGCGGAAGGTGACATGCTCAAAGTCGTTCATAAGCTGGTCGTAAGTCAGCTCCAACGCCTCGTTCACCTCGCCGTCAATCGTCAGCCGCCAGTCGGCTTTGCTCATCGGCATGGGCATGGTGCCATTGTTGCGGATGAAATGCTTGTCAAATGGGGTGACATCGTCGTCCAGCAGGTGCACGGCGGCTTCGACATTCATCGGCCGGTCATTGTGCACGATCATATCGGCATGCTTGCTGTCGATGCTGAATTCGCTCATGGTTTCGGCCAGTGCGGCCGGCATCAACCCGGCTGGCATATTGCTGCTGAACGGGATCGTCGTGCCCAGCACGGCCCCCATAGAGGCAAGGCCCGCCCCTTTCAGAAACCCGCGCCGGTCCGGGCCAGCCTTGCGCCCGAATACAAGATACTCCGCGCGTTCCGGATCTTCGTGATAGAGCTCGATAAGCCCTCGTTCTTTCCGTGGCATGCTGTTCATCCTCCCATGTTCAGAGCCTAGGTCAGAAAGCACCGGACAATTTTGTGAAATCCGAGCCTTCTGTGTGTAAAGACGAGTCACACAGACGCATTATTCCATGGCAGTGAAAAAAAAGTGGGTCAGGCCGTGCAGGCCAGCCGTGCTGCCTGCAAAAGCGCAACCTGCAGGGCCTCATCCGCAGCGTGGTCCTGGCTTCCGCGATGCAGGCTGGTTGCTACTGTTGCAAAGCGCGCGGGTGCCATATCTCGGGCAATCATTTCGAAGCCCGAGTCGCCGATGTGCCATTGCGCGTGCTGCACACCTTCGGTCAATGACAGTTGCAAGGGGCTGACAGGGCCAGCCTTGCTGGAAACAAACAGACTCAGGCGGCAGGCATTCACCCCTTTGAAGCCAAAGTGCTGAAGATCGGGCCCCTGAGTCTGATACACCAGTTGCAACCCGTTTGCATGCATCAGCGGATACAGCCAGTCAAAACGCGCGGGCAAAACGACATCCGTACGCTCAGCCCCCTGTGAAACCCAATGGTCGTGTTGCGCCATAAATGGCAGATGGGTGGCTTGCTGTGCGGGCACGGATGCTGGCGCGGACCAGAACACCGCCAGGAACAACACGCATCCTGCAACCAGAGCGCGCACCCCCCCATAGTTGAGCCTTGCCCTGTGTTGCGGCGCCGGTGATGCAGGTAACGCCAGATCTTCCGGCATCGCGGACAAGGCAGCCTTTATCTGGTGCAGATGCGCCATTCGCTGCGCGATCGCCGGATCACCTGCGACCAAAGCCGCAATCCGCGCTGCCTCGACCGGCGGCAACTCGCTGTCAACAAACGCATTCAGGACAAGTTCCGAAACCACCGGTTTCATCTCTTGTCTCCCAGCTTGCGCTGCACCCGGCGCAACGGCAGGCTGATGACCTTGACTTCGTCCTGCATCAGTCTGGTGAGAGCGGTTCTCGCGCGGCTTATCCTGCTCATGATCGTCCCCGTCGGCACTTCAAGCATCTCTGCTGCATCTGCATAACTGAAGCCACAAATATCAACCAGTGCCAGAATGTCGCGATGCGCCTTGGATAAACGCTGAAAGGCCTGCCGGACGGCAAGAGCGTTGACCACAAGGTCATCGCCTCTGGTCGCTGACAGATCATCTATTTCGGTTGAATCGTCAAACTCTGGCAGTCGCCCTTCTGCGCGCAGTCCGTCGATCCAGAGATTCCGCATGATCCGAAACATCCAAACGCGGTACGCAACCTTGTCAACCGGTGCGGACCTGGCTGACATGGCGCGTAGCAGGGTATCCTGATAAAGATCCTCTGCGCTTGAAATATCGCGACTGAGAGCGCAGGCATAGCCAAATAGTTTTCGCCGCATTTCCAGCATTACGCTATGCCGGGATTTATCAAGCATCTACGTTATCCCCCCGAAATCAGCCATGCGTGTGGATGGCTGAAATCCCATGCTGCACCCATTCGGGGTCGCGATCAAGCGTGCTCGCTTGTCATGTCCAGACAAGCGACTGCTGTAAGGCGCATGTCGCTACGAGAGGGTGTGTGGATTTCTATTGGCACGCGCTCTCAAGCCCATCATATAGAAAGTATGTCTCTGTCCTCTCTGAAATCAGCTCTGCATCACGCACGATATTTTCCTTTATGGTCTGCGCTGACTCTGGTCAGGTGGCGCTCTTTCGAGGCGCGATCCCGCAGTCTGGGGACGACGTTTGGCGTCATCATGCGTTGGTTCCCACCGGCAAGACTCCGTTTCGACCGGGAGGTTCGTCGGGTTTTCCCCGACATGGCGCGCAGCGACCGAACACGGCTTGGTCAGGAAATGGGCAGGCAGATGGGGCGCACGCTGTTTGAAATCTATCACGACGCCGAATTTCAGACCCAGCATCACAAGTTCAATGGCTTTGGCCCCGGCCTTGCCGCTCTGAAGGACGCGCAGGCACAAGGCAAAG
Organism: Paracoccaceae bacterium; assembly: GCA_007118295.1. GTDB lineage: Bacteria > Pseudomonadota > Alphaproteobacteria > Rhodobacterales > Rhodobacteraceae > Roseinatronobacter. Next base: position 868 of record SKRW01000180.1, on the reverse strand, counting down.
GCGCAATCATCGTTTCCGGCCATTTCGGGCAATGGGAAGCTGTCCGTGCCGTCATCAAGATGCATGGGCTTGAAAGCGGTGCTGTGTACCGCCCCAACAAGAACCGCCATTACGAGCGCCGCATACGCACCGGGATCGAGGCGGGCGGAAAACCGATACTGGCAACCGGGCGCGTGGGCACACGCGCACTTGTGCGTCATCTGCGAGAGGGCGGGATCGTGTCAATCCTGCTCGACGAAAAATACGCAGACGGTATCCGGTTGCCGTTTCTTGGACATGACGCGCTGACGTCACTCTCGGCGGCGCAACTCGCGCTGAAATACGATCTGCCGATGATTCCGGCGTATGGCATCCGGACGTCTGAGGGGGATTCCTTTCAGGTCGAGTTTGAAGCCCCGATCCAGCATACAGACGCCACCACCATGACCCGTGCCTTCAATGACAGTCTTTCCGCAAGGATCATGGCAAATCCTGAACAATGGTACTGGATGCTCAGGCGCTGGGGCAATGTGTGAGGTGTGGTTTCCGTCGCGCAGCGCTTCATCTACGTGTCAGCGTTTCTGCATCATCCCCGAATGGCCGGTCTGACGATGAAAGTGCTGAACGGCATTGATGATGTGACCACCCCCCGCCCGCAGGGATATCTCGGGTATTCTGGATTGAAATGCCGCAATAACGGATATAAATCCGTAATAGCATAAATTCATCTTGACTCAGTATCCGCTTTGACGGACTCTGCCTGCAAGAAACCGGAGGCCCGCATGCCTGCTGCATTTCTGGACCATATCCGCGACACCCTTTCCGGCATCGAAGCTGACGGATTGTTCAAGCGCGAGCGCCTGATCGCTACGCCGCAATCGACCCGCGT
>SKRW01000279.1 GCA_007118295.1 Paracoccaceae bacterium | reverse complement strand
TGACGCTGGAAATTCTCTATTTCGCATGGGTGCGCGAACGCATCGGCCTGCCGCGCGAAAAAATCCAGACCGAGGCTGCGACAGTGGCCGATCTGGTCGCGGAATTGCGCGCCCGCGAAGAGCGCTACGCACTGGCCTTTGCTGACACCACGGCGCTGCGCGTGGCCATCGATCAGGAATTGCGCGATTTCGACGCACCGCTGGCCGGGGCGCGCGAAGTGGCCTTTTTCCCGCCCATGACCGGAGGCTGACCGATGCCTGGGATCCGCGTGCAGCAGGCACCCTTTGACTATGGGCAGGAATGCGCGCGTTTCGCCGCCGGGCGCATGGATACCGGTGCCGTCGTCACGTTCTGCGGGATCGTGCGCGGCGATGGCGCGCTCAAGACGATGGAGATCGAGCATTACCCCGGCATGACCGAACGCGCCCTGCGCCAGATCACAGACGAGGCCTGCGCGCGCTGGTCGCTGACCGACGCGCTGGTCATTCACCGCTTTGGGCCGCTGGTGCCCGGTGAACGCATCATGATGGTCGCAACCGCCGCGCCCCATCGTGCCGATGCCTTTGCCGCGGCTGATTTCCTGATGGATTACCTGAAATCCCGCGCCCCGTTCTGGAAGAAGGAAACGCGCAAGGACGGCACCTCCTGGGTGGCGGCCAAGACATCGGATGAGGATGCCCTCACCCGCTGGTGATTTCATCTTGCCCCAAATACTCAAAAGGCCCGGCGTTTCCACCGGGCCTTTGGGTACAGAATAAGTGTGTCGCTTATGACTTGCGCGCCGCCAGTGCCGCCCATGCGCCCGAGACGATCAGTGCGGCCACAGCCGATTTCACGATCCCGCCCAACTGGAAGGGCACGGCCCCTGCCATCACCGCACGCTCGAAATCCAGCGGCGTCACAGTCCAGAGCCACAGCACACCCGGCACGAACAGCAGCAGCGCCGGAATGAAGGCGGCAAGGAACAGCCGCCCCAGCCCGCGCGACATGCCCCGCTCGACCAGATACCCGGTCAGCCACGCCATCGCGACAAACCCCAGCAGGAACCCGCCCGTCGGGCCTGCCAGATAGGCCAGCCCGGCAGCCCCGCCGGCAAAGACCGGAAAGCCCATGATCCCCTGCGCCAGATAGGCCAGCAGGGTTGCACCGGCCAGCCGCGCACCATAGGTCAGCCCGATCAGCGAGATCATCAATGTCTGCAGCGTCATCGGGACCGGATACATCGGCACGCTGATCTGGGCCGAGAGGCCCACCAGCACCGAGCCGAACAGAACCAGAGCGCCCTGACGCAGCAATGTGTCATTGCCACCAAGTGCGCGCATCAGCGGGGTCGATACAGTCATGGGTGTCTTTCTCCATCAGAACCAGCCCTCCTTATGCCAACTCGCATGCGCGCTGACAAGCCATCCCGCGCACCCTTGCGCCCGTGCCCCCAAGCCAGTATAGCCCGCTCATCTTTCCGCGAGACTTGAAACGGTGCAGCTCTCGTAGGCGGGGGCGGAAAGACAGCCTCGCCTTTTGAAATGCACCTCGAACAAAGATTGGAGAACGCATGCCGCTATACGAGCATGTCATGATCGCGCGTCAGGATCTGTCGAACACACAGGCCGAAGCGCTGGTCGAGCATTTTGGTGCTGTCCTGGCCGATAATGGCGGGAAACTCGTGGATCACGAGTATTGGGGCATCAAGACAATGGCCTACAAGATCAACAAGAACCGCAAGGGGCATTACGCCTTTCTGCGCACCGATGCGCCTGCAAGCGCCGTGCAGGAAATGGAACGCCTGATGCGTCTGCATGATGACGTTATGCGTGTGCTGACCATCAAGGTCGATGCGCATGCCGAAGGCCCGTCGGTCCAGATGCAGAAACGTGACGAGCGCGAACCGCGCCGCCGCGCATCCTAAGGAGGAGTTGATCCATGGCTACAAAACCGTTTTTCCGTCGTCGCAAGGTCTGCCCCTTCTCGGGCGAGAATGCCCCCGCGATCGACTACAAGGACACGCGCACCCTGCAGCGCTATATTTCCGAGCGTGGCAAGATCGTGCCGTCGCGCATTACGGCCGTGTCCGCCAAGAAGCAGCGTGAACTGTCCCGCGCCATCAAGCGCGCGCGTTTCCTCGCCCTGCTGCCCTACGCTGTGAAATAAGGAGAGCAAGACATGCAAGTGATCCTTCTGGAACGCGTGGCCAAACTTGGCCAGATGGGTGACGTGGTCAACGTCAAGCCCGGTTATGCGCGCAACTTCCTGCTGCCGCAGGGCAAGGCGCTGCGCGCCTCGGATGACAACATCAAGTCGTTCGAGCACCGCAAGGCCGACCTTGAGGTGAAGAACCTCGAAACCAAGAAAGAGGCCGAGGCCGTTTCTGCAAAGCTGGACGGCGCACGTTATGTCGTGATCCGTCAGGCATCGGACGCAGGCGCGCTGTATGGGTCTGTCAGCCCGCGCGACGTCGTGGACCTGCTGGCCGAGGCCGGTGTCACGGTCGAGAAGCGTCAGATCGTGATCGGCGCGCCGATCAAGGTGCTGGGCCTGCACAAGGTGCAGATCACCCTGCACCCCGAAGTCGAGGCCGAAGTGGGCCTGAACGTGGCACGCTCGGTTGAAGAAGCCGAATTGCAAGCCTCGGGCAAGTCGATTCAGGAACAGGCCGCAGAAGACGAAGCCGCTGCCGAGTTCGAGATTTCGGAGCTGTTTGACGACATCGGTGCCGCTGGTCAGGACGATGATGACCCGCGCAACCACGGCGACAGCGAAGACCCGCGCGACGCATAAACCCGCGCACCGCAGATATGACGATGCCCGCCTTGATGGCGGGCATTTGTCATTCTGGAATATTGTTCCGTTTGCGCCCGAGAATGTGGCACAATGTCACCTGTCGGCTGATTCTGGCCTGACAACATGTTTTTCTTGGCGTGCCAGCTTGCGTTCTGAGCCGAAAAAGACATATTCAAGTAATCAAGAGTTTAAGTGCAAGATCATTTATTCGCCCCGCAGGCAGATTGCCGCCTCTGAAAAACAGGATGACCGAGATGTCGTTTGATCCCTCGCGCGCAGAACTTGGACTGATCGAGACCGATATTGAACTGGCCGAGGACGAGAGTTCCAGCGTTCCGCCAGATGACATGACCGAACAGGCGCAGGCGGCATCGAACTTCCTGAAGGCGCTGGCGCATGAGGGGCGGCTGATGATCCTGTGTCACCTGTCGTCGGGTGAGAAATCGGTGACCGAGCTGGAGCATCTGCTGCAATCGCGGCAGGCGGCAGTCAGCCAGCAATTGGCGCGCTTGCGTCTGGAAGGGATCGTGTCGTGCCGCCGCGATGGCAAGACGATCTATTACGCGCTGCACGACCCCAAGGCCGCGCGCCTGATCGGGGTTGTCTACGATATGTTCTGCGCACAAGACAAAAACTGAGCTTTCCCCCCTTATCAGCAACACGCGCCATGCCGCCGCATGGCGCATGTTGCGTTTCGCACGCCTGTCAGGCGATGACATTCGCCTCGGGGCCATAAGGAAACTGCGTGATATTCTCAGCCCCCTGCGCGCCAAGGATCACGATGTCATGTTCGCGATACCCGCCTGCACCAGGCTGGCCTTCGGGGATGGTCAGCATCGGTTCCATCGAGATGACCATCCCCGGTTCCAGCACGGTGTCGATATCCTCGCGCAGCTCCAGCCCGGCTTCGCGCCCATAGTAATGCGACAGCACCCCGAACGAGTGGCCATAGCCAAAGCTGCGGTATTGCAACAGGTCGCGTTCGGCAAAGAAATCATTGATCGCGGCAGTCACGTCTGAGCATCGCGCAC
>SKRW01000066.1 GCA_007118295.1 Paracoccaceae bacterium | reverse complement strand
TTGCGTATCTCTGGCAAGCGGACGCTTGGCAAGATGAATGCGTTTGATCTGGTGGTAACAGTCGCGCTCGGCTCGACCTTGGCGACCGTCCTGCTGAACAGGGACGTGCCACTTGCCGAAGGCATATTGGCGCTGTTGGTGCTGATCTGTCTGCAATACATGATTGCATGGGTGTCGATCAGATCCGCCACATTCGAGCGGATCATCAAGTCAGAGCCGACGCTTCTGGTCCATGACGGGCACTATCTGGACACAGCACTGCGCATGCAGCGCGTGACGCGCGCCGAGGTGGACGCAGCCCTGCGTGCACAGGGCAAGGCCGCGATTGGGGGTATCCAGTCCGTCGTGCTGGAAACAGATGGCACATTGACCGTCATTCCAGGCGCGGCTCGATAGTGGCTTGAAATCACTGCACTTTCACAACGGGCAGTTTTACCCCATTGCCTCAGCCATCGGGCGGCTTTGCAGCATCTTACGCAACTTGGCATCACTGCACTGGCCGGAGATCTCATCCGTCCAGACCTTGAATTCCGTCATGTAATAAGCGCCGAAAGATGTGATTATGGCGCAATCGGCAGCATCGCGACCACGGGACATGAGCACGCGGCCAATCCGTGGCGTGTTGTAACGCGCATCGAAAGCATACCAGCCTCCATCCAGATAGACCTCGAACCATGCGCAGAAATCGCCCGGCCCGGAATAGGGCACGCCGATATCCCCCAGATAACCACTCGCATAGCGCGCGGGAATGTTCATCGCGCGACACAATGCAATCGCCAGATGCGCAAAATCCCGGCACACCCCGGTCTTTTCGAGCTGTGCCTCGCTCGCGGTCTTGGTCGAGCGCGCGAAGCCATACCCAAAGGTCAGATGCGCATGCACATGATCACAGATCGCCTGCACCAGCGTCCAGCCCGGTGCAATGTGACCGAACAGGCGCAGTGCCTCGCCCGCCAGCGCATCCGAGTCGCAGTAGCGGCTTGCTGTCAGGAATGGCAATGTTTCTGGCGGAAGGTCCAGAATGTCACGCTGCCCGGCTTCCGGATTGACGGTGTCAGGCGCGCCATCGACCTCAACAATACAGTCAGACCAAAGCGTATGGCGGCCTTTGGGGGCCTTTAGCCGTGTCAGCTGATTGCCAAAGGAATCAAGGAACCGGTCCACTGGAAGTGCGGGGTCAGTCTGAACCTGCGGCGAACCGATGATCCGGCCAGCAAATCTGGGATGCGGTGAAAGTGCCAGGAGCAGCACAGTCTCCGCCTTGCTTTCGATCGTGATCTGGTAACCGATCCGCACGAGCATTCAGGAACTTCCTTCTGTCAAATTGCGGCACATGGCGCGTCCCGCGCCTTGTGCTCCCGGCTAACCTCGGACGCGATGGTGAGGCGTGGCAACCGCTCGATGGAAGAGCCGGCTTGAAAGGATGGGTTGCAAGACGAGCTGCGTTTCTGAGGCTCCGCCATCCTCTGACGACAGGTGACGCGGGTCTGCGCGCGCTATTCACCTACCTTCCTGCCACATCTGATCGCAGACAGGCCGCCATGCGCACCACGAGCAGCCAGAATCATCGCTGTACCCCGGTCCGGGTTTTTTGCGAGATCTGTTCGCGCTTGATGCGCGTCGCCAGCGTTCTCAGAGAACGCTTCGCTTTCCTGCGGTCGAGTTCGGCCCTGATGCGTCGCAATGCAGCAAAAAGCCCTGCAAAACCGAAATTCGCGTCTGCCGGGTGGCCCTTGCGGTTGTCCGGTCTGGGGTGCAGTATTCTTTCAATTGCTGCGCGTCGCGCGGTTTCACAGGCGGATGCGAGTTCTCTGTTCATATCGTGCAGTTCAGACGTGCTGCTGTCAGTCAGACCCCGAATGCCTGCGCGGCGCAGCAAGGCTTGATTCACTGCTGCCCTTTCAGGCATCGGGGTGTCCGCCACAATCGCCCCCTGATTCCATATCGGGCGCCGCGCGAATTGGGGCATCCATCTTGTGATCCAGCAAAGTGCACAGAGTGGTGCGCGCCCGGCTGACCCGGCTTTTTATGGTGCCGACCGTACATCCGCAGGCTGCCGCAGCTTCCAGTTGCGAGAACCCGTAGGCGCCCATCAGGACAATCGGCTTGCGCTGTTTCAGTGGCAAACCCCCAATCGCGGAAATCAGTTCTTTCAGTGCCAATACATGGTCCTGTCGCGGTTCTTCGCAGAGCGCCGCCGCACGGGTGCCATCGACATCTTCGATCTCGAGTTGGAATTTCCGCAGGTCTGAATAGAACGTGTTGCGCAGGATCGTGAACAGCCATGCGCGTAGATTGCTGTCCGGCTCGAAGCTGTCGCGCTTCGCCCACGCCTTGAGCAATGTAGCTTGAACAAGATCTTCGGCGCGGTGGTTATCGGCGGTCAAGCGCAGCGCGAAGTGTTTCAAAGCGCGTGTTTGTGGTGTCAGCAAGATGTGAAATGGATGTCGCTCGGTCACAGGCAGACCTTCTCTGAAAGTGGGGGAATTTGATCCGTGGTGCAACAGGTCGCTTGGGTTCAGGCGGCCGCGTTCAAGCGATCTTCGGCCAGTCGAGACAGGGCCTTGTCAGCGCCAGACTCTTCATCAAGCGTTTCTTTCAGAAGTTTCGCTGCCTGCGGATGACCAAGTTGCTTCGCCCATGCTACAAGTGTACCGTAGCGCGCAATCTCGTAATGTTCGACCGCCTGAGCCAGTGAGATAATCGCGGCATCCATCGTTGCGGTATCTTCTATCTCGGACATCAGACCTTCGGCTTCTTCAATCAACCCGACCATGGCATCGCATTTCGCGCCGCGCGCGGCTTTTCCAAGGCCTTCGAATACCTCTTCAAGCCGGATGATGTGGGTCTCGGTTTCTTCGCGATGCGACGAGAGGGCCGCTTTCAGTTTCGAATCGGTTGCTTTGCGCTCCATTTTCGGCAGCGCCCTGAGGATCTTCCGCTCGGCGTAGAGCACATCCTTCAACGTGTGCAAGAAAAGGTCGTCCAATGTTTCGATAGTCATGGGTCACTCCTGTGAATTGGCAGTTTCACGGTGTCATTGCAGGCATGCCGCGGTTTGCCAGATGAAAGAAGACAGGTTTGCGCGTGAGCGGCACATGCCGCGCAAGGGTCAGTTCAGATGTTTGTCACGGGCTTCAGTGACGCAAAGCTGAATGCAGTCCAACGGCTCCATGGCGTCTCTGAAGCTATGCAATGCCGTCAATTGCATTTGCTTGAACTTAACAACCTGAGCTTTTTGTTGAGCCGACAGTTTAGCATTCCTACTCATCCGGTCAGTCTCATAAGCTTCGGTAAGCAAGCGGATGAAAGTTTCTGCAGAATTGGACATGTGCATTTCATTCTCCTTTTTCATTTGAGGGGCATTCGCGTCGGCAAGCTTCGCGTTCAAAGCAGGACTGCGATAATGATCACGACGAGAAGGGGGGCGCCGAGAAGCCAGGCAATGATAGCGGGCATGGGAATCTCCTTTCGAATTTCAGGAATGGCGGCAGTGCATCAGCGCCGTACGGTCAGTGCTTCCCAGCCCAGTCCATCGTCGCGGTGCTTTCCCCCTGCAATTGCGGCAAAGAAGGCGGCAAGCGCACTGATCAGCAAGGTGGCGGCAGCAATGAAGCCGAAGACAACACCAGCGACGCGCGCGCTTTCGACTGCGTCCAGAGCGGATTGGCGGGCGGCGTCGATTTCGGCATTTACCTCATCGATACGCGCACGCGCGCCCTGCGCATCCAGGTTGCTGTTGGCCGCAACAAGCTGGGCCAGATAGCTGCGATCGCGTTCCTGCATCTCGCCTTGGGCTGCGCTGCGGGTGATGATGGCTGCAATCTCTT
>SKRW01000170.1 GCA_007118295.1 Paracoccaceae bacterium | reverse complement strand
TCCGGGGTGCGCCATCCGGCATTGCCGGATGACGCGGAAAACCGGGATTTCACTCTTCGGTCAGCGCCTCGCCACCCTCGACCATGTGAAAATCCAGCCCGTGTGCGGCGCGGATCTTGTCTTCGATATCATGCGCGATCTGCGGGTTGTCTTTCAGGAAAGTCTTGGCGTTCTCGCGCCCCTGCCCGATGCGTTCATCACCGTAAGAATACCACGCACCCGATTTTTCAACCACGCCCGCCTTGACGCCGAGATCCAGCAATTCGCCGCGTTTGGAGATCCCCTCGCCATACATGATGTCGAACTCGACCTGCTTGAACGGGGGCGCGACCTTGTTCTTGACCACCTTGACGCGGGTCTGGTTGCCCACAACCTCGTCCCGGTCCTTGATCGAGCCGATACGCCGGATGTCGAGCCGCACCGAGGCATAGAATTTCAGCGCATTGCCGCCTGTCGTCGTTTCGGGAGAGCCGAACATGACGCCGATCTTCATGCGGATCTGGTTGATGAAGATCACCATGCATTTGGAGCGCGAGATCGAACTGGTCAGTTTGCGCATGGCCTGACTCATCAGGCGTGCATGCACACCCACCGAACTGTCGCCCATATCGCCCTCAAGCTCGGATTTCGGCGTCAGCGCCGCAACCGAGTCGACCACGACCAGCGACACCGCCCCCGAGCGCACCAGCGTATCCACGATTTCCAGCGCCTGTTCGCCCGTGTCGGGCTGCGAGATGAGCAGCTCATCTAGGTCCACGCCCAGTTTGCGGGCATATTGCGGGTCCAGTGCGTGTTCGGCATCGACAAAGGCGCAGACGCCACCCTTTTTCTGCGCTTCGGCCACGACATGCAGCGTCAGCGTCGTCTTGCCCGAACTTTCCGGTCCATAAATCTCGACAACACGCCCTTTGGGCAGACCACCGATTCCAAGCGCGATATCCAGCCCAAGCGACCCGGTCGAGATCGCTTCGATCTCGGTCACCGGGTTGTCGCCCCCCAGCTTCATGATCGAGCCTTTGCCGAACTGCCGCTCAATCTGTGCCAGCGCCGAATCCAGCGCTTTCTGTTTTTCCGCACTTCGCTTGTCAGTCATCGTCAAAAGGTCCGCTACAGCCATTTCCTTGCCCCTTATTCCACAGCGCGCCATGCGCGGCAATCGCCCGTTTGTTCACCTAAAGTTCCTTAACGCACAACCCGGCACAAAGCGAGAACTTTTTACCTGCGCAGCCTCACGCTACGGTGAATCGGTTAACAATTCCTTGCAGATGGCGTTGCACCAGACGCAAGGCGGGGTTTCGTTCGCTGCACTGGTCATGTCAGTGATTATGACCCATATTGGGATCATGGGGGGAAACACCTTGCTTGAAAGGGTTTCCAAATGGCAAGTTTGACAACAGATATCGGAATCACGGCACAAGGCCGGTTGCGCGGTATGCTGCGCAGTATCGGGGCTTTTTTCATCCGGGTGGCGGAATCGTCGCCGAAATACAAGTTGCTGGAGCATTACAACGCCCTCAGCGACGAGGAACTGGCCGAACGTGGCATGACGCGGCTGGATGTCGTGGAGCGCGTTCTGGGCCCACGCATTCACCTGTGACAATCAGCCAAGCTCTCGCAAACCGAGTGGTCGCAATGCCGCGCGTGTTTGCGGGACCGAGGCATGCACAAGGTTAAAGGCGCCGGCGGGCAGATCGGCTTGCTGAAACAACTGGGCAAGTGTCGTGGCAAAGATCGCCTGATCGGGGACTGGACACCAGATCACCCCGCCGCGCAATCCAGCGCCCAGAGCCTCACCCAATGTCGCATTCGAATCCACGAAGGGCAGCGCCCGGCTTATCACGCCTGCGCTGCCCGTCCGTGGCGTCGCGATCTGCCGCGCCATCTGCGCGATCTCCTCATGCCCTGGCCGTGCACCTGTCTGAAGTGCAATAGCGCGTGCCAGCCAGTCCGCGCCCTGCAGCAGGCACTGCGCCGCGCGCTGACAGTCGGCATCATCCGCGCCGCGCAAGGCCGCCTGCGCGCGGGCCAGATCCGCAGCACTGGCGGGCACGATCTGACCAAGCGGGCAACCCGTTGCATCCGTCAGCACAAGGGGCGACGCGGCAAAAGGTGCGCGCCAGCGCCCCGCCACGAAATGCGCAAACAGTCGTTCCGAATAATCCTCGAACATGGCCCTTGCTAGCAGGGAGATATCGTCCAGACCAGCGCCGCTTGCCAAAGCCTGCGCTTTGCGCCACGACACCCGGATGACGACACGACCTGACATCCTGTGCATTGGCGCGGCCCTGTGGGATGTGATCGGGCGCAGCCCTGCCCCGGTTGCCTGCGGCGCGGATATGCCCGGCCGGATTGCGCGCCAGCCCGGTGGCGTGGCGCTGAATATCGCGCTGGCACTGGCACGACAGGGCCAGCGGCCTGCGATCCTGGCCGCCGTTGGACGCGATGCCATGGGCGAGGCGCTGGTTCAGGAAATGACCGCGCGCGGGGTCGAGACAGCCTGCCTCACCCGCGCAGGCGATCTTCCGACCGATTCCTATGTCGCGATCGAAGGCCCGGACGGGCTGATCGCCGCGATTGCCGATTCGCGGTCGATGGAGGCTGCGGGGATGCAATTGCTGGCACCGTTGCAGGACGGTCGGCTGGGGTCTGACATGACCCCGTTTCGCGGGGTGGTCGTGCTGGATAGCGGATTCACCGTGGAACAGCTTGCGCAACTGGCCAGGTCCCCCCTTCTGGCCGGGGCTGATCTGCGGCTGGTCCCGTCCTCGCCCAGCAAGGCCGCGCGCCTTGCGCCGTTTCTCCACCGCCCGCGCACGATCTTCTATGTCAACCTTCAGGAGGCAAGCCACTTGTGCGACCAGACCCTTCCCGACAGTGCCGCGGCGGCGCGCGCGATGCTGGCGCGGGGGGCTGCACGGGTGCTGGTGACCAATGGTGCGCAGGATACGACAGATGCCGATCATGCGGCCCTCATCACCCGAACCCCACCCGCAGTCAGGGCGCTGCGCGTCACTGGCGCAGGCGACACGTTCATGGCCGCCCATATGGCACAGGAGTTTCAGGGCGCAACACGGGTGCAGGCACTGGAGCACGCGCTTGCCATGGCAGCCGAACATGTGGCCACAGGCCCGGAAAGCTGACTGCCCGGTGCGCCTGCCCGGTTCGTCTGCCCGATGCCCCTCTCCAAGTCGCCCACTGCAAACCCGAGTTCGCGCCATTCCCGGCTTTCGTCCCCCCCGCTTGGCGCATGGCGCGCGCGGGGGCGCGGCGCGGGGGCGGCATTGGGTCGGGCGTGTGGGCGGCAGCGTTACCAACTACGGTTCGCCGGCCCTCGCGCCTCCAGCACATCACATGGCCCGCAAAGCGTCGGTTTTCTTGCACAGCCCCGGCAAACCGGTCCCGGCCTGCCTGCTGCATCAGACGCGCCCCGCCCGCCAATCGGCCCGCGCAGCGGGCCGCCCCCGGACCACGCCCCAAAGCGCCGTCACCTGTTGCACCACGCTTGTACCGCTGCGTCGACCGCGATCTATTGGCGGTAACGCGCAAATCCTGTGCAGCGTTGACATGCCGCAGGCCAACAATCGCGCGCATGGCCTTTGCCATGCACGCTGCATTGACATAACAAGGCCGCATCTGCCCAACTGAGATGACCCCCATGCCCCCACTGCACTACACCCCCGAGATCCAGTCGGCCCGCGCAGCGGGCCGCCCCGTCGTCGCACTTGAATCGACCATCATCACCCATGGCATGCCCTGGCCCCAGAATCTCGAAATGGCGCAGACGGTCGAACGCGACATCCGCGCAGGCGGCGCGGTGCCTGCGACCATCGC
>SKRW01000123.1 GCA_007118295.1 Paracoccaceae bacterium | reverse complement strand
TGGTGGGTGATGACGGACTCGAACCGCCGACATCTTCGGTGTAAACGAAGCGCTCTACCAACTGAGCTAATCACCCGCGGCTCTGCGTGTAGCCAGTTTCCCGCTCTGGTTCAAGACAGCAATCTTGCTGCATCGTGGTTAACGCTGTTTTAACCGTCAGGTGCGATGCTGTTGCGATGCGACACTCCCTTCTGGTTTCCTGCCTTCTGCTGATTGGCTGCGACTCCCCCTCGCCGTGGATGCGCGATGCCATCCCGCACGAGACCGAGGCGGGTGGCTATCGGTTCACGGTCTGGCAACTGGATGACAAGGTTGAAATCATCCGCCATGGCATGGCCGCGCGCACCGACCAACCTGACCTTTGGGCGCTGATGGCACAGGCCGCGCGCGACACGACCGGGTGCCGCCTGCGCTCCGGCAGTGTTTCAGGAGATACAAGTGTTCTCCGGGCGCAACTGATCTGTGACAGCGTCAAAAACGACTGAAGACTTGCGCAAGATCAAGGCAGAGGCAGTTTTGCACTGCCAAGATGGTCCCGTTCAAACTCAGAGGTCTGTCATGTCCCGTCTTTTTCTGCTGATCTATTCCATCGTCGGTGTCACCTGTGCCGGTATCGGCGTCGTGATCGCGCTCACGATCGGTCAGGATACGCTGCACCCCATCCTGATCTCGGCCGCAGGCGGTGCGGTGGTGGGTGTGGTCGCAAGCTGGGTCATTGCGCGCCAGATGCTGGCAGCCTGAGGGGTCAGGGCGCGTCAAACCACATGCGCGCCGTCGCCTCGAACGGGCGCGGGGCTTCGGCATGCAACCAATGCCCCGCGTCCGGCAATTTGGCGAATTTGGCTGCCGGAAACAATGCACGGATCGCGCCTCGATGCTCGGGGCGGACATAATCAGACCGCGCCCCACTCAGAAACAGGGCCGGACGATCAAAGATGCCGTGCACCTCGGGCCAGCCAATGATACGCGCCATCTCGGCCTCCAGCACATCAAGGTTCAGTCGCCAGCGCGGCGGGTCACTGCGCAGATCCAGCGATTGCAGTAAAAAGGCGCGCACGGCGCGATCCTCGATCTGCGCGGACAGGGCCCTATCCGCTGCCGCGCGACTGTCCAACCTGGTCAGCGGCAAGGCCCGCATCGCCGAAATCAGATGCGCCTGGCTATGCGTATACGCAACAGGCGCGATATCGGCCACCAGCAGTCGCCGCACCAGTTCGGGCCGCGACAAAGCCAGCATCATCGCGGCCTTGCCCCCCATCGAATGACCCAGCACATCCATCGGCGCGCCTTCGGCCTCGATCACCGCGGCCAGATCCCCGGCGAGGTCTGCATATCCATGCTCCTGCGCCCAGACGCTTTCGCCGTGATTGCGCATGTCCACGCTGATGACTTCGCGCGTGTCCGCAAGCCGGGTTGCAATCGCGCCCCAGTTCCGCGCCGACCCGAACAGCCCATGCGCGATCAGCAGCCCATGTGCCTTGGTCGGTGCACCGTATCGCAGGCGGTTGAGCATGCGATCTCCCCTTTCCCCTTCATCTTGCCCAAAATACTCTTGGGGGTAAATTGGCCCGCAGGGACAAGAGGGGGCGCAAGCGCCCCCTGACACCGCCAGCCGCGGACTCAGAGGCCCGGATAGATCGGAAAGCGCGCACAGAGTGCTGCGACTTCGGCCTTCACTTCGGCCTCCAGCGCGGCGTTTCCATCCTCGCCATTGGCGGCCAGACCATCGACCACGCGCACGATCCAGTCGGCAATCAGGCGAAATTCGGGCTCGGCGAAACCGCGCGTGGTGCCTGCCGGTGTGCCCAGACGAATCCCGCTGGTGACCATCGGGCTTTCGGTATCAAACGGGATGCCGTTCTTGTTGCAGGTGATATGTGCGCGACCCAATGCCTTTTCGGTCGCATTGCCCTTGACCCCTTTAGGCCGCAGATCGACCAGCAGCAGGTGCGTATCGGTCCCGCCCGTGACTGTGGCCAGTCCACCCTTTTCCAACTGATCGGCCAGCGCCTTGGCATTGGCGATGACCTGTTTCTGATAGGCGCGGAAACCGGGGCGCAACGCCTCGCCAAAGGCCACGGCCTTGGCGGCGATCACATGCATCAGCGGGCCGCCCTGGATACCGGGGAAAATGGCCGAGTTGAATTTCTTCGCCAGCGTCTCATCATCGGTCAGGATCATGCCGCCGCGCGGGCCGCGCAGGGTCTTGTGCGTGGTGGTCGTCGCGACATGCGCATGCGGAAAGGGCGACGGGTACAGCCCCGCCGCGACCAGCCCGGCAAAATGCGCCATGTCCACCAGCAGATAGGCCCCCACGGAATCGGCAATCTCGCGCATGCGCGCGAAATCGATGATACGCGGAATGGCCGACCCGCCCGCGATGATCATCTTCGGCTTGTGCGCGGTCGCAAGGGCTGCGATTTGCTCGTAATCCACTTCCAGATCCGACTGGCGGACACCGTATTGCACCGCATTGAACCATTTGCCCGACTGGTTTGGCTTGGCCCCATGCGTCAGATGGCCGCCCGCATCAAGGCTCATGCCAAGGATCGTGTCACCGGGTTGCAAGAGCGCCGTGAACACGCCCTGATTGGCCTGTGACCCGGAATTGGGCTGCACATTGGCAAAGCCGCAGCCGAACAATTCGCAGGCGCGTGTGATCGCCAGATTTTCGGCCAGATCGACATACTGGCAGCCACCGTAATAGCGCCGCCCCGGATAGCCTTCGGCGTATTTGTTGGTCAGGACCGACCCCTGCGCCTCCATCACTGCTTTCGAGACAATGTTCTCCGAGGCGATCAGTTCGATCTCGTCGCGCTGGCGGCCCAGTTCGGCCTGCATCGCTGCAAATAGCTCTGGGTCGCGGCTTTCCACTGTTTCGGTGAAAAAGCCAGTGTCGCGGGAAGTCGTGTCCATGTGGGGGCTCCGGATGTCTGGAATTTGGCGCTGGTTTACCCCATCAATGCCATGACGCAAAGGCTTCTTTACGCCGCATCCCGACAGTCTGGCGACATCACGCGCGATCATCCGCACTGGGCCCGCGCGTCGAACCTGCTTGAAACCCCGCGCATTGCGCGCGACAGTCGCCGGACCACAGACCGAGGTCCACCATGTCCCCGAAACTCGCCTTTCTGGCCAGCAACGCCCCGCAGCCGCAAGCGGCCCTGACCGAGATGCGCGCGGCTTATGATCAGGTTGCGCTGGAAGAGGCGGATTTCATTGTCGCGCTTGGTGGCGACGGGTTCATGCTGCAGACATTGCACGCCACACAGCATCTGGACATACCGGTTTACGGGATGAACCGGGGCACTGTGGGCTTTTTGATGAATGCTTATGCGGTCGAGGATTTGCCCGATCGGCTGCGCGCGTCTGAACTTGCCGTGCTCAACCCGCTGCGCATGCAGGCCACGCGCAGCGATGGATCGGTCCACGAGGCGCTGGCGATCAACGAGGTGTCGCTCTTGCGGCAGGGCGCGCAGGCGGCCAAGCTGCGGATCATTGTCGATGGCAAGGAACGGCTGGATGAGCTGGTCTGCGACGGGGCGATGGTCAGCACACCGGCGGGGTCAACAGCCTATAACTATTCCGCGCATGGGCCAATTCTGCCGATCAACTCGGACGTGCTGGCGCTGACACCGGTTGCGGCCTTTCGCCCGCGTCGTTGGCGCGGGGCCTTGCTGCCCAAATCCTCGAAGGTCTGCATCGAGGTAGTTTCACCCGAGCGCCGCCCCGTGATGGCCGATGCTGACAGTCGGTCCGTGCGCAATGTCGTCCGGGTCGAGATCGCCTCGGCGCGCGATATCGCGCATAAACTGATGTTCGATCCCGGTCATGGGCTGGAAGAACGGCTGTTGCGCGAGCAATTCGTGTGATCTGACACAGGCAAGGCATGCGCATCACCACGGCGCGGGCGGTTGCGGCATGGCCATTACCCGTCTGTCCGGTCCCAGTGGGACAGCGCGCAAAGTGAGTATTTCTGGCAAGATGAAAGCCGAGGTCAGGCTTGGCGCGCCATACGGCGGCGGTGCAGCCGGTAGAGCAGCGGTGCCGCAATGCGATTATAGCCGAATTCGGCCAGATGCCGCAGGCCGGGGCGGTCCAGCAGACGGGCGAGCCAGCGCATGCGCGGCAAATTGCGCCACAGCAGCAGAAAGGCCGGAAAGCCCGAAATGATATGCCCATCCGCGCGCGCATGAAAGCGGCGCGTGGCCTGATCGGGGGTCAGGCCCCAATCGGCCGTGTCAATCCGGTGCAGGTCCGTGAAGCGCAGGGGCGCATCGGCCTTCTCTGCCTGAACACGGTATTGCGCGATTTCCGCCGCGCAGATGGGGCAGCGCCCGTTATAGAGGATTTCAATCTCTTGCATGCGTCAGGAGGTAGCGCCCTGCACCATCCGTCAAGACGCATTGCGCGGCAAGGGGGTGGCGTGGTTGGTGTAGTCGGTCCAATCCTCGATATCGGGGTAGAATTGCCGCCGCCATGCGCGGACCCTTGGATTCATGTAGCGCCGGAACAGCGGCGGGCACATGGCCAAGGTGGTCAGCGCCGGGTAGCCGAAGGGCAGTTGCGGGGCCTGAGTGTCGTCATAGGTCTGCAACAGTGGAAAACGCCGGTCGGGTTTGTAATGATGGTCCGAATGGCGCTGCAGGTTGATCATCAGCCAGTTGGACGCCGCGTGCGATGCGTTCCAGCTATGATGCGGGCGCACGGGTTCATATCGGCCATCGCCCAGATAGCGGCGCGTCAGTCCGTAATGTTCGATGTAATTGGTCAGTTCCAGATGCCAGGAGGCAACGGCTGCCTGCCACACGAACAGCACCAGCCCCCACCAGCCCCCGACCACCATTGCAAGGCCCAGAAACCCGAGTTGCAGGGCTGCAAAGCGCCAGAACGGGTTGGACCGGTGCCACCACGGCAACCCCTTGCGCGCCAGCATCGCGGCTTCGGCCCGGAATGCCGAAGGCGGGCAGTCGCGCAGCACGCGCCCGAAATAGCTGATGAACCCTTCGTTATAGCGCGCCGTCACCGGGTCGCGTGGCGTGCCGACATAGCTGTGATGGACCAGCAGATGCTCGGACCGGAAATGCGAATAGAGCACCGATGCCAGCAACAGATCAGCCAGCCAGCGTTCATGCGGGGTTTTCTGATGCAGCAATTCATGCGCATAGACGATGCCGATGACCCCGGTCATCACGCCAAGGCCAAAGGTCACACCCAGATCTTCCCACCAGTTGTGGGACGCGCGCGCCAGAACCCAGAGCACGCCAAAGATCGTGATGAACTGGATCGGAAACCAGACCAGCGTGATCAGCCGATACCAGAACAATTCGCGCACGGGCACATCCGTGTCCGGGTTGCCGGTATCCAGCCCGGTTATAAAGTCGATCAGGGTAAACGCCCACCAGCCATAGGCGACCGGCAGCAGGAACCACCACCCCCCCCAGAGCGCCGAGATCCACACCAGTGGCACAAAGCCCAGCGACACCCAGAAGGGCACTGCGGAACTGAATTTGCGAAGCTGCTCTGGCGTCACGCATCTCTCCTGCGTTTTGGCGCATCATACCCTGTTTTCCAGCACGACACAGCCCCGCAAACTGCGACAGAATTACGCCTTGTGCGGCGCCAAGAGCCCCTCCATCAGCGACGGCTGGACAATCTCGATCCAGTAGCCATCGGGGTCGAGGATGAAGGCGATCTCTTTCATGCCACCCTCGCCCAGCCGTTTCTGAAAGCGCACGCCCAGCGCTTCGAACCGCGCGCAGGCCGCTTCGATGTCCGGCACTGCCAGACAGATATGGCCAAAACCCTTGGGGTCGGAATTGCCCGAATGCATCTCGGTGTCACTGTCCTCGGAGCCCCAGTTATGGGTCAGCTCCAACAGGCCCATGCGGCTGAACGCGTGTTCCAGCGAACCATCGGCGCAGTCGGTATGGCCGCGCGGTTGCAGGAAATACAGCGAAAACCGCGCCTCATCGAAATCCAGCCGGGAAACAAGTCGAAACCCCAGCACCTGCTCATAGAATTCCAGCGCGCGCGCGGGGTCCTTGATGCGCAGCATGGTATGGGTCAGGACATAGTGGTCGGTTGCAGACAGATCGTTGGTCATGAAGCCTCCATTTGGGAAAGATGGGCCGCGCCCAGCGCATGCGCCTTGCGCATGAGCGTGGGCAGATCAGCCGGGTCGAAAAGCTCTGCGGCCACGAAATGGCCGGGTGCGGACATGGGCAGATGTGCCGCGCGCAGAGACAGGCGCAAGTGGAAATGGGTGAAGGTATGGCGCACTTCGCCCGGCACGACCTGCCAGTCCGCCGCGATGGGCGGCGCGTCATTGGGTGGCGCGTCAGTCCAGCCAGTGCCGGGCCAGCCCAGCATCCCGCCAAGCAACCCGCGCGCAGGTCGCCGCTCCATCAGCCATGCGCCGTCGCGGCGCTGCCCGATATAGGCAATGCCCTGCCGCACAGGTTTGGCAGGTTTGCGCGTCTTGTGTGGCAGGCTGGCGGCGGTGCCCGCCACCCGTGCCGCGCAATGGCGCATCAGCGGGCAGATACCGCAAGCGGGGTTGCGCGGTGTGCAGATCGTGGCACCAAGGTCCATCACTGCCTGCGCATAGTCGCCGGGGCGCATGCGCGGAGTCAGCCGCGCTGCATGTGCGGTCAGCACAGGCTTTGCGGCAGGCAAGGGCATATGCTCGTCAAAGAGCCGTGCCATGACGCGCTCGACATTGCCATCAACCACAGTCTCGGGCTGGTCAAACGCGATCGCGGCGATCGCAGCGGCGGTGTAGGGGCCGATGCCGGGCAGTTTCAGCAGCCCGTCACTGTCGCGCGGAAAGCCTCCCTGCGCCGACAGCACCCGCGCGCAGGCCAGCAGGTTGCGCGCTCGCGCATAATAGCCAAGCCCCGCCCATTCGGCCATGACATCGGCATCTTCGGCGGCGGCCAGTGCCTCGACTGTCGGCCAGCGCGCGGTGAAACGCAGGAAATAGCCCTGAACCGCAGCGACTGTTGTCTGTTGCAGCATCACCTCGGACAGCCAGATGCGGTAGGGGTCGGCGCGCGCATCACTGCCCGGCGGCACCCGCCACGGCAGGTCGCGGGCGTGGCGATCATACCAGTCCAGCAACAGGGGCGCGATCTCGGGGGCAGCAGTGTCACGCATGATTTATCCTGTGGACAGGTGAAAGTTGGGGCTGGCCTCTGGTCGTCAGCATGTGAAAGGGTAAACTGCACAGCACAAACCGCAAGGTGCCGAAACCCGAATGGCCAGAAAACCTGCCCCCTACAGCCCGCCCAGCCGCCGCATGCGCGGTTTTGAGGGTGCGGCCAGTCTTGTGTCGCGCCAGATCCGCAAGGCGGGCGAGGCGCGGGGCTTCGCGGTTTCGCGCCTGCTGACGCATTGGGCCGAAATTGCAGGGCCGGATATCGCAGCGCTGTGTCGGCCCGTCAAGATCAGCTATGGCAAGGGCGGGCTCGGGGCAACGCTGACCCTGCTGACCACGGGGTCCGCAGGGCCGATGTTGCAGATGCAGCTTGTGCCCCTGCGCGAGAAAGTGAACGCCTGTTATGGGTACAACGCGATCTCGCGCATTACCCTGACCCAGACCGCACCGATGGGGTTTGCCGAAGGGCAGGCACAATTTGCCCCTGCACCTGCAATCACACGCCCCGCCCCCGCACCCGAAATCCGCCGCCACGCTGCACAGGTGACACATGATGTGCACGATGAGGGCCTACGCACTGCCCTTGAAAATCTGGCCACGAATGTCCTATCGAAGGCTAGGCAGTCCAAAGGAAACCGACCATGAACAAGTTGCTCTTGCCCGCCGTCGCCCTCTCGGGTGTGCTGATCGCAGGGGGCTGGTGGTACAACAGCCAGTCCAGCGCGCCCGAGGTCGTGGCGACAGCCACCGTCACGGATTCGGCCATCGACATTCACCCGCTGGACATGCCGCTTGGCAATCCCGAAGCGTCGGTTGTCGTGATCGAGTATTCCTCGCTGACCTGCCCGCATTGCGCGACCTTCAACGCGAGTGTGTTCCCGCAACTCAAGGAAAACTTCATCGAGACGGACCAGATCTTCTATCTCAAGCGCGAAGTGTATTTCGACCGCTACGGCCTATGGGCCGCGATGGTCGCGCGCTGCGGCGGCGAAGACCGCTATCATGGCATGCTTGACCTGATCTATCAGACCCAGCGCGACTGGGCGGGCAGCAATGACCCGGCAGATGTGGCCAACCGTTTGCGCCGTCTGGGGCGGCAGGCCGGAATGAGTGACGATCAGGTCAATTCCTGTCTGGAAGATGCCGACAAGGCGCTGGAGCTGACAGAATTCTATCAGGCCAATGCCGAAACCCATGGTATCCGCTCGACACCAAGCTTCATCATCGACGGCGAGTTGTTCTCGAACATGCCCTATGCCGAATTCGAGCGTGTCCTGAACGACAAGCTGGGCGGCTAGGCGCGATGAAAGGTCCGCTCGAAGGGCTGCGCGTGGTTGAACTGGCGCGTATTCTGGCCGGTCCATGGGCTGGCCAGACACTGGCCGATCTGGGGGCCGAGGTGATCAAGGTCGAATCCCCCGAAGGCGATGACACCCGCCGCTGGGGTCCGCCCTTCATTGACCGTGACGGCACACCCGAAGCCGCCTATTTCCATGCCACCAATCGCGGCAAGGCGTCGGTTACGGCCGATTTCCGCACGCCCGAAGGGCAGGCAAAGGTCCGCGCGCTGATCGCCACGGCGGATGTGGTGATCGAGAATTTCAAGGTGGGCGGGCTTGCGAAATACGGGCTGGACCATGCCAGCCTCGCCCCCGATCACCCCCGCCTGATCTACTGCTCGATCACCGGTTTCGGGCAGACAGGGCCTTATGCGCATCGCGCAGGCTATGATTACATCATTCAGGGCATGTCGGGGCTGATGTCGGTCACGGGCCCCACGGACGGGATGCCGCACAAGGTCGGTGTGGCGGTGACCGATATCTTCACCGGCATCTATGCCAGCACGGCAATTCTGGCGGCTGTACAGGCGCGTCATGTGACCGGGCGCGGGCAGCATATCGACATGGCGCTGATGGATTGCGCCGTGGCGGTGATGGCCAATCAGGCGATGAACTATCTTGCCACGGGGCATGCGCCGGGGCGGCTGGGCAATTTCCACCCCAATCTGGCCCCCTATCAGGTGGTGCCCTGTGCCGATGGTCATATCATCATCGCCACGGGCAATGACGCGCAATACCAGCGCCTGTGCACGCTGCTGGGGCTGGAGGGGCTTGCCGATCATCCCGATTACGCGACCAACGCGGTTCGCGTCATGAACCGCGCGGCCCTGTCGGATCTGATCTGCGCCCAGACGGCAACCTGGTCCAGGGCTGCATTGCTCGCAGGGTGCGAGGCACAAGGCGTGCCGGCCGGGCCGATCAACGACATGGCCGAGGTCTTTGCCGACCCGCAAGTGCGCGCGCGCGGCCTTGCGCTGGACATGGGGGGGCTCAAGGGCGTGCGCGGGCCGTTCAACTTTTCCGAAGATTACGCGCGTCCCGACCAGCCAGCCCCGCGCCTGGGTCAGGACGATCCGGTCAGGACAGGGGCCTGACCCCCACCATTTGTCGCAACCGGAGGGCTGCGTCCCGACGCGGTCCGCAGGGGGCTCAATGCCCCCAAGGACCGCCCCCCTTCCGCTACGCATGCCCCCTATTCCGGAAGCAACCGACGCAGTTGCTCTTCGACTTTCGTGACCTCGGCAAATTCCAGCCGCACCGGAAAGGCCAGCACCTGCGCGCGAAAGCGCGCGGGCAGGCGCACGGCATCCTTCTCGGTCGTGACCAGTTGCGCGCCCAACGCCTTTGCCTCGAATTCCAGCCGCGCCATCAGCCCCTCGGTCAGCGGCTGGTGGTCGCTCAGGGCTTCGGCACGCAGCAATTCTGCACCTTCGGCGCGCAGGCTGGCAAAGAACTTCTCGGGTCGGCCGATCCCGGCAAAGGCCAGCACCCTCAATCCGCGCCAGTTCATCCCCATCGCCAGCGGGCGCAATTCGGCCTCGACCAGCGGCACCTCGTCCAAACCCCACGCAGCGCGAAACTGCGCGCGCATCACGTCCGGCCCGATGCACAGCACCATGTCGGCGCGCACCAGCCCCGCGGCCACGGGTTCGCGCAACGGCCCCGCAGGCAGACAGCGCCCATTGCCGAAACCGACCCCTGCATCCACCACCACCAGCGCCAGATCGCGCGGGAGCGCCGGGTTCTGGAACCCGTCATCCAGCACCAGCACCCCGGCCCCTGCCGCGACCGCCGCGCGCGCGCCCGCCGCGCGGTCGCGCGCCACCCAGACCGGCGCAAAGGCCGAGATCAGCAGCGGCTCATCCCCCACATCATCGGGCGCATGGGCGCGCTCATCCACCTGCACCGGCCCCTCCAGCCGCCCGCCATAGCCGCGCGACAGCACATGCGGCACGGCCCCCATGGCCTGCAACATCTGCACCAATGCAATCACGGTCGGTGTCTTGCCCGACCCGCCCACGTTCAGATTGCCGACACAGATCACAGGCACCGGCGGACGCCAGTCCGGCGGACGCGCCACGCGCCGCGCAGTCGCGCGCGCGTAAAGCGCGCCAAGGGGGGCCAGCAGTCGCGCGGCCAGTGCAGGCCGGTCCGGTGGCGTGAACCAGAAGCCGGGCGCGCGCATCACGCACGCCCTGACGCGGCAATGGCGTCCAGCAACTCCGCCATCACGATCTCGGTTGCCTCGGCCCCCTCGGCGATAACCTGCCAGCCGCGATGCGCCATATCCGCCGCCTGTTCAGGGCGCAGTGCGCCACCAATGGCCGGGCCAAGCGCCTCGCCGCCCTGCACCATTCGCGTCGCCCGCGCCTGACGCAAGAGGTCGAACGGCTCCGAGAACCGCCCGAACATCCGCCCATGCACGATGGCGCAGCCCAGTGCCGCTGCTTCCATCGGGCTGACCTGCGCCCCATCGCCCCCCATTGAGCCGCCGATATAGCAGGCCACGGCCAGCCGGTACCACAACCCGCGCTCGCTCTCGGTATCGACAATGTAGATCTGTGTTTCGGTCGTGATCGGATCGTCCTCTGAGCGCAGCGCGGTACTGAACCGCGCACCAAGGGCCGCTTTCAGAACCCCCCCCCGAAGCTGGTCTGCCGGGTGCAGAATCAGCGCCAGCCGGTGACTGTCGCGCAGTGCCTCGCGATGCGCGGCGATGACCAGTTCCTCCTCACGCTCGGGGACATGGCAGGCAAACCACAGCGTGCGGTTGCGGAATGCTTCGGCCACAGCCTCGCGCTCTGCCTCGTTACAGCCCAGA
Source organism: Paracoccaceae bacterium (assembly GCA_007118295.1). Classification (GTDB taxonomy): domain Bacteria; phylum Pseudomonadota; class Alphaproteobacteria; order Rhodobacterales; family Rhodobacteraceae; genus Roseinatronobacter. Next base: position 24,396 of record SKRW01000123.1, on the reverse strand, counting down.
GCCACCGGGATCGCCGATAAACGCCCACTGACCACCAGTGCATCATCCCTCAGCCCGTGACCTTGCCAGTCAATACGCGCCTCCTCGCGCGGCAGAAAGACACGGTGCACATCCGCAAGTGCCGGGCGCGAGAATCCGGGCAATGCGCGCCACCGTGTCGCGAACCGTGGAACCGCATTTTCAGCCAGACAGATGCGCGCGCCACTCGCACGCAGCGCCGCAATGATCCCGGCGGGAATGGTGCGCGCCGTGGACAGGAACGCTGCGGGTGCGCAACGCGCAACCAGCATCCGTGCAAATCCCGCATCATCCGCCGACAATGGCAGCGCAACCCGTCCGGGCAGGTCCGCAATCGGGTCCATATCCTCGGGATATGTCAGCAGAACCGCGCCACCGGACCCATCCTGCAAGAGCACTTCGGACAATGCCTCAAGCCGCTTTGCGCCGCGCGCATGGTCGCTGTGCAGCCAGACCAGCGGTGGCGAAAGCCGAGACAGCACAGGCGGCACAGCCGCGTTGCGCGACCGGATCAGCCCCGGCAAACCCCCTGAAAGGCTTCGTGCCATCAGACTGCGCCCTCTTGCCGGTGCTGATCGAAAGGTGCCGCCACGTGCGAACCCCCTGTTGTCGCAATTCCTGCCGCCTCTGTTAGCGTAAATCCGCCGCCGCGTGCAGCCGATTTTTCGCACCCGGCGCAGCGCGGCCAGACACGCTCAACTGCAGGGCACCCTTTGCCGGACGGGGTCATGCGCTGCGGCAGAACCGCCGGATCAGGCACCCGGCTCAGGCACAGGTCAGGCTCACACCCCGCGCCGACGCCGCACAAGCTCTGCATGCAAGGCGGGACCTGCTGCGATAACGCCGCCGGCCTGCGGGGTGACCGTGTCGAACCGTAACGGTCCGCCCGTCCCGTCGCTGACCACGCCCCCGGCCTCGGTCACCAGCAAGGCCCCCGCCGCGATGTCCCAATGCCATGTCGGGCGCAGGGTCAGCATGGCGTCAAACTGCCCTTCGGCCACCAGCGCCATGCGCCATGCCAGCGATGGCCGGAAATGGCGCGCGACCTGCGGCACCCCGCCCGGCCACAACTCTTTCGCCAGTTGGGGCCGCGCGACCAGCACTTCGGCCCCTTGCGCCGCGGCACAGGCACAGGCACTGGTTGCGATTGATACGCCATTCAGATGCGCGCCCTGCCCCAACGCCGCCGTGTAGAGCATGTCCTTCAATGGCAGATAGACCACAGCGGCGACGGGCACGCCCTGCTCGACCACGGCCAGAGCATGCGAAAACCCCGTCTGCCCGTCCAGAAAGGCGCGCGTGCCGTCAATCGGGTCAACCACAAACCCGCGCGCGGCGCTGTCAGCGGCAGGCACCCGCGCGCTCTCTTCCGACAGCCAGCCATAGCCGGGCCGCGCCGTGCGCAGGCGTGTGCGCAGCATCGCGTCAATCTCCAGATCAGCCGCCGAGACCGGCCCCTGTCCGCTGCCCTTGTCCCAGCTTTTCGGACCTTTGCCGAAATGGCGCGTCGCGATCTCGCCCGCCTCTTGCGCCGCCGAGACCAGAAGCGCCAGATCGTCAGGCCCCGGCAAGGGTCATCCCTTCGACAAGGATGGACGGCACCACACTGGACAGATGCGCGCGCGCATCATTGGCCGGGATGATCCGCCCGAGCATTTCGCGCAGGTTGCCCGCGATGGTGCATTCATTGACCGGATAGGCAATCTCGCCATTCTCGACCCAGAACCCGCTGGCCCCGCGCGAATAATCCCCTGTGGTCGGGTTGATGGTCGACCCGATCAGCGAGGTCACCAGCAAGCCAGTGCCCATATCCGCCATCAACTCGGCCCGCGACCTAGGCCCTTGTGTCAGGATCACGTTAGAGGTCGAGGGCGAGGGCGGGGCCGAGGTCCCGCGCACGGCGTTGCCTGTACTGACCATCCCCAGCTTGCGCGATGTGGCCAGATCCAGCACCCAGCTTTGCAACATGCCATCCGCGACCAGATCCTTGACCTGACTTGGCAACCCTTCAGCGTCAAAGGGCCGCGACCCTGAACGGCGCACCCGCAAAGGGTCCTCACGCAGAGTGCTTCCCCGTGGCAACACCTGCGCGCCCATCGCATCGCGCAACCAGCTTGACCCGCGCGCAATCGCGCTGCCATTGATCGCCCCCAGCAGATGCCCGATCAGGCTGGACGCGATGCGCTCATCATACAGCACCGGATAGGTCCCGGTTCTGGGCCTGCGCGCGCCATGCCGCTCGGCGGCGCGCTCACCAGCCAGTCGGCCGACCTCGTCAGCGTCGGGCAGATCGGCCTGAAAGATACGCCCCTCGCCGCACCAGTCACGCTCCATGCCCGTGCCCTCGCCACTGATCGCGACGCAGGAAACATGGCGCGACGTGCGCCCATAGCCGCCGCCAAAGCCATTGCTCGCGGCCAGCCAGATCGCCTGCGACCCATAGGCCGCCGAGGCCGATTGCACTTGCGCGACCCCGGCCACGGCCAGCGCCGCCGCCTCGGCGCGGCGCGCGTCTTCCTGGAGTGTCTCGGGGGCAGGCTCGGGGGAAGGATCATAGAGTTCCAGCCCCCCGGCATGGCGAAGCGCGGCCAGTTGCGCCGCTTCGGCCAGCCCGGCATGGGGGTCTACGGGGGCTTCGCGCGCCATGGCGACTGCGCGCCGCGCCATCGCCTCCAGTGTCTCGGGGCGCGTGTCTGAAGATGAGATGCACGCTTGCCGCTGGCCGATGAACACGCGCAACCCGATATCCAGCCCCTCGGACCGTTCGGCCTGCTCCAGCCCCCCCTTGCGCACATCGATCGACACCGATCGCCCCTCGATCGCAATCGCGTCGGCGGCCTCGGCCCCGGCGGCCTTTGCCGCCGCCAGCAAAGCCTCGGTCACGGGCTCCAGTGCCGCTGTCAGATGCGCATCAACCATCGAGAACCCCCGCAAATTTCCGAAAACCTTTGCAGTCGATCTAGTCCGCCCAGCGCCAGATTGAAATGCCCTTGCTGCGTTTTTCCAGCCAAGACACATGCTTCCCGAGAAATGCCCCGAGTCTCGCACCTCCCGCGCGCAGAAAGGGGTGCGCATGCCCTGCCCCTCTCACCTTTGTCCAAATAACCAGTTCCGCCAGTCGCATCCCCACACCGGGGCTGAACAAGCGCGGCTTTTGCGCAGCTTTCGGGTCGCATGACAGGGCACCCATGGGGCAAGACCACCCGCCATCACAGAGAGTTCGCCCATGATCCCCCTGACCCTTGCACTGCTTGTGTTTCTGCTGCCCCTCGCCTGGTCACCCGGTCCCGGCAACCTGTTCTTTGCGGCCCTTGGCGCGCAGGGTGGGCTGGCGGCAAGCTGGCCTGCAAGCCTTGGCTATCATCTGGCAACATGGGGGCTGACAGCGGCAATCGGGTTCGGGTTTGCGGCCCTGTCACACATGGCCCCCGCACTGTTGGATGCCCTCAGTCTTGCTGGTAGCGCCTATGTGCTGTGGCTGGCATGGTCCTTGTGGCGGGCCGGTGCGGTTGCCACTGCGCGCCTGCCCCGTCAGGCCCGCCTGTGCGACGGCGCGGTGCTGCTGGTGCTGAACCCCAAGGCCTATGCCATCATCGCGGCAATGTTCGCGCAATTCCTGCCTGCCGATCCGGCCCCCGCGCTGGTGCTCTGGATCACCACGGTTTTTACGCTGCACAATCTGGCGGCCTTCACGGGCTGGACCCTTGCCGGTGATCTGCTGCTGCGGCGCTTTCGCGCGCCAGGTTCGGCGCGCATCCTCAATCGCGGATGCGCCGTCTTGCTGGCTGGTGTGGCCCTATGGATGGCACTGGGCCGGGGCGGTTAGCCGTAAGAGGCCGCGACCTTGAGTTGCCGCGTCCCCCGCCCACCGCCACCGGAATGGGTGTCCATGAAGTCCATCACCAGCGGGCGGATATTGTTGCGCCAGGATTTGCCCGCAAAGATACCGTAATGCCCGGCACCCGGTTCCAGATGGCTGGCCTTTTGCGCGTCGCTCAGGCCGGTCAGCACATCCAGCGCGGCCAGACACTGGCCCGGCGCGCTGATATCATCCTTCTCGCCCTCAACCACCTTGACCGCGACTTTGGTGATCTTCGAGAAATCCACCTTGTGACCATTTACCACGAAGGCATTGCGCGCGATTTCGCGGTCCTTGAAGATCCGCTCGACCGTCGAGAGGTAGAATTCGGCTGTCATGTCCATGACTGACAGATACTCGTCATAGAAACGGTTATGCTTGTCGCGCTCACCACCTTCGCCATTTGCCTCGGCCGAGATCTTGTCCGAGAACGCTTGCGCGTGGCGTTCCATGTTCATCGAGATAAAGCCACCAAGCTGCAACAGGCCCGGATAGACCAGCCGCCCGACACCCTTGTATTTGAAGCCCACACGCTGAATCGCCAGATGTTCCAGCTGGCCCATCGTGACACGGCGTCCGAAATCGGTCACTTCGGTGGGTGCGGCATCGGGGTCCACCGGACCGCCGATCAGGGTCAGCGTCAGCGGTTGCGCGTCGGGGTCCTGTTCGGCCAGATAGGCTGTCGCCGCCAGCGCCAGCGGAACCGGTTGGCAGACTGCGATCACATGCGTATCGGGACCCAGATGGCGCATGAAATCGGCGATATACAGGGTATAATCCTCGATATCGAACTTGCCTTCGGAGACAGGGATATCACGCGCATTGTGCCAGTCGGTGACCCAGACCTCGCAATCGGGCAGCAGGCTGGCCACGGTCGAGCGCAGCAGCGTCGCATAATGGCCCGACATCGGCGCGCATAGCAGCACGCGGCGGGCCTTTTCGGGGCGGCCATGCACCTTGAAGCGCAGCAGATCGCCAAACGGGCGCGCAACATCGACCACTTCCTCGACCATATGGTCGCGTCCGTCTTCGGCAACGATCGAGGTGATCCCCCAGTCAGGCTTGATAACCATGCGCGCAAAACTGCGTTCGGTCACGCGACCCCAGGCGGACATGACCTTGAACATCGGATTGGGCACCATGCCCCAGACCGGATACGACGCGAAAGCCCGCGCCGAGGCCCCCATCCACTCATTCGTGTTGCGGATCGACTCCATCAGGTCGTATGTCGCCATACCCTTCATGCACGCCCCCAAAAAACCTGCAGCAAATCAGTCCGGGACCATTCGCCGCTTTAATTTGTAGTGCGGCATCGTTAAGATCGCCCTTAGCGACAGATGCTGCACGTGCGAAGAATACGGGGGAATTCGAAGCATGACAACTTCCGAATATGATGATGACAAAAAAGTCGAACGTCTGAAGGCAAATATGGCACGCATCGAAGAGCTGACACACCGGCTGACCGATGCCCTCGCCCATCGCGAGATTGCCCGTCCAAGCCTGCAGTCGCCCGACTCGGACCTGTTTCTGCACGCGGCAACGGCCTATTGGACGGAAATGGTGCGCCATCCGTCGAAAGCGCTGGAATTGCAGCTGGATTACTGGGGCAAGGCGCTCAAGCACCATGTCGAGGCGCAAGAGGTGCTGACTCGTGGCAAGTTGCAGGCCCCCGAGGACAAGACCGCGGATGACCGGCGCTTTTCCAACCCCTTGTGGAAGTCGCACCCCTATTTCAACTATCTAAAGCAGCAATACCTGATCGCCGCCGAAGCGATGCACGATGCCGTGCAGTCGCTGGAATCTGTCGAGCCGCGCGAAAAGCGCCGCCTGCAATATTTCACGCAGCAGATCGTGGACATGATGGCGCCCACCAACTTTCTGGCCACGAATCCCGACGCGCTGATGAAAGCCGTCGAGACCGAGGGCGAGAGCCTCGTGCGCGGGCTGGAGAACCTCGTGCGCGATATCGAAGTCAATAAGGGCGACCTGATGGTGTCGCTGGCGGATAAGGAAGCCTTTACTGTCGGGGGCAATCTGGCCACCACCCCCGGAAAGGTCGTGTTCCGCAACCGCATGTTCGAGCTGATCCAGTACGCTCCCAGCACCGAACAGGTCTATCGCACGCCACTGCTGATCTTTCCGCCCTGGATCAACAAATTCTACATCATGGACCTGAAACCGCAGAACAGCCTGATCAAATGGATTGTCGATCAGGGCTACACCCTGTTCGTCGTCTCGTGGGTGAACCCCGATGAGACCTTTTCCGATGTGGGCATGGATACCTATGTCGAGGAAGGCTATCTGGAAGCGATCCGCGTCGCGCGCGAGATCACGGATGAAAAGCAGGTCAATGCGATCGGCTATTGCATTGCGGGCACGACGCTGTCGATGACACTGGCGCTGATGGGCAAGCGCAAGGACAAGTCGGTGCGCTCGGCCACCTTGTTTACCACGCTGACCGATTTTTCGGATCAGGGCGAAGTCGGCGTCTTTCTGGAAGACGATTTCGTTGACGGAATCGAGGCTGAATGCGCGGACAAGGGCTATCTGGACAGCAAGTTCATGTCGCGCACCTTTTCCTTCCTGCGCTCGAATGACCTGATCTACGGGCCTGCGATTCGCAGCTATATGATGGGCGAGGCACCGCCCGCCTTCGATCTGCTGTACTGGAACGGCGACAGCACCAACCTGCCCGGCCCCATGTGCGTGGAGTATCTGCGCGGCCTGTGCCAGAATGACCGATTTGCCTCTGAAAGTTTCCGCATCTGCGGCGAGGATGTCAGCATCAAGGATGTAAAGCACCCGGTTTGCGCGATTGCCTGCGAGACCGATCATATTGCGGCATGGCGGTCGAGTTTCCGGGGCGTGACCAAGATGGGCAGCCGCGACAAGACCTTCATCCTGTCCGAATCGGGCCATATCGCCGGCATCATCAATCCGCCCAGCAAGAAGAAATACGGCCATTATGCAGGCCCGGACCCCGAAGGCACCCCGGAAGACTGGCAGCAGGCTGCCGAATTCACTGACGGGTCGTGGTGGCCCCGCTGGGAAGAGTGGCTGCGCAAGCGGTCCGGGGCCAAGGTTGCGGCACGCGAACCGGGTGATTCGGCCTATCCAGCCCTGACGGATGCCCCTGGCACCTATGTGACCAGCTCAAAAAACGACGCGTTGTCATAAGGTTAAACACAGCAGATAGATTTATGCTGCAGCGCAGCAAAAAATACTTGAAATGCTGCGCTGCAGCATGCATATTGTGTTCAGGAGCAGGGACCAGATGATCTGGACTGCCAAGTGGACCAGAGATCGAGGAGATCACCCATGACCAAGAACGCTGACTACACCAAGATGATGAAAGACATGATGGGTTCGTTCCCGATGGACACCGGGGCCATGCAGGACGTCTTCAAATCGCAAGCCGCCCTGGCAGAGAAAATGAGCAAGGTTGCTCTGGAAGCTGCCGAGAAATCGACCGAAGTGTCCACGAAATGGACCAAATCGACGCTGGCGAAAGTCGGCGAAGTGTCGACCGTCAAGGAAGACCCGGCCGATTACAGCAAAGCCATGACCGATTTCGCGTCGGCTTCTGCTGAAATGGCTGCCGAGCATGTCGCTGCTTTCGCCGAGATCGCGAAAAAAGTGCAGATGGACACGGTCGAGCTGCTGATGGCTGCTGGCAAGGACATGCAGGAAGAAACCGCTGCTGCTGTCAAGAAAGCAACCGACACGGCGACCAAAGCTGCGAAAGCAACCGCTGCGACGAAATAAGCCTTACGGCTTGACTGGCACCTTCTCCTCCCATTGGGTGCCAAAGGGCGAGCGCAACGCGCTCGCCCTTTCCTTTTGCGCGTTCCTCGCCTAGGCTTGCTGCACTGCAAAAGTCTCGGGGAGAGAAGAGATGAGCGAAGATGCCAAACCGCTGCTGATCAAGCGCTACGCCAGCCGCAGGCTCTATAACACCGAGACCAGCGACTACGTGACCCTGGAGGATATCGCGGGCTTCATACGCGAAGGGCGCGAGGTCCAGATTGTCGATCTGAAATCGGGCGACGACCTGACACGCCAGTATCTGCTGCAGATCATCGCGGAACATGAAAGCCGTGGCGAAAGCGTGCTGCCCATCGAGGTGCTGACCGATCTGGTACGCAGCTACACCACTCAGGCGCAAAGCGTGGTGCCGCAGTTTCTGGCGATGTCTTTCGAAATGCTGCGCGAGGGGCATTCGCAGATCATGGACAACATGACGCGCGCCAACCCGATGGCCAAGATGCCGGGCTTTGACGAGATGCAGCGCCAGCAACAGGCTTTCATGAAGACGATGATGACAGGCTGGCCGGGGATTGCACCCACCGAGACCGGCGAAGAAAGTAGTGACGATCTGGACCAGATCAAGCGTCAACTGGCGGAACTGCAGCAAAAGCTGTCAAAGATGAACAAGTGAGCCTGTAGGGTGGGTGCTCTGCACCCACCTCTTCTGCCCGGCATCTGACCTTGGTGCGTGAACCTGCCTTGCGGCAGAACCACGCACCCTACACCCCCAGCCGATCCCGCAGCGCGTACCACGTCATCGCCAGCGCCAGAAGCGGGCTGCGCAACGCCCGCCCCCCCGGAAAGCGCGGCAGCCGGATATTCGCCATCAGATCGAATCGCTCCGCCTGCCCTGCCACTGCTTCAGCCATCACCTTGCCTGCCAGTGTCGCCAGCGCCACGCCATGCCCGGAATATCCCGAAGCCGACAGAATATTCGGTGCCACCCGCTGGAAACAGGGCAGCCGGGTCATCGTGATGGCCAGGGTGCCGCCCCAGGCATAGTCGATCCCGGTATCGGCAAGTTGCGGAAACACCTCCAGCATCGGCTTGCGCACTGTCTTGATGATGTCGGGAAACCGATACCCGTAGCTTTCGCCGCCACCGAACAGCAGCCGCCCATCCTGGGACTGGCGGAAATAATTGATCACGAACTTGCTGTCCGCAACTCCGACATCCTGCGTCAGCACCGTGCCGGGTTCCAGCGGTTCTGTGGCAATGATGAAATTGTTGATCGGCATGACCTTGGCGGCAACAGGCGGCGCCAACCCGCCCAGATAGCCATTGGCCGCCAGAATGACATGGTCGGCCTCGACATGGCCTTGCGCTGTCTGGACCTGCGCGCGGGCCCCGTGCCGGATATCCACCACCAGTGAATTCTCGAAGATGACCGCGCCCGCCGCTACGGCTGCCTGCGCCAGCCCCAGAACATAGCGCATCGGGTGCAGATGGCCTGCGCCATGGTCCAGAACGCCCCCCTGATAGGCTTTCGTGCGCACGATATCCTGCACCGCGTCGCGGTCCAGTGGTACGATATCCGTATAACCATACTCGCGCGCCAGTTTCTCGGCATAGGCATGGGCATGGGGCACATCAGCGGCATGCCAGTCGGCATGCATCACGCCGGGTTTCCAACCGCATTCGATCCCGAAACGCGCAATCAGCGCCTGCACCAGATCGCGCGCCTCCAGCCCCATATCCCACAGTTTGCGCGCATCCTCGCGCCCGACCATGGCCTCGATGGCATCCTGCTCGATCCGCTGGCCCGGCCCCACCTGCCCGCCATTGCGCCCCGATGCACCGAAGCCCACGCGATGCGCCTCCAGCACGATCACCGAATAGCCCCGCTCGGCCAGATGCAGCGCCGCCGACAGGCCCGTATAGCCCGCGCCCACGATGCAGACATCTGCCCTGTGCGCCCCTTTCAGCGCCGCAAAGGGGGCCAGCGGCGTGGATGTTGCCGCATAATAGCTGGGCGGATAGTGCCCTGCGCGGTCATTGGCAAAGAGCAGATTCATACGTTCAGCAGAAGATGCTCGCGCTCCCACGGGCTGATGACCTGCAGGAACTCGGTATATTCATCGCGCTTCACAGCCGCGTAGATCTTGCTGAACTCTGCCCCCAGCACATCATGCAGGGCGGTGGCCTCGTCGAACATATCCACGGCTGCGCCCAGTGTCTTGGGCAGTTCATCATCATCCATATAGGCGTTGGTCTTGCACTCTGCGCGTGGCCCCTGCTTTTCCTTCAGGCCCAGATAGCCACAGGCGAGCGAGGCCGCGATGCCCAGATAGGGGTTGCAATCCATACCAGCCAAACGGTTTTCTATCCGGCGAGACGCAGGCGATGAGATCGGCACGCGCAACCCCGTGGTGCGGTTGTCATAACCCCATTCCAGATTGATCGGTGCCGCGAAATCCGGCACATAACGGCGGTAGCTGTTCACATATGGGGCGATCAGGGCCACGGCCCTTGGCAGATGCCGCTGCAGACCGCCAATGAAATGCATGAACATCTCGGTGCTTTCGCCTGTCTCGGTCGAGAACAGGTTGCGTCCGCTGGCCATGTCGATCACCGAATGATGGATATGCATGGCTGAACCGGGCTCGCCCTCAATGGGCTTGGCCATGAAGGTCGCGAACATATCATGGCGCAGCGCCGCCTCGCGGATCATGCGCTTGAAAAAGAACACCTCATCGGCCAGTTGCAGCGGGTCGCCATGCGCCATGTTGATCTCGACCTGCCCGGCCCCGCCCTCTTGCAGGATGCCATCAATCTCCAGGCCCATGGCCTCGGCGAAATCATAGATATCGTCGATCACCTTGCCATATTCATCGACCGCCGACATGGAATACGCCTGCCGCGCTGCCGCCCGCCTGCCCGACCGGCCCATGGGCGGGATGATCGGCATGTTGGGGTCGATGTTGCGGGCGACGAAGTAGAACTCCATCTCGGGCGCGACAACGGGTTGCCACCCCTCGGCCCGGTAGAGTTCCAGCACCCGCCTGAGCACATTGCGCGGCGCGGTGGGGATGGGGTTGCCATTCGCATCCTCGGCATCATGGATGATCTGCAAGGTCCAGTCCGCCGTCCAGGGCGCAGCCGTTGCGGTGCTGAAATCCGGGCGCATGATCATGTCAGGCTCCAGATCCGCGCCATCGCGGAATTCGGCCCAGCCCCCCGTGATCGTCTGCAAAAAGATCGAGGTCGGCAGATAATATTTCGAATTCTCGTCAAACTTGAAGGCCGGCATGGCCTTGCCGCGTGCGACCCCGGCCATGTCGGCGATGATGCATTCGATCTCGTCCAGCCTGCGGTTGGACAGGAAGTCCTGCGCGGCTTGCGGGATTTTCTGTTTCCAGTCGCTCATGAAGTCTCCGTTCGGGCTGCCCTCTGGGCGTGACGCTTGAAATGGGCGGCGATGCGCGTGGCCAGCACATCCTGATCGCGCGGCCCGCCCTGTCGCGCCTCGGCCTCGGCCAGTTGCGCGGCAGGCACAAGCGCGCGCCCCCGCGTCTCGATCAGGCCAGCGATGAACTGGTCATCAAATTCGGGATGCGCCTGAACCGAGTAGCCATGCTCTCCGTAGCCAAGCGCCGCATAGGCACAAAACGCATTTCTGGCCAGTATCTCTGCCCCCTCGGGCGGGGTGATGACCTGATCCTGATGCCATGCGTTCAGCGTCAGGCGCGCGCCCTCAAAATCATACTCCTGCGCGCCCACGGCCCAGCCACCCGCAAATTTCCCAACCTGACCACCCAGCGCCTGCGCCATGATCTGATGACCAAAACAGATGCCCACCACAGGCAACCCGACACCCAGCGCATCGCGGACAAACTGTTCCAGCGGCGCGATAAAAGGGTGGTCCTCATAGACGCCGTGGCGCGAACCGGTAATCAGCCAGCCATCAGCGTCGTGGACCGAGGCCGGAAACGCCATCTCTTCGACCAGCCATGAGGCGAAGGTGAACCCATGCCCGGCCAACAGCCGCTCGAACATGCGCGGGTAGTCACCGGACGCGGTGCGTAGCGGTTCTGGCGCCTGACCTGTCTGCAGGATGCCGATCTTCATCTGAACTCTCTCGCTTGATTTGATCAAATCCTACAGGGCGGCGTCCTGCAAGGCAAGCCGCGCCGCTCAGACCGCTTCCAGATAAAGCTCCAGAACCTCTTGCTCGGACAGCCCTTCCAGCCCGGCCATTTCCTGCAATTTCGTGCGGCGCATGTTGTCGATCAGCATCGGGTCGAAAATGCGCGCCATCTGCGGGCTGGTCGTGAACAAGTCCAACGCCTGTTCCCAAGTGGCGGGGATTTGCGGCAGGTCCTGTGCATAGGCATCGCCAGTGATGGGGGGCGGCGGTTCTTGCGCATTTTCCAGCCCGGCCAGCATCGCGCCCAGCACCGTGGCCATCAGCAGATAGGGGTTCACATCGCCGCCCGCGACCCGGTATTCCAACCTGCGCGCCTGCGGCGCACTCAGCGGCACCCGGACCGAGGCCGTGCGATTCTCATAGGCCCAGCCGACACCTGTTGGTGCGTGCGCGTGCGGGACCAGCCGCGCGTAACTGTTGGCATGGGGCGCGCAGATCAGTGTGGATGCGGGCATCGCATCCAGCACACCTGCGATTGCATGGCGCAGCGCGTCGCTGCCCTCTGGCCCGCCATTGTCAAAGATATTGCGCCCCTGCGCATCGATCAGCGAGGCATGGACATGCAACCCGTTGCCGGACGCACCGGCATAGGGTTTGGCCATGAAGGTGGCCGCCATGCCATGCGCGCGCGCCAGACGCCGCACGAGTATCTTGAACAGCCATGTGTCATCCGCCATGCGCAAGGGGTCATCGCCATGGTCAAGATTGATCTCGAACTGGCCAGGGCCTGCCTCGGATGTGGCGGTGTCGGGGTTTATGCCCATCGCCTCGCACCCCTCATAGAGCGCATCGAAAAAGGCGTTGAACTCGTCCAGCATCCGCATCGAGAGGGTCGCTGCCCCCAGCGCCCGCTTCCCCGAGACAGGGCTTGCAGGCGGCAGGAAGGCAGGGCCGCTGTCATCGATCAGGTAAAATTCCAGTTCAGTCGCCGTGACCGCGCGCAGGCCCCGCGCGTCCAGTTGCGCTGCCACAGCGGCAAGCGCATGGCGCGGGTCACCCTCGAACGGGCGACCATCGGCGTGATACATCCACATCGGGCACAGGAACGCCGCGGGGCCGATCCAGGGCATGGGCAGCAATCCACGCTCGGTCGGGTGCAGGATGCCATCGGCATCGCCCGTCTCGAACAGAAGCGGGCTGCCTTCGATATCATTGCCCCAGATATCGAGATTGAGCGCCGAGAGCGGCATCTTGGCCTGCCCGCGCAGGATCTTGCCTTCGGCCGAAGCAGGCACGCGCTTCGCGCGTGCCTGCCCGTTCAGGTCGGGAATGGCGATACGGATATTCTGCAAGCTGGTCCCTCAGCGGACATATTGCGGGCGAAAGCGCACACGGGGGCGGCGCTCGCGCGGCAGGTGGCGGTTGAGATAACGATTGGCCAGTCCGAAGACCCCCACAATCGCCAGTGTCAGCACAATGAAATAGGCCGCGACAATGGGATAACCGACAAAGGGGTTAAAGGTCTGGTCCACGAAATAGCGCGCATAATAAAACGCCTCGCCCGCCTGTTCGCGCGCGGGAAAGGCTGACAAAAAGACAAGTGTGGTCGAATGGGTCAGAAAGATCGCCTCATTGGTATAGCTCGGCCAGGCCAGCCGCAGCATGGACGGAAAGACCACGCGGCGAAACTTGGTAAAGCCCGACAGGCCATAGGCATCGGCGGCTTCGAGATCGCCCTTGGGGATCGAGCGCAGCGCGCCCACGAACAATTCCGCCGAATAGGCGGTGGTGTTCAGCACCAGCACGATCAGCCCACCCACCTGCGCCGTGGTCAGCGCCGAGGTGTTCACCGTCAGCGTGACAAAGCCAAGCGGCACATCTATCCCTGAGCGCGGCAGCAACACAAAGGCCGAGTAGAAGAAGAAGAACTGGATGAACAGCGGCGAGCCACGGAAGATGAACACGAAGGCCGAGGCCGGACGCGACAGCCACATGTTCTCGCTGGACTTGGCCAGCGCCACTGCGACCGCGAGGAAAAACCCGATGAAAATGGCCACTGCCGCGAAATAGACGGTCCAGATCAGGCCACTGGCAATCAGGATGACCTGATCGCAGACTGTGATGTCCAGGTTGCGCGGCAACAGCCGTTCGCCCCAGTCGCGGCCCAGCGCGCGCAGGATATAGCCATCGAAACTCTCGGCGCATGTTCTCATGGTGTGCCCGCCTCTGGCCGGGTCGGGGGGCGCTGCCCCCCGCGCGCAAGGGCGCGCACCCCCCGGAGTATTTGCGGCAAGATGAAAGCCATGGGCGCGCTCATGCCTGCACCTTTCGCAGACGCTCGCCCGCCGCTGTCGCCTGCCCCAGCGAGAGGCGCGCATTCAGCCGCGCAAAACCACGTTCGGACACCCATGTCAGGAACAGGTAGAAACACAACAGGACAAGGAAATACCAGACCCGCCAATCCGGGTGCGGATAGGTATAGAGCGAGGTCTTCTGCCCGCCCAGTTCGCGTGCCCAGTAGACCGCGTCCTGAAGTCCGAGCAGGAACAGAAGCGGGGTCGCCTTGATCAGGATCTGCCAGATATTCGACAGGCCGGGCAGCGCATAGACCCACATCTGCGGCATCACGACACGCCGGAACGCCTGCGCGCGGGTCATGCCATAGGCTTCGGCAGTCTCGACCTGCGCGCGGGGTACGGCCTGCATGGCCCCATAGAGCGTATTGGCCGCAAAGGCCCCGAACACGAGCGCATAAGCGATCACGGCCATGGAAAACGCATAGGCATCGCGCACCCAGACCGGGGATCCGACCGGGGGCACCTTGGCGTCACGGCAGACGATGAAATCATTGCCCTGCCGGATCGGCTGATCCCAGTCGGGGCACTGGATCTGGTGAAACACCCATTCGATCCCCTGCCCCAGCGCGATGGGCACGAACATGAAGAACACGATATCAGGCACACCGCGCACGATATTCACATAGCCCTTGCCCAGCCAACTGACCGGCCAGATGCGCGAGCGCACGGCCATGGCCCCCAGCAACCCCATGGCCAGCGCGATGGGTGCGGTGATCACAAGAAGCAGCATGACCATGAAGAATGAGCGGTAAAAGGCGAAATGGGTCGCTGTCGTCAGGTAACAGGCGAACCATTGCCATTGCGGCAGCGAGGCAGGGTCAGTGCAGAAGGCGAACATCAAGCGGGCCCCGCGCGGCAAGTGGCAGGCCCTGCATCAGGGCCTGCCATGTGTCATTGTCAGATCAGAATTTCGCGATGCCGTCGCCGAACCATTGCTCGATCAACGCGTTGATGGAGCCGTCCACCTTCATCTCTTCGATGATGCCGGTCAGGGTCTCGCGCAATTCGTTGTCGGACTGGCGCACGCCTGCGCCCGTACCCGAACCGGGGTAGAGATCCTCGCCGATAAAGACCAGTTCACCGCCCGAATCCGCCTCATAGGGCGCAAGGAAGTTCTTGTCGGCCAGAACGGCATCAGCCTCGCCATTGCGGACTGCCGAGATCGTCTCGTCCGGGGTGGGGAATTCCAGACCCGTTGCGGTGCCATCTGCAACCAGCCCGGCTTGAACCGTGTTGGACTGCACCGCGATCACGCCATCGTCGATGACCGATTCATCCGTGCCGGCCAGCGCCATATAGGCCGATGGGTCCGAAGGCAGGTAATTGGTGGTAAACGAGATCACCTGAGAGCGCGCCTCGGTAATGCTCATGCCGGCCATGATCACATCATAATTGCCCGCAACCAGATTCGGGATGATCGTGTCCCAGTCATTGAGGACCCATTCGCAGGTCAGTTCTGCGCGGCGGCAAATCTCGTTGCCAAGATCAATCTCGAAACCTACGACCTCGTTATTGTCATTGATGAAGTTCCATGGGGGGTAGGCACCTTCGGTGCCGATGCGCACCACATCCTGCGCCATTGCGCCCGACGCCATGAAGGCAATCGCGGCTGCGAGTGTGAAGGGGGTTCTTTTCATTGTCTTCTCCCGTGTTGAGTGTTTTGGGGTTATTGCCTCAGGCCGCATGCGAGTGGCTGAGGAATTGTCGGAGCCGCGCGGATTGCGGCGTCTTGAACAGCGAGTCCGGCGGCCCCTGTTCCTCGATCCGTCCGTCATGCAGAAACACGACATGGTTCGAGACATCGGCCGCCAGACGCATGTCATGCGTGACGATCAGCATGGTGCGGCCTTCGGCCGCGAGTGCCTTGATGACGCGGATCACCTCCTGCTCCAGTTCGGGGTCGAGTGCAGAGGTAGGCTCGTCGAACAGCAGGGCCTCTGGCTCCATGCACAGGGCGCGGGCAATGGCCGCGCGCTGCTGCTGCCCCCCCGACATCTGGGCGGGATAGACATCTGCCTTGTCGCCGATCCCCACCTTGTCCAGCAGCCCGCGCGCGCGATCCTCGACCGTGGCGCGGTCCTGCTTGAGGACATGCAGCGGGGCCTCCATCACATTCTGCAGCACTGTCATATGCGCCCACAGGTTGAAGCTCTGGAATACCATGCTCAGATTGGTGCGAATGCGTGTAACCTGCGCCCGGTCCGCCGGGTGGCGGCCCTGCCCCTTGCCCTTCCAGCGCACAGGCTCGCCATTGAACAGGATCTCGCCCTGCTGGCTGTCCTCCAGCAAGTTGCAGCAGCGCAGAAGCGTGGATTTCCCCGATCCGGACGATCCGATCAGCGAGACCACATCGCCTTTCTGCGCATTGATGCTGACGCCCTTCAACACATCCAATGTGCCATAGGACTTGTGAAGGGCGCGGATATCAATGACTGGGGTCTGGGGCATGGGTATCCGGTCTTGCGATTTTCAGCCATTAGGACCAAGCGAACGGGGTTTGGCAAGCCTTGCAAGACGCAAATCGTGCGTTTCTGTGACCGAACAGGCCGCGCATGCCCAAGACAGGGGCAGTGACAGGTCGTGGAAAAGGGGCCGCGCATCGCGCGGCCCCTTCAGGAAAGCTGTTTCAGGGCCCGCTCAGTGAACGAGCTTCATCCGGGGCTCATCGTCGTCGGCCACATGATGATCGCCGATCACCAGCCCGGAGGGGCCTGCAGTCACCTGCACGCGCGCCCCGTCCATCAACGCGCCACTCAGCAACAGTTGCGCCAGCGGGTCCTGCAGATAGCGCTGGATCACCCGCTTGAGCGGACGCGCGCCATAAACCGGGTCATACCCCTTGTCGGCCATCCATGTGCGCGCGCTGTCATCCAGATCCAGCGTGATCTTGCGCGCCAGAAGCCGCTTCAAGAGCCTTGCCATCTGGATATCGACAATCGCATCCATATCCTGCCGCGCCAGCCGGTCAAAGATGATGGTCTCATCCAGCCGGTTCAGGAACTCGGGGCGGAAATGGGCGCGCACGGCGTCCATCACCTCGGTGCGCGCAGCATCGGTATCGCCGTCCTCGGGCAGGCGCGACAGGGCTTGCGAGCCAAGATTCGAGGTCAGCACGATCAGCGTCTGCTTGAAATCGACCTTGCGGCCATGACCATCGGTCAGCACCCCGTCATCCAGCACCTGCAACAAGACGTTGAACACTTCGGGATGTGCCTTTTCGACCTCGTCAAACAGCACGACCTGATAGGGCCTGCGGCGCACGGCCTCGGTCAGCACGCCACCTTCCTCATAGCCGACATAGCCCGGAGGAGCTCCGATCAGCCGCGCGACGGCGTGTTTCTCCATGAACTCGGACATGTCGATGCGCACCATCGCCTGATCGTCGTCGAACAGGTATTCGGCCACAGCCTTGGTCAACTCGGTCTTGCCCACACCCGTGGGGCCAAGGAACAGGAACGACCCCAGCGGGCGGTTCTCGTCATTCAGCCCCGCGCGCGCGCGGCGCACGGCATTGGCGACAGCCCGCACGGCCTGATGCTGGCCCACGACGCGCTTGTGCAACTCGTCTTCCATCTTCAAGAGTTTCTCGCGCTCGCCTTCCAGCATCTTGGACGTCGGGATCCCCGTCCAGCGTTCGACCACTTCGGCGATCTGCTCGGGGCGCACGGCGTCGGCGACCATTTTCTCGGCCTCGCGGGCCTCTGCCTCGGTCAGCTTGCGCTCCAGTTCGGGGATGGCGCCATATTGCAGCCGCCCGGCATTGGCGAAATCGCCCTGCCGCTTGGCGGTTTCAAGCTCGATCCGCGCGCGGTCCAGGTCTTCCTTGATCTGGCGCGCTTCTTCCAGCTTGTCACGCTCGGACTGCCAAGTGGCGGTCAACTCGGCGCTGCGTTCCTGCAGATCCGACAACTCGCGCTCCAGCGTTTCCAGCCGGTCTCGGCTGGCGGCGTCATCTTCCTTGCGCAGCGCCTCGGCCTCGATCTGCTTTTGCAGGATGTCGCGGTCGAGCGCATCCAGTTCCTCGGGCTTGCTGTCCACTTCCATGCGCAGACGGCTGGCGGCTTCGTCCATCAGGTCGATGGCCTTGTCGGGCAGGAAACGGTCGGTGATGTAGCGATGCGAGAGCGTGGCGGCGGCGACCAGCGCCGAGTCGGCGATGCGCACCCCGTGATGCAACTCGTATTTTTCCTTGATGCCGCGCAAGATACTGATCGTATCCTCGACTGTCGGCTCGGCCACCATCACAGGCTGGAAGCGTCGCGCCAGCGCCGCGTCTTTTTCCACATGCTTGCGGTATTCGTCCAGCGTGGTCGCCCCCACACAATGCAATTCACCCCGCGCCAGTGCAGGCTTGATCAGGTTGGCGGCATCCATCGCGCCTTCGGATTTGCCTGCGCCCACCAGCGTGTGCATCTCGTCAATAAACAGGATGATCTCGCCATTGGCAGAGGTCACTTCGGACAGGATCGCTTTCAGCCGCTCCTCGAACTCGCCGCGATACTTGGCCCCGGCAATCAGCGCACCCATGTCAAGCGCCATCAGTTTCTTGTCGCGCAGGCTCTCGGGCACATCGCCATTGATGATGCGCAGCGCCAGCCCCTCGGCAATGGCAGTCTTGCCCACGCCCGGCTCGCCGATCAGGACGGGGTTGTTCTTGGTCCGGCGGCTTAGCACCTGCATCGAGCGGCGGATTTCCTCGTCCCGGCCAATGATCGGGTCGATCTTGCCCTCGCGCGCGGCTTCGGTCAGGTCGCGGGCGTATTTCTTCAGCGCATCATAGCCTTCTTCGGCGCTGGCACTGTCCGCCGTGCGCCCCTTGCGCAAATCATTGATCGCGGTGTTCAGGTTCTGCGCGGTCACGGCCCCTGCATCCAGCGCCTCCTTGGCGTCGGATTTCACCAGCGCCAGCGCGGTCAGCAACCGCTCGACCGTAACAAAACTGTCCCCGGCTTTTTTCGAGATCTGTTCGGCCTGATCGACCACCTTTGCGGTCTGCGGGTCCATGTAGATCTGCCCTGCCCCGCCCGACACCTTGGGCAGTTTCGCCAGCGCAATATCATTGGCCTGCGCCACCTGTTCAGGCGCGCCACCGGCACGGCGGATCAGATTGGCGGACATGCCCTGATCGTCATCCAGCAGCGCCTTGAGCAGATGTGACGGCGTCAGGCGCTGGTGATCTTCGCGCAATGCGATGGTTTGCGCCGCTTGCAGGAAACCGCGGGCGCGTTCAGTGAATTTCTCTAGATTCATGGCTCAACTCTCCTCAAAAAGCGCCCTTTGGCGAGGCCTGCCTGCATCGCAGCACATGCCCCTGTCGGGCCTCGGGATTTATGTGGGGAGAGTGGTGGGCTGTTGCAAGATAGGCACAGGCGTGTCGTCAAAGTTTCTTGTCACGATACGCCAGAACGCCGGACGGCGGGGCAAAGCCCCGCCGTCTTGGACGAAACAGCATCTGACTGACCGGTCAGGCCGCCCGCGCAGGCACCTCGACCGCTTGCGCTGGCACGAATTCGGCATGCAGTGCACGGATGGCATCGTTCAGCATGTCGCGTGGCACCAGCAGTTGCACATCAACGCGGCGCATCCCCTGCTGTGCGGCCAGCGTCGGAATACCCTCGCGCTCAAGCGTGCCCAGACAGCGGGCCAGCACGGCCATATCGCTCAGATCCGCGCCGATGACTGACACCATACCCAGTGCGCGCGCCGTGATTTCGGCATTGGGATAGGTTTTCAACACTTCCTGCTCGGCCCGGCGAATCGCCTTCAATGACCCCGACAGGTAATGCGTGATCGTGTTGGCGTTGGAATGCTTGGACACGATCCACAAGTCATGACGCGTCAAGGCTTCCAGAATGCAGACATCATAGCCCTTGACGCCCACCATGTCGGGTTCGTGCACCTCGAACGCATGCACGCCCAGCCCGGTCACCATATCGACCCGGCCTGCCTTGCCCCCTTCGGGACCGATCAGCGTGCCGGGGTCGTCGGGTTCAAACGCATGTTTCACACGCAACGGCACATCGGCGCGGCGCAACACACGCGCAGCATTGGGGTGGATCGCTTCCATCCCCATATTCGACAACTGGTCGGCAACATCATAGCTGGTGCGCCCGATCTTGACTGTATTCTCCAGCCCGACGATCCGCGGATCCGCCGAGGACAGATGGAATTCCTTGTGAATGATCGCCTCACACGCCTGCGTGCGCGCAGCCAGATGGGCAAAGACCACCTCGGAATAGCCCCGGTCATATTCGCGCATCAACCCTTCGGTGCATTGCGCATAGCCGGTCACGATGGGCAACTCGGAGTTCAGGTCGATCCCGTCAACCGCGTTGTCCAGACGTTCCGCCAGTGTCGGATTGCCTTCGTCACGCCACCCGGACAGATCGACAAAGCGCGCGTTCACCCCGTGTCGCTGCAACAGCAGCGCCGTGACAAAGGCCGAATGCGCCTCGCCCAGGCCTGACAGCAATTCGCGCACGGTCTGCATCTGCCGGTCAATGCGGAAATGCCCATACGAGCCCAGACGCTGCAAGTCGATCAGGCAGGCGCGCGCGCCCTCGATCCGGTCGCGCACAAAGGCATCTGCCCGCTCGCGGTCGCCCGCTTGGTCCAGAATCTCGCCGTGGATCGTGCACATCTCGCGCGCGGTATCGTTCAGCGCATCCAGCCAGCCCGCGCCACTGTCATCCGAAGCAAACTGTGCATACACACCCGGCTTGCCGGATTTCTTGTGCTCCAGCAGCATGTTGGTGATGCCACCAAAGGCCGAAACAACGAACATCCGGCCATAGAGCGCCTCGCCCGAACGCGCGCCGATATACAGCGAGTCCAGCAATTCGCGCGCCCGGCTCATGCAGGTGCCGCCGATCTTTTCAACTGTGTGGGTCATATCCCTTGGGGCAGATGGCTTTTCACCCCGGCCCCTCCCTTGGTTCAAGAGGTTTCCAGCGCATAAGAGCCATCCGCCTGATGCACTTCCTTGCCCGTCACGGGCGGGTTGAAGCAGCAGGCAAAGACGCACTCGGTCTTGCAGCGCAGCGTGTGCTTGTCATGCAGATTCAGTGCATACATCACGCCGGGCCGAATTTCGTGCACCTCGCCCGTGGCCAGATCCTCGATGCTGCCGGTCCCCGAGATGCAATAGACGCTCTCGAAGTGGTTCTTGTAGTGAAACGTATGCTCACTGCCCGCCGCGATGGTGGTGATGTGGAACGAAAACCCCATCCCGTCATCGGCCAGCAGCATGCGCACCGATTCCCATTGCTGGTCGGCCACGCGCCGGCTGGTGTCCTTGGCCTTGTGAAAATCTCTGACAATCATGTGCTTACTCCGCTGCCATCCGGGTTGTGGCGGTCTGCGATTTCACCACCGATTCCAGTATATCCAACCCGGCCGCAAATTGCGCTTGCGGGATGGTCAGAGGGGCGAGAATTTTCACCACCTCGTCATGCGCGCCCGATGTCTCGATGATCAGACCGCGCTCGAAGCATTCGGCGCAGATCGCCGCTGCCAGATCGCCCGATCCCACATCGACACCCTGCATCATGCCGCGTCCTTTCAGTGCTGCACCGGGCACATGCGCCGCGACACCGTGCAGGCGTTCGGTCAGATAGCTGGCCTTCTCGGCAATGCTGCGCTGAAACGTATCATCTGCCCAGAATTTCTCCAGCGCGACGCGGGCAGTGACAAAGGCGTGGTTATTGCCGCGAAAGGTGCCGTTATGCTCGGCCGGTTTCCACACATCCAGATCAGGCCGGATCAGCAGCCCCGCCATGGGCAGGCCCATCCCCGACAGCGATTTCGCCAGCGGAATCAGGTCCGGCATCACACCCATCTCTTCGAAGCTGAAGAAGGTGCCGGTGCGCCCGAGACCTGCCTGAATATCATCCAATATCAGCAGCGCCCCATGCGCCTTGGCCAGTTTCGCCAGCCCGCGCAAAAATGCGCCCGACGCCGCGTTCAGCCCGCCTTCGCCCTGCACAGGCTCGATCAGGAAGGCCGCAGGCGCATCGATCCCGCTGGACGGGTTGTCCAGCATCTCGCGGATCAGGGCGAGGCTGTCCACCCCGTCAATCGCCCCCTCATAGGGCATGCGGACCACGCCATGCAGCGCCGTGCCGGCACCTGCGCGCTTGCCGGCATTGCCGGTTGCGGCCAGTGCGCCAAGCGTCATGCCGTGAAAGCCGTTGGTAAAAGCGACAATCGTGTCGCGCCCGGTCGTCTTGCGCGCCAGCTTGATCGCGGCCTCGACCGCATTGGTGCCGGTGGGGCCGGTGAACATGAATTTATGGTCCATCCCGCGCGGTTTGAGGATGACACGCTCGAACACATCAAGGAAGGCTTCCTTTGTGTCCGTATGCATGTCCAGCCCATGGGTGATGCCATCCGCCTCCAGATGCGCCATCAGGGCAGCTTTCATGTCCGCGTCATTATGGCCGTAGTTCAGCGAGGAACACCCGGCGAGAAAATCGGTATAGTCGCGCCCATCCGCATCGGTCAGCGTGGCATTCCGCGCGGACACAAAGCTGACAGGGAAGGCCCGGCAATAGCTGCGGGCATTCGATTCGCGACGTGTGTAGATATCGGTCTGTGAACCGTTGGTCATGGCAAAAGCCTTTCGGAGAAGTGAATTTGGGTCGGTCAGGCCGCAGAGCGCATGCGACGGCGCGGCAGCTCTATGGTGACCAGATGCTCGGTCGCATGGCGACCAGCCAGATGGGCGTGGCGTTCGTAATGGGGCGCATCGGACAACTCGCCGCCCATGTCGCGCGCAAAGCTCTGGAACAACCCCCAGGACGCTTCGTTGTCCCGCGTGATGGTCGTTTCCAGCTTGCGTGTGTTGCTGCAGGCCGGACGATTCAGCAATTCCTTGAGCATCCGCTTTCCGAGCCCGAGGCCGCGTGCATCCGCGTGGACGGCAACCTGCCAGACAAAGACAGTGTCAGATGCGTCGGGCAGGATATGGCCGGACACCCAGCCAAGGGCGCGGCCATCGCGCTCTGCCAGAACGCAGGTCGTGGCAAAGTGATCGCATTGCACAAGATTCATGTAGCGCGAGTTCTGGTCCAGCGGCGGGCATGCGGCGACCAGATCAAATACAGCGGCACCATCATCCTTGACGGGTTCGCGCATCAGCACCTGATCGCTTTTGCGCGTCAGAAAAGCCAGATTTTGCTTCAACATGTAAATAGTCCCGAGTTGTTTCTTGGTTGGTCGTATATATAGGTGTCCCATCTTCTTTTGCAATACGAAGTGTTTCTTGACACGCGATTCTTTGCCTGAGCACTGTATTGAAAGGTTTTTTTCTTGATTCATCCGCGCGTGACCTGCGAATCTACATAAATTCGCCCGAAGTAATGATTTGATATGATAATCATTTGCTTTGTTCAGCTTCGCTCACTCGGCATCAGGACAGCTTGCCTTCCCGAACGCCAGGCGGCAAACTCCGGGATGAGATGAAACCAACAGGTCGTGCTGTGCTGGATCGTGCTTCTGAAACCCTGATCGCCTTGCGCCGCGTCATGCATGCGCTGGACGAAAACGCCCGTGCGATGGCGCGCGCGTCTGGCCTGACGCAAGCGCAGCTTCTGGTGCTGCACGCTGTCGCGCGCAATGGGCAAGAGATGCCGCGCGATATTGCGCGCGCGCTCGGGGTAGGTCAGGCGACCATCACCTTGCAGATCGACAAGCTGGAGGCACGCGGACTTGTGCGCCGCGAACGGCGCCATACGGACCGGCGCGCAATCTGGGTGATCCTGACGGATGAAGGGCGCGCGTTGCTGGAGCGTACACCTGATTTCCTGCATGACCGGTTCGAAGCACGGTTCCGCAACCTCGAAGAATGGGAACAGGCCATGGTGCTCGCCGTCACCGAGCGGCTCTCGCGCCTGTTCGACGCCGAGGATGTCAGCCTGTTTCCGACGCCCGAGGCGGATCTGGACGGCCAGACGCCAGCGCCCGATGTGATCCCCCGCTAGGCGTTGCCCTGCATCCGCCGCGTGTCCGGCACGGGTCCAGCCGATTGCCAGACGCCTGCCACGATCACAGGGCACGCCTGACAAAGGGGCCGTAACTGCCGCAGAATGACGGATGTGGTCTCCCCGGATGCCGCCGCCCCGTTTGCTGGGCCCGTTGGTGGTCCCGTTTGCTGGTCGCGCTTGCTGGTCGCACCTCAGCCCCGAGTGCTGCGCAGAGGAGCCTGAGCCGGGCATCCCGTGCGTGAAAACCTTGCGCCACTGCCCCTCATTTGGCGCGATCTCTCCCAG
>SKRW01000121.1 GCA_007118295.1 Paracoccaceae bacterium | reverse complement strand
ATCTGGTGCAGGAAGAGCGCCAGACTTTCGGCATTCCAGGCATTGCCGCCAAACCCCAGCAGCACCGGGCGCGCAGGGTCATGCCCTGCAATGCGCACCCCTTCCAGCGTCACACCATCCGCGCGCGTCAGGTACAGCCGCTCCGTGGTGGCGGGCAGGGCGGGGGCGGGACCGACCATGCTGCGCGGAAACAGCATCGAGGTCTGAAGGGCTGCCATCAGCAGCACCAGCGCCCCCCAGAGCGTCAGACCAGCCAGCAACGCCTTGAGCAACATCCACACAACACGCCTCAACTGCCTGACAGGTCCGCCGCGGGCATATGCGGCTTGAGGTCGATCAGCGGCGTTCCGTCGAGCGCGTCAATTGCATCGATTTCGACCCGGCCCGCGTTGGCGTCCAGTGCCAGCACGCGCACCACGCCCATCCCGATCGGGTTTGGCCGGGCGGGTGAGCGCAGCGCGAACGTGCCCGCCCCGTCGGGGCGGTGACGCGGCACCTGCCGCAGCAGATCGCGCCGCGCCTCGGTCATCCAGTAAAGCGCCACCACCACATCGCCGGGCGCTATTCCGTCCAGTGCGGGGCGAAATTCGGGCGCGATATGCAGCGTTGCGGGTTGGCCACGCTCGCGCGCGGCGCGCAGGTTGCGCGGGCAGTCGGCGCGGGTTTTCCACGGGCTCTCGACATGGCCGACAAAACAGAGTTCCGCACGCATCTGCAATGGTGCATCCAGCCGGATTTCACCCTCGCGGATATCACTCATTCCGGCTCGCATTCAAAATCGCCCCGAAACCCTTGCGCCACAACATATTTCTCGGAACTGTCCGACCGGCTGGCAGGGGGTTTGACATTGGCCACCTTGCGAAAGCGCTGCTTGAGAAGGTGCTGCAACTCGCCCTCGGCCCCCCCGGCCAGAACCTTGGCGACAAAGGTGCCGCCCTCGTCCAGCACGTCAAAAGCGAAATGTGCCGCTGCCTCGCACAGGGCCATGATCCGCAAATGGTCGGTCTGTTTGTGCCCGCTTGCCGCGGCCGCCATGTCCGACAGCACCACATCGGCCTTGCCACCCAGCCAGCCCTTGACCTGCTCTTCCGCGCCTTCGTCCAGAAAATCCAGCATATGGGTTTCGGCCCCGGCCAGTGGCTCGACCTCTTGCAGATCGACCCCCAGCACCGTGCCCACGCGCTTGGCGGGCTTTTCGCCCAGGGCATTCACGCGCGCGACGGCCACTTGCAGCCAGCCTCCCGGCGCACAGCCCAGATCGACCACACGCGCGCCGGGCACCAGAAAGCGATACTTGTCGTCCAGTTCGGTCAGCTTGTAGGCCGCACGACCGCGATAGCCATCGCGCCGGGCGGCAAGCACATACGGGTCGTTCAACTGCCGTTCCAGCCAGCGGGTCGAAGACAGCTTGCGCCCGCGCGCGGTCTTGACCTTGACCTTGAGTTCGCGCTGTCCGCGCCCGGATGTCTTGCCTGGTTTCATGGGCTTGCAGTGCCTTTTTCAGTGTCCAGATGCAATGCGCCATCGCGGCTCATCTGCGCGTAAAGCAACCCTTCGCGCAGGCCACGGTCGGCAACCGACATCCGTTCGGTTGGCCAGATCCGCATCAGCGCGGTCAATATCGCCGCTCCGGACATGATCTGCGTGTGTCGTTCGCGCCCGATGCGCGGGTCCTGCCTGCGCCCGATGGGACCCAGTGCCAGATATTCGCGGATCACGGCATCGACCTGCGTCGAATTCATCACCAGCCCGTCCACCTTGTTGCGGTCATAGCGTTTGAGACGCAGATATGACGCGGCAACTGTCGTAATCGTTCCCGATGTTCCGATGATCTGGAACGATTTATGGGCGGTGTCGTCGCGGTAGGGGGCAAAGGCTTCGAGTTGCTCTTCGAAATACCAGCTCATCAGTGCAAAGCGCGCAGCGTCGTCATCGACCTCGCGGAAATAGTCTTTCAGTGTCGCGACCCCCAGCGGCACGCTGATCCAGTCCACGACATGCGGCTGGCCGGGCAGGGGGTCGCGGATGAACGCCCCGTGGTGCATGCCCAGAATCGCGTCGCGGCGCTGTTCGGGGGGGACGCGCGACAGGTCAATCCAGACAAGTTCGGTCGAGCCGCCACCGATATCGATGACCAGAAGCTGCTCTGTCTCTTGTGCGACCAGTGATGCACAGGACACAACTGCAAGTTGCGCTTCTTCCTCGGCGGTGATGATATCCAGTCGCAGGCCGGTTTCGTTTTGCACACGGCGGATGAAATCGCGGCTGTTGCGTGCACGCCGGCATGCCTCGGTCGCGACCAGCCGCATACGACCGACCTGATGCTGTTCCAGCTTGGCGCGACAGATGCGCAGCGCCTGCAAGGTGCGCTGCATCGGCTTGTGCGACAAAAGCCCCGAGGTTTTCAGCCCCGTGCCCAGTTCGACAGCCTTGGAAAAGCTGTCCACAACTTCAAATTGCGCACCCCGCGGGCGCGCAATCAGCATGCGACAACTGTTCGTGCCCAAGTCCAACGCCGCGTAAAGCTGCGGCGCTTTGGGCCTGGGATGGCGCGGTGCCTGCACCGATATCGGGGTCTCGGCGATCTGGGCCGGACCAGTCCTAAGGGTCGAAGCGGCGTCCGCGCCTGCGGGACGCTCGGGCGGCATAATTCGCCCTCCAATTTCGTGTTACCTCCAAGGTAATCGCTGACCGCTTCATAAGCAAGACTTTGCTGAGCCCCCCTCGGGAACGGGCTTGAGCAGGTTTCATGTTTTGGTTGAGATTTTCGAGACCGCTTGTGACTGGTCAAGCCGCCACGGACAGCGGTATGCAGGGCAGGTCGCAACGCAGGGCGAAACAGTCGCTTGCCTGCGCGTGGGCCAGAATGCGACGGCGCAAGGCTTGGGGCGCATGAACTAGGATACAAGGGCAAGGACATGGCACAACTCGTGGTGGTCTACTGGCGCGACATTCCGGCGCAAGTCATCGTCGGCAAGGGACGGCGCGCGCATAAGGTGCAGCTTTCGGAACGCTTCGAGCAGGCCATCGACCGCTGCGCAATGCGCGTGGGTGCGCGGGACGCGGATGCCTATCTGGCCGAATGGCGCAAGGCACCACCAATCGAGGTCGCTGGCAGTGATGAAGATGTCGCGAAAGCGTCGGCGAGCGATCTGGAAGCCGCGTATGACAGCGACAGGCTGAAGGAGCTTATCGCCAATGATGGCTGGGCTTCCGGGGCCAAGACCGAGACCTGATCCTGTGACCCGCCCGCGATTTCTGGAGAGCATCATGGCGCTTTTGAACTTCCGCCGCCCCGCCCCGGGCGCCCCATTGGCCGATGCGTCTGTCGAAGCCCTGATGCAGGGCTTTTCGATGGAAGTGATGCCGCGCACTGCCGAAAAAATCGCCGATTTCCGCGATCTGCTGCCGCAGCAGACTCGCGTTTATATTGCGCATATCGATGGCATCCCCATTGCCGAAATGGTGGCAACGGCCCGTCGCCTGCGCGAAGAGGGTATGGAGCCGATGCCGCATTTCCCCGCGCGCATCATCGCGAACCGCGCCGAACTGGCTGATTGGGTCGCGCGCTATCAGGGCGAAGCCGATGTGCGCGAGGCGCTGATGCTGGGCGGCGGCGTCAACCAACCCAAGGGCGTTTACGACAATTCGATGCAATTGCTGGAAACCGGCCTGTTCGACAGCTTTCGCCGTCTGCATGTCGCGGGCCATCCCGAAGGCAATCGTGATATTGACGCAACGGGCGGCGATGCTGTGCTGCTGGATGCGCTACGCTGGAAAGCGCAATTCGCTCGTGACAAGGGGATCGAGATGGCGATTGTAACGCAGTTTGCGTTCGAATCCGCGCCGATCATCGACTGGACCCGCCATCTGCGCCGCGAAGCGATTGATCTGCCCGTGCATCTGGGGATCGCCGGGCCTGCGAAGCTGCAGACGCTGATAAAATTCGCCATCGCCTGCGGGGTTGGCCCGTCGCTGCGCGTGTTGCAGAAACGCGCGCGCGATGTGTCGAAACTGCTGCTGCCATTCGAGCCGACGGACCTGGTGCGCAACCTTGCAGCGCACAAGTCGGAAAACCCTGATTTTGCCGTCGATCGGCTGCATTTCTTCCCGCTGGGCGGGATCAAGACCAATGCCGAATGGACGCAGGCCCATGGTGGTGCCGCGGCCCGTCCGGCATCCTCATCCTGAGACTGGAGACACAATGACCCGCACTGTCATCGAATCGGCCACCAAGACTGTCATCATCGGGTTTGACGAACCCTTTTGCGTGATCGGCGAGCGTATCAACCCCACGGGGCGCAAGAAACTGGCCGCTGAACTGGAGGCGGGGGATTTCTCGACGGTTGAACGCGATGCGCTGGAACAGGTCGCCTGCGGGGCGATGGTGCTGGACATCAATTCGGGTGCTGTCTTTTCGAACAAGATGGCCGAAGACCCGCGCTATGCCGATAACAACTTTGTCGAGCCGCCCCTGATGCGCGAACTCTGCGCGCGGGTGCAGGCGCTGGTCGATGTGCCGCTTTGCATCGACTCGTCCGTTCCTGCTGCCCTGAAAGCAGGGCTGGAGACGTGCAACGGGCGTCCGCTTCTGAACTCGGTCACGGGCGAGGAAGAGCGGCTGGAGGCGATTCTGCCGCTGGTCAAGCAATACAATGTGCCCGTGGTGGCGATCTCGAATGATGATACCGGCATTTCCGAGGACCCGGATGTCCGTTTTGCCGTGGCCAGGAAGATCGTGGAACGGGCGGCGGATTATGGCATCCCGGCACATGATATTGTGGTGGACCCACTGGTCATGCCGATTGGCGCGATGGCGACAGCGGGGCACCAGGTTTTCGCGCTGGTGCGGCGGTTGCGCGATGAGTTGGGCGTCAACACGACCTGCGGCGCGTCGAATATCAGCTTTGGCCTGCCCAACCGGCATGGCGTGAACGCGGCGTTTCTGCCCATGGCGATTGGAGCCGGAATGACCAGTGCGATCATGAATCCGGTACGTTCGGTCGAGATGGAAGCAATCCGCGCTGCCAATCTGCTGATGAACCACGATGCCAATGGGGGGGCCTGGATCGGCCTGTCAAAGGTTCTGGACGCGATGAAGGAGAGCGGCGCGAGTTTCGCCGAAGCCTCGCGCGCTGCGATGGATGCAGGGGCCCGCACAGGCGGGCGGCGCGGCGGGCGTCGGTCGCGCGGGTAGCACCTTTCACGTCGGCCTATGTGGCAAGCGGGGTAAGGGGGGCTGTCTGCCCCCCTCTTGCCCCTGCGGGTCAATTCATCCCCCGAGGACATTTGTTTCAAAGATGAATGGGGCAAGGAGGGGCCGGAATGGCGACCCGGTCGCAGCCCTAGGGCTCTGATACCGGGTTTCTTTTGGGCACGGGTCGCGTTTCAGCGCCGCCCGGTGGTGGAACGCCGGGTGGGCGTCTGAACGCAACAGACACGCCGGGACGCTGTCATGGGGCAGGGCGGTGCGGGCTTTTAGCCCGCCGCGCTGGCAGCACTTTTCTTGGCGTCGGCATAGATGATCAGCGGCGTTGCCTCGGAGGTGACGGCTTCTTCATTGACCACCACTTCGGACACGTTTTCCAGCCCGGGCAGGTCGAACATCGTGTCGAGCAGGATGTCTTCCATGATAGAACGCAAGCCACGGGCGCCAGTCTTGCGCGAGATCGCGCGTTTTGCGATGGCGCGCAACGCCTCGTCCGTGAAGGTCAGATCGGCACCTTCGATATCGAAGAGTTTCTGATATTGCTTGACCAGCGCGTTTTTCGGCTCTGTCAGGATCGTGACAAGGGCATCCTCGTCGAGATCCATCAGGGTCGCGACAACAGGCAGGCGTCCGACGAATTCGGGGATCAGGCCGAATTTCAGCAAATCCTCGGGCTCAAGCTGCCTGAGCGAGTCGCCGATGGTCTTGAGGCTCTCATCCTTTACATCTGCGCCAAAGCCGATGGCCGAGCCCTTGCCGCGCTGGTTTATGATCCGGTCAAGCCCGGCAAAGGCCCCACCGCAGATGAACAGGATATTGGTCGTATCAACCTGCAGGAATTCCTGTTGGGGGTGCTTGCGCCCGCCTTGCGGGGGCACCGAGGCAACAGTGCCTTCCATCAGTTTCAGAAGCGCCTGCTGTACACCTTCGCCCGACACATCGCGCGTGATTGACGGATTGTCGGATTTGCGGGTGATCTTGTCGACCTCGTCGATGTAGACGATGCCGCGCTGCGCGCGCTCGACATTGTATTCGGAGGATTGCAGCAGCTTGAGAATGATGTTCTCGACATCCTCGCCGACATATCCCGCTTCGGTCAGGGTAGTGGCGTCGGCCATGGTGAAGGGCACATCCAGAATGCGCGCCAGCGTCTGGGCCAACAGCGTCTTGCCGCAACCCGTAGGGCCGATGAGCAGGATGTTCGATTTCGACAGTTCAACCTCGCCGGATTTTCCGGAATGATCGAGCCGCTTGTAATGGTTGTGCACTGCGACCGAGAGCACGCGCTTTGCCTGTTCCTGTCCGATGACGTAGTCATCGAGGACAGCGCAGATATCGCGCGGGGTCGGAACACCGTCGGTCGACTTGAGACCGCCCGACTTTGTCTCTTCGCGGATGATGTCCATACACAATTCCACGCATTCATCACAGATGAACACAGTCGGGCCTGCGATCAGTTTGCGGACCTCGTGCTGGGATTTGCCGCAGAAAGAGCAGTAGAGTGTGTTCTTGCTGTCGGAATCGGATGTCGGCATCTCAAACCTCTGTGGTCTTTACTGCGATAGGGGCGCTTGCGTGGGTGATGGGCCACCTTCTTGATCTTGAGGGTAGGCGAGACAGGGGGCAGGGACAATGCCAAACTGCACCATCCCGCCCTGTTTCCTGCCTCTGAACCTGCAAAATGCTCAAGTCTTGGGGAGTTCCGCGCGCGATGTCACGATTTCGTCAATATGACCCCATTCCTTCGCATCTTCTGGTGTCATCCACGTGTCGCGGTCCAGAGCGCGCTGAATCTTGTCGTAGTCATGGCCGGTGTGCTTCATGTAGAGCCTGTACATCCGCTCGCGCGTGGCCTCAATGGACTTTGCCGAGATCAGGATGTCCGATGCCGTTCCGCGCGCGCCGCCCGAGGGTTGGTGCACCAGAAACTCGGCATGGGGCAGAGCGAAGCGCATGCCCTTCTGACCACCGATGGAGATGACAGACCCCATCGAGGCTGCCAACCCGCAGACCAGCGTGGACACGGCGGGTTTGATATATTGCATCGTGTCATAGATCGACATGCCAGCCGTCACCACGCCACCGGGCGAGTTGATGTACATGCTGATCTCTTTCGAGGGGTTCTCTGCCTCAAGGTGCAGCAACTGCGCCACGACAAGGCTGGCCATGCCGTCATGCACCGGGCCGTTGACGAAGATGATGCGCTCTTTGAGCAGGCGCGAGAAGATGTCGTAGGCCCGTTCGCCGCGGCTGGTCTGTTCGACCACCATGGGCACAAGGTTCATGTAGGTTTCAACTGGGTCTGTCATGGGCCTGCCTTTGTTGTGGGACCGAAGCCTCGGTCTCGTGATATCCTAAAGTGCTTGCTGGAATCTTAGTGCTGCGCCAGACGGGCTGCAAGGGGCGGAAACCTATTTGCAGCGCTGACCGTCGCGGCTGATGCGCGATGCCGGTCTCTGCGCGATTCGGACCCTTGTTGCAAGGCTTGTGCAAAACAACAGGGGCGCGCCGAAGGCGCGCCCCCTGCAATGGACTGAACCGTCTTTAATCTTGCTGGCCGAGGAACATCAGCAGGAACTGGAACATGTTCAGGAAGCTGATGTAGAGCATCAGCGCGCCGTCCACGGCGGCCTTGTCCAGCCAGTCCTGATCGCCTGCGGCGGCGTGGGCCACATATTCGCTTTTGATATGCTGCGTGTAGAACGCGGTCAGACCCGCGAAGATCAGGATACCGATCGACGAGATCGCGAACATCATTGCCGGGCTTTGCAGGAACAGGTTGACGATCATCGCGACGATCAGGCCGATCACCCCCATGATGAGGAAGGTCCCCATGCCCGACAGGTCTTTCTTGGTGGTGTAGCCATAGAGGCTAAGCCCCGCAAAGGCGATGGCGGTCACGAAGAAGGTCTGTGTGATCGAGTAGCTGGTGAATACCAGAAAGATCGAGCTGAGCGAGAGGCCGATGGCCGATGCAAACACGAAAAAGCCCAGTTGCACACCTGCAGACGAGGCCCGGCGCATCAGCGCGCCCCAGCCAAACAAGATGAATGCCAGCGGCGCGAACATGATCACCCAGCGCAACGGCGACAGGTAGATGGCGCCGCCAAGGCTGTTGAGCATTGTTCCATTCGGCAGTTGTGCAACGGCCGCGCCCGGATCTGTGGTCGTTGCAAGGCCCGAAATCGCCCATGCAGCGGCTGCCGTGATCAGCATACCCACCGACATGGTGCCATAGACCTTGTTCATGTGCGCGCGCAAACCCGCATCGATCTGCGCGGCGCGTGCGCCACCGACCTGCTGCTGGGCACGCAGAGTATTGAAATCTGCCATATCTACCTCCGATACATTGTTGAGGGCGCGCTCACGCGCGACCGACTTGCGCTTAATATCGTCAAGATGGGCACAGGTTTCAAGGATTTCATGACCGAAATAGACAGGATTTGAGTCAGCACAGGCGAGAAGTCTCAGTCTGCCGCTATTTCGATCACGATCTTGCCTGTCGATTTGCGGTTGCGCAACAGCTCAAACCCCTCTGCAAAGCGCTCGAATGGCAGGATGTGACTGATGTGCGGGCGAATTCTGCCCTGTTCGTACCAGTCCATCAGAGTGCGCAGGCTACCGGTCAGGGCGTCGGGGGCGAATGTCAGGTAGCCGCCCCAGTACAGACCGATCACGGTCAGGTTCTTGACCAGCAGGATGTTTGCGGGGAACTGCGGCACTTTGCCGCCCGCAAATCCGATCGCGAGAAACCGGCCCTCGGGGCGCAATGCGCGCAGCGCCGGGGTGGCCAGTGGTTCACCGATCGCGTCATACACAACGTCGATACCACCCAGCGCCTTGAGTTCGGCGCGCAAATCGACCGTGCTGCTGTCAAGGCAGACCGCCGCACCTGCCTGTCGCGCAATCTGCAGCTTGTCTTCTCCGCGCGCCACGGCGATCACGCGCGCACCCATTGCCGCGCCAATCTCAACTGCGGTCAGTCCGACGCCACCAGCCGCGCCCAGCACCAGCAAGCTCTCGCCTGCGCGGAGTTGCGCGCGGTGCGCAAGCGCCAGATGCGAGGTACCATAGGCGATCAGAAAGCCAGCAGCCTCGGCCAGGGGCATGGTGTCGGGCACGGGGACGCAGCGATTCGCCGGGCAGACGACCCGTTCGGCCAGTCCGCCTTGCCCGGTAAAGGCAGCGACGCGCTGGCCGGGCCAAAAGGCGGTCACACCGGGGCCGACAGAAGCGACGCGACCGGCGACTTCCAGCCCCATGGTAAACGGCAGGGCGGGCCGCTCTTGATATTGCCCGGTAATCATGAGCAGATCGGCAAAGTTAAGGCCGCAGGCGGCGACATCGATGGCGATCTCGCCCTTTGCTGGGTCGGGACGGCGCGTTTGGGTCAGGCCGGGCGGAGTGTCGAGGGCAGCAAGCCGGACAGCGCGCATGTGATCTCCTGAAACTGGTGTATGTGCAACCTGACGTGGTCCTGATCCTGAGGCAAGCCTGATTCTGGCCGATCGGTGCCGCGCGACCTGTGCAAGGGACGGCTGCCCGCGTAACCTGCAGCAAGCCAGAAGCGTATTCCCCCAATGGTTGATTGCAATTTGCATTGCATTTTGCAAAGGTCGCTACGTAAACATGCATCATTGCGCATTTTTGATGCACTGAGTTTCAAAGATGGTATTCCGCACACATCGACTTGAGTCCCGGTCTGGTTGCGCTGTTGGCGCCGTGGACATGGATTAACATGGGATTTTCAGACGATTTTGGTGCTACGGCCCTTATTGGTGGTCACAACGAAACAATCGCTAAAAGCGAGTCGAAAGGTAAGTGAAATGGTGCATGAAGTAGATAAGCATGTTGGACAGCGTATTCGTCATCGGCGCTGGCTGGCTGGCTTGACCCAGCAGCAACTGGCCGAGGCTGTGGGCATCAAGTTCCAGC
Source organism: Paracoccaceae bacterium (assembly GCA_007118295.1). Taxonomy (GTDB): domain Bacteria; phylum Pseudomonadota; class Alphaproteobacteria; order Rhodobacterales; family Rhodobacteraceae; genus Roseinatronobacter. Next base: position 3,432 of record SKRW01000121.1, on the reverse strand, counting down.
AGATTCAGAAGTATGAAACCGGTACGAACCGCGTATCGGCGTCGCGCCTCTGGGATATATCGCGTGCGCTGGGTGTGTCGCCGAGCTTTTTCTTCGACGGACTGGAAATGTCCGGTGCGCAGGACAGTGGTGAAGAAAACCTTCTGGAAAAGAAGGAAACGCTGGAATTGCTGCGGACCTATTACGCGATCCCGGAAAGCCAGCGCAAACGCCTGTTCGATCTTGCCCGCGCTCTGGGTCAGGCCGCCTGAAATCCGTCACCCTGTGTCGTCTTGCTACCTGCGCGACACCAGCGCGGTCAGACAGTCCGGCCATCGTCAAGCTGACTGTCGCCTGCGATCTGCCCTGACGGAGTCCTGTGCACCATGCCGATTGACCGGTCCACCCTTGGCGCGCCTGACCGAGCGCGCCTGCTGCACTCTGCCAATGACCTTGCCGAGATTGCGCGCGCCGAAACCCTGAGATGGTTTCGCGCGCCGATGCTGGCGGCGCAGAACAAGGCAAGCGCAGGGTTTGATCCGGTCACCGCCGCCGACCGCGCGGCAGAGCAGGCGATGCGGCACTATCTGGCAGAGCACCACCCGCATGACGGAATTCTGGGCGAGGAGTTTGATCCATCGCCCAGTCAGTCCGGGCTGACATGGGTGCTTGATCCGATCGATGGGACGCGCGGGTTTCTGGCCGGAACGCCCTGTTGGGGTGTGCTGATCGCAGTCGCCGATGCGGAGGGACCGTTTCTGGGCGTGATCGACCAACCCTATATCGGCGAGCGGTTTCTGGGCGGGCTTGGGCAGGCGCGGCTTGACGGGCCACAAGGGCAATTGGCGCTTGCCACGCGCCAGACGGATGCGCTGTCGCGCGCGATCCTGTTCACGACCTTTCCGGAAGTTGGCTCTGACGAGGAGCGCGCGGCCTTTGCAAGGGTCAGTGAACAGGCGATGCTGACGCGCTACGGGATGGATTGCTACGCCTATGCGTTGCTGGCCGCAGGGCAGATCGATCTGGTGATCGAGGCCGGGCTGAAACCCTATGATATCGCCGCCCCGCGCGCGGTGATCGAGGCCGCAGGCGGTATCGTCACGGATTGGCAGGGCGGGCCGGTTGGCGCGAACGGGCAGGTGATCGCGGCGGCGAATGCGCACCTGCATGCGCAGGCGTTGCGCCTGCTGGCGGGTGGGTGAATCACCCACCCTACTGGATGCGCTGCGCCTTATGCTGACCGTTTGGCATTTGGCTCAGGCGCTGACCTCGGTGATGGCCTGCGCGATCAAGTCAAGGCATTCGGGCGTCGAGAACCTGTGATCCGCGCCCTTGACCAGTGTCAGCCGCATATCGGGGCTGTCGGCATGGTCCAGCAGGCGCAGGGGCACGGTTGTGTCCACGGCCTCGTCCGCGGTGCCTTGCAGCAAGCGGACGGGAAAGGGCAGGGGTAGCGGCGCGTTCAGCACCCGCCGGGTGCGTCCATCCTCGAACAGGCGCTGTGTCAGGATATAGGGGCGGTCGTCATAGGCATTGGGCACAGCGGTCTGCCCGTGATCCAGCACGGCGCGGCGCTGGTCTTCGGTCAGGCCCGGCCACATGCTGTCCTCGGTGAAATCGGGCGCGGCGGCAACGCCCACCAACCCGTGTACCCGCGCAGGTGCTGCGCGTGCCAGCAACAGCGCGATCCATCCGCCCATGGACGAGCCTACCAGCACTTGCGGCCCCTTGGTCAGGGTGGTCAGCGCGGCCAGTGCATCCTCGGCCCAGTCGCCGATGCACCCATCCTCGAACGCGCCAGAGCTTTCGCCATGCCCGGAATAGTCGAAACGCAGAAAGGACCGGCCCTGCGCGCGCGCCCATTCCTCCAGCCAGACGGCCTTGGTGCCGGACATATCGGACATGAACCCGCCCAGAAACACGATGCCCGGACCGGCCCCGGCGCTGCGGTGATAGGCCAGTTTACGGCCCTGTGCGGTTTCCAGAAATTCAGCCATCTCCCAACTCCTTCAGCCCATGCGCCACGATGGCACCGCCCGCCGCCATGGCGGCAAAAACCGCAAGTGTCGCCCCTGCGCCGAACAATGCGGCGACCGCCCCGAACAGCCCGCTGGCCAGCAGGATCACCCCGATAACAGTGTTCGCAATGGCTGTATAGGCCGCGCGCCGGTCCTGCCCGGTCATGTCCACCAGATAGGTCGCGCGCCCCAGCCGCACGCCCTGATGCGCGACCATCAGCCCGAACAGGGCCAGCGGCATGGCCCAGAAACGCGCCTCCAGACCCAGCGCAGCGAAGGTCAGGGTCAGGACCATGGCAGCCGCCCCGCAAATGCCCGTCCAGATCAGCACCTGCCGGGCCGAGCGGTCTGCCAGCCGCCCCCAGAGATAGCCTGAAACCAGCGCGGCGAGGGACGAGGCCAGCACCAATGCGCCCAGACCCTCCAGCGCCGCGCCGCTGTCACCTGCGGCCAGCACCACCAGATAAGGGGGCGCAAGCGCAGTCGAGGTCAGCAATCCGCGCGCGAGGATGAACCGCGCAAGCTGGCTGTCCTCGCGCAGGTAGTTCAGATTGGCGATGGCTGCGTGCCAGCCATTCCCGCCGCCTTCGGTCGCGCCCGTGTCCTCGGCCAGCCCGGCAAATGTGACGCCTGCCAGCACCCACGCGCCCGCCGCCAGTGCCAGCGCCCCCAGCACGATGAATGCGCGCGCGTCAGAGAAAAAGATCAGCACCAGCGCGAATCCGATCACCACCAGTGACGACCAGCTTGCCGCAACGCCGGTTACAGTGCCGCGCTGCCCCTTGGCGATGGTCTTGCCCAGCACATCCTTGTAGGCGACGGACGCCACGGAACGCGACAGCGCCAGCACGGCAAGCCCGGCAAGGATGATCCCCCCGGCCAATGCCCCGTCAGTCAGCAGAGCAGCCGCGAGGATGATCGCGGCGCCGATGCCCTGACCCACCGCTGCCCCGGCCCAGGCCCATTTGCGCTGTGCCATGGCGCGGATGCGCGCTGCCGTGAAGAGTTGCGGCAGCAGCGCGCCCGCCTCGCGGACCGGGACCAGCAACCCCACCAGCGCCGAGGGCGCGCCCAGATGCGTCATCAGCCATGACAGCACCAGTTTGGGGTCCGACAGCCCGTCGGCGGCCTTGCTAAGCCCAAGGGCCGTGGCATGACGCAGGAAATTCTGCGGCTGCGCATTGCAGGCCGCGTCGGATATGTCGCGGCAGACGCGCCCGTCATCTTCGGATGTCAGGGCGTCATAGGCAAGGCGGACAGCCGCGCGGGGTTCGGACATCGGACGTTTCCTTTCCAGCCAGTAGATTAGCCGAGAAAGTAAACGTCGCCAGCTTGACTTTTGTTCCCGGTGCCGCGAAACCGTCTGCCAGACATAACCCGCAACCGGGCGTTCCGTGGGCGCCAAAACGACGAGGACCGGCCAATGGCCCAGATT
>SKRW01000159.1 GCA_007118295.1 Paracoccaceae bacterium | reverse complement strand
GCCCTGTCGGGCCTGCTGCGCGACGCCTTTGCGCTGAACGGCGCGCATCTGCCCGTGATCGATATGGCCCGGCCCGGAGTGCCGGGGTTCGGGCAAACGGCCTATGATGATCTGACAGCGCCGCCGCTCTACCCGTGGACATTGCCGGATGACGAAGGGCAGGCCCTTGCGCTGAACTATACCTCGGGCACATCGGGGCGTCCCAAGGGGGTGATCTATCACCACCGTGGCGCTTATCTGATGGCCATGGGAACTGTGGCCGCGTGGTCGCTGCCGCAAAACCCCACTTACCTGTCGGTCGTCCCGATGTTTCATTGCAATGGCTGGAACCACCCCTGGGCCATGGCGGTTGTCGGGGCGCATCTGGTCTTTGCCGACGATATGGCACCGCAAACCCTGTTCCGGGCGATGGCAGAGAACAAGGTCACGCATCTGGGCGCGGCACCGATCATTTTGCAGATGCTGGCCGAAAGCGCGGCGGCCCCGGCACAGCCCTTTGCCCCCGCGATCAAGGTCATGACCGCAGGTGCCCCGCCGCCGCCATCGGTGCTGGAACAGGCGGCCCGGCTGGGGATGGAGGTGATGCAGGTCTACGGTCTGACGGAAACCTATGGTCACATATCGCAATGCCTCTGGCAGGATGACTGGCGCGACCTCTCGCCCGCGATGCAGGCCGAGAAACAGGCCATGCAGGGCGTGGCCTTTCCCATGGTCGAGGCGTTGCATGTGCTTGATCGCGAGACAGGTCAGCCCGTTCCAGCAGATGCCGTGACGCAGGGCGAAATAGCCCTGCGCGGCAATACGGTGATGAAAGGCTATTACAAGGACCTCAACGCCACGGCCGAGGCGTTTCGCGACGGGTGGTTCTGGTCGGGCGATGCCGCTGTCACACATCCGGACGGCTATGTGCAGATCCGCGACCGGCTGAAGGATGTGATCATTTCAGGTGGTGAAAACATCTCGTCGGTCGAGGTGGAGGCCGTTCTCTACCGCCATCCAGCCGTTGCCAGTGCTGCTGTGGTGGCCCGCCCGCATGCCCGTTGGGGCGAAGTGCCCTGCGCCTTTGTCGAACTGCGCGCGGGTCAGCACGCGGAAGAGGCGGACATCATCGCATTCTGCCGCGACCGTCTTGCCGGGTTCAAGGTCCCGAAAACCGTGCTGTTTCAGGAGCTTCCGAAAACTGCGACGGGCAAGATACAGAAATTCATCCTGCGCGATACGGCGCGCGCTCTGGGACCACAGGTCTAGGCCGGGTTGCGCGGCGGTTGCCAGCAGGTCCGGGGCGGGGCAGTGTGGTGCCTTTGATGGATGCAATAAAGGTGGACTCTGCACGATGCGCTCAGAACTCTGGCCCGATCTTGCCCTGCTGACAGGGCGTGGCCTGATCGCGATCCTGTTTCTGAGCGGGGCCGTCCAGAAAGCGCTTTCGCCCGCAGACACGCAGGCCCTGCTGGCACAACAGGGGCTGCCGGGCGCGCTGGTCTGGCCTGCATTGGTTTTCAATCTCATGGCTGGGGCGATGCTGGCCCTTGGTGTGCAGGCGCGCGCGGTCGCCATGGTGTTGGCGGCCTATTGTGCTGTCACCAGCTTTTTCCACCTGATACCGGCTGACCCGTGGCAGATGTCCATTTTCGTCAAGAACTGGGCAATCACAGGCGGTTGCCTTGCCCTTGCCGTCGCGGGCTCCGGGCGCTTTGCCTTGCGTCCTGACGCGCAGGCCGCAAGGACGCGACCGTGATGCGCACACAAGCGCCGACGCGGCGCATGGGTTGCCACACACAACCGCAGCACCTGTCTGCATTTGACAATCATGCGCGGCTTGCATCACCTTGGACACCAATATCACGACACCAGAGGAACCGTCATGCGCTGCGCGACTGACCAGAGATCACAACTGACGGGCGATGTGCCGCATGGGGCAGGGTGCAACAGGCTACGACTGACGGCGTGTGCCACGGCAGATTGAGGGAGCTGAGATGCGGCAGATCATTGCGGGACTGGCCATGCTGGCGCTGACCGGCGCGCTTCCCGCCAAGGCGGAATTGCCCGGCCCTGTAAGCGATGCAGACTACGCGCAGCACCCGCCGGAACTGGTGCGCCTTGGGTGGCATCTGTTCTATGACCCGATCCTGTCAGGCAATCGCGAGGTCGCTTGCGCGACATGCCACCATCCGGCCTTTGGCAGTTCTGACGGGGTGTCACTGGGGCTGGGCGATGGCGGGACCGGGCTAGGGCCTGCACGTCAGGCAGACCCTGACAACATGCCCGAACAGCGCATTCCGCGCAATTCGCCGGGCCTGTGGAACCTTAGCGCACCTGAATTCACGCGCATGTTCCATGATGGCCGTATCGAGGTGGACCCCGCACGCCCCGGCGGGCTGCGCACACCGCTTGAAGATGACATGGTCGCGGGGTTTGCGTCCTTGCTGTCAGCGCAGAACATGTTTCCCGTGCTCAGCCCGGACGAGATGGCAGGCCATTACAGCGAAAACGAGATCGCACAGGCCGTGCGGCAAGGGCGCATCACAGGTGCGGGTGGCGCGTGGGACCTGATCGCCGGGCGGGTGCGCGGGATCGAGGATTACAGCGCGCGCTTTGTCGCCCTGCATGCGGATATTCACGCGCCCGAGGATATCCGCTTTACCCATATCTCGGATGCAATCGCGGCCTTTGTCGCGGTCGAGTTCCGGTCGGACACAAGCCCGTTTGACGCCCATCTGCGCGGCGACGAGGCCCTGTCAGAGGTGGCCAAGCGCGGTCTGAGCCTGTTTTACGGGCGCGCGACCTGTGCGGGGTGTCACTCTGGCCCGTTCCAGACGGATCACGGCTTTCATGCGCGCGGCACGCCCCAGCTAGGACCGGGCAAGGCCGCGCGCTTTGAAACGCATAGCCGCGATGTGGGGCGGATGCGCGTCACCGGTCGGCCAGAGGATGCTTTCGCATTTCGCACGCCCTCGCTGCGCAATGTGGCGCAGACCGCGCCCTATGGCCATGCCGGGTCACATGCGACCCTGACGGGGTTTCTGCGCGACCATGCCGACCCGGTCGCAGCGCTTGCGCGCTATGACCGCACGCAGGTCATCCTGCCCGATCTGCCTGTCCGCGACTGGCGGACCATGGATGACCCCGACGAGGTGGCGGCGATTGCCGACGCTGTTCGTACGCCCCCCATCGCGCTGGGCGCAGATGATATCGCGGACCTTGTGGCGTTTCTGGAAAGCCTGTCGGACCCCGAGGCGCTGGAGGGCCGCCTTGGCGTGCCCGACGCGGTGCCTAGCGGGCTGACAGTGCCACGCCCCTGACCAGTGCGGGGACCGTCAGTCGTCTGGCTGCAGGGTGATGGCGCGGCTCACGGCGTCGATCCTGTATTGGCTCTGGCGTCCGTCGGGCCAGTCCACCACGACGCGGGCCTGTTCTGCCATGCCAAGGCCGAAATGCAGCGGTCCGGCTTGCCCACCAGCATGCCCCCCGCCGACCGAAAGTTCCTGCCATTGCCGTGACGCGGATGTCTGCACATGGACCCGCGCCCCGACAGCATGGGTGTTGCCTTGCGGCTGGCGCAGCGTGATCGCCAGCCAGTTGCCGGTCTGCGGTGTGGCATTGCGATAGACCCGCGCGGGCGCGCGGCGGTTGACAACCACCAGATCAAGGCGTCCGTCACCGTCCAGATCCACCAGCGCCGCACCGCGCGACCGTGCGGGATCGGCGATGCCCGCCTTATGCGCCATTTCCTCGAAATGGCCATCAGGATGCTGGATCAGCAGGTTATTGGGGTCATACATGGCCAGATCGGGCATCTGATCGACATTGCCCTTGGCCACGAACAGATCCGCAAGGCCGTTGTTGTTCACATCGCCCCATTGCGCGTGCCACCCGGTTGAAGGGCGGCCATCATCGCCGGTAAAGGGGCGATGTGCCGTGTGGCCCATGCTGAAGGGGGCCAGACTGTAGCGGCCATCCGCATCGGCGAGTTGCAGGATCTGATCGGCCATCGAGGTCAGATAGACATCCGCCAGCCCGTTGCCGGTAATGTCGCGGCTGGCTATGCCCATGCCCCAGAGCATCAGGTCGGGCCAGCCATCGGCGCTGTCCAGAAAGCGGCGTTCGGCAATGTCCCACATCTGTTCGGACCCGCCGCGCACATAGTAGTGACGGTCATTCGACAGGCGCAGCGTCAGGCGGTCGCGCGCATCGCGGGCGGCCAGTGCCGACAGCGGACAGAACCCCGGCGACAGGGGGGCCGACTCCCAGCCATCGCCGAACGGTCGCAGGATCTGGTTGTCGTCGCACGCAAAGAACGGGCCGTCAGGGTCGTCGCGATCAACATAGTTTCCGACAAACAGGGTCGGGCGGTCCGCGCCGTCTTCCCACCATGCGGCAAAGGCCGTGGACCAGCCATCGCCCGGATCGATCCCCAGCGCCTCGGTAGCATCCTCGAACCGGCAATCGCCAAGCCCGCGCAGCACGACATTCGGCCCGACCCGCAAGACAAACAGATCCAGCACCCCGTCGCCGTCAATATCCAGCGGATACACCCCGGTCACGCCCGTCAGCGGCAAGGGCGCGGGTTCAAAACGCATCGCCCCATGATTGCGCCACAGGTGCGTCGGGGCCTCTCCGCCCGCCAGCACGAGATCCGGCAAGCCGTTGCCGCTGCAATCCAGCGCGGCCACGCCGCCCCCCACGAAATGCTCCCACCCGCCAAGATACTGGTGTTCGGGTATGGTGTGGGTCTGGTCCTCGAATACCGGACCCTGCGCTGCAACCGGCGCTGCCGCGAGCATCAGGATGACCAGCCCCCCCCTCATGCAGCGCTGCCGCGTATCGACGGCACCGCCAGCAGCCGCTCGGTCAGCGCGCCAAGGGCCATCGCCACGGCCCCCTGTGCCCAGACCAGATCACCCCAGGCGTGGATATCGATGCGCACGGGCGTGCGCGCGCCGGTCAGGGTCATGGCCTGCATCTCGGCCAGCACTTCCTGCGCATAAAGGTAGTCATACTGCATGCGCCCCCCCGCCAGAATGATCACCTCGGGGTCGAAAATTTGTGCGACATTGGACAGTCCCAGCGCCAGATACCGCCCGGCGCGGCGAAAGATCGACAAGGCGGCCTCGTTTCCGCGCCGTGCCTCGGCGAACAGTTCTTCGAGCAGGGCAAGCGGGCTTTCGGACAGGCTGGCATGCTGGTCCAGTGCCGTCGCGGCCTCGCGCGCCAGAGCATAGTCAGCGACATAGGCTTCCAGACAGCCACGCTTGCCGCACCGGCACAGCGCGCCATCCAGTTGCACCTTGGTATGGCCCAGTTCCATGCCCACGCCGCGCGCGCCCCGGTAAAGCTGGTTGAAGAGGACCAGCCCCATCCCGACCCCGTGCTCGATGGTCACAACGGCAAAGTCGGATTTGCTGCGCCCGCCCCCGAACCATAATTCCGCCAAAGTCAGCAGATTTGCGTCATTGTCCAGAAACGTGGGCAGGCCGAACGCGGATTCGAACCGCGCGCGCAGGGCCGTTCCGGGCGAATCGAGCATGGGCGACCACGGCACATCGCCGGTCGTGAAATCCACCATGCCGGCCATACCGACGCCGACGCAACTGATATCCGCCCGAACCATGCCCTGACCGGTCAGCAGATGATCCATCAGCGCGCGGGCCTCGGCGATCAGGATGGCCGCGCTTTTCCGGTTGGGACGGGTCGCAAGCCGGGCCTCGGCGATGCGCCTGCCTGCGAAATCGCTCAGGACGGCCGTATGGCGCTGGTCGCCCAGCTTCATGCCGATCACATGATGGGCTTCGGCGGCGACCTGCAACTCGACCGGTGGTCGCCCCCTGCTTGAACGCGGAGGGGGGCTTTCGGGGGTTGGCGGGATGGGGGTTTCGCGCAACAGCCCTTCTGAAATCAGATCGCTGGTTGCGGCGCTGACCGACGCTGCGCTGATCCCAAGGGCACGCCCCATTTCCGCGCGCGTCGTGCGTCCATGCGCGCGGACGAAATCGAACAGGATATGGCGCAAGGGGCGCGGCGTCGGCGCGATATTCGTCAATAGGGGGCCGCATCCTGCCACAGGGGCATCGCGCGGAGCGGGGTGTGTCTGATCGTCTGCTGCGCCCACTTCGGCCTCATCACCCTGTATTAAGTTCATCAGCAAAAGTAATAAAGCCGCTATCCGTCGAATCATGCAAGGAAAAACGACTCCTTGCGCGGTAATCTTGCCGGATCGGCGCGAAATCCAAGATTAATAATTTGACAGCTAAAAAATATATGGCAGAGTGTTTCAGTCTGATCGGGAATCATGTTTTCGATCCGATTTGTTTCAGGGAGGAACACATGAACAAAATTCTCGCCGCCGCTGTCGCGGCAACCGTGGGGTTCAGCGGGTCTGCGTTTGCTCAATCGCTGACGATCGGCGTTAGCTGGTCCAACTTTCAGGAAGAGCGCTGGCAGACTGACGAAGCGGCCATTCGCACAGCACTGGATGCTGCCGGGGCCACATACGCGTCCACGGATGCGCAATCATCCTCGTCCAAGCAGCTTTCCGACATCGAAAGCCTGATCACGCAAGGTGTGGATGCGCTGATCGTGCTGGCGCAGGATGCCGCTGCCATTGGCCCCGCCGTGCAGGCCGCCGCGGATGAGGGCATTCCCGTCATCGCCTATGACCGCCTGATCGAAGATAACCGGGCCTTCTACCTGACCTTTGACAATGTCGAAGTGGGCCGGATGCAGGCGCGCGCCGTGCTTGAACAGCAACCAAGCGGCAATTACGTCATGATCAAGGGGTCGCCGACCGATCCCAATGCCGACTTCCTGCGCGGTGGTCAGCAGGAAATTCTGCAGGCGGCCATTGACGCCGGTGACATTACCATCGTCGACGAAGCCTATACCGATGGCTGGCTGCCCGCCAACGCACAGCGCAACATGGAGCAGATCCTGACCGCGCAGGACAACGCGGTTGACGCGGTCGTTGCCTCGAATGATGGCACGGCAGGCGGTGTCGTGGCCGCGCTGACGGCGCAGGGCATGGACGGAATACCGGTTTCGGGGCAGGATGGCGATCATGCCGCGCTGAACCGGATTGCACTTGGCACGCAGACAGTGTCCGTCTGGAAAGATGCCCGTGATCTGGGGCGTGCAGCCGCAGAGATTGCCGTGCAACTGGCCGGTGGCACCGCGATGGCCGATATCGAGGGTGCGGGCATGTGGACATCACCTGCCGGTACGGAAATGGTGTCGATGTTCCTGGAGCCTGTTCCGATCACCAGCGACAATCTGAGCCTTGTTGTGGATGCAGGCTGGATCAGCCTTGAGGCGCTCTGTCAGGGCGTCAGTGGCGGCCCGGCACCCTGCGACTGAGACGCGCCATAACCCTATGATCAACGAGGCGGCAGCCTGCTGCCGCCTCTCTGTTTCGCGGGCACGATCGTTTCGCGCACCCGCCCAATGGCAGGCAAAGCACATGAGCACCCCCGACACATCCGCAAGCGCCGCCCCGAGCACGGCCAGGACCCGCGCGCGCGTCAGGCTAACCGAAACGCTGGAACTGGACACCCGCCTGCTGGGCATGATCGGTGCCTTTGTTCTGGTCGCTGTTGTCTTCAACGTGCTGACCGATGGCCGCTTTCTGACCCCGCGCAATATCTTCAACCTGACGATCCAGACTGTCAGTGTGGCGATCATGGCCACGGGTATGGTGTTCGTCATCGTTACTCGCCATATCGACCTGTCGGTCGGGGCCTTGCTTGCCACCTGCTCGGCAGTGATGGCGATGATGCAGACCGCGTGGCTGCCGCAACTGCTGGGCCTGCCGCTGGGCCACCCACTGATCCCGTGGCTGGCCATTGGCGCGGGCATCCTGACAGGCGCACTGGTCGGGGCGTTTCAGGGGTATCTGTCGGGATACCTGCTGATCCCGGCGTTCATTGTCACACTGGGCGGGCTGCTGGTCTGGCGCAATGTGGCGTGGTATCTGACCAATGGCCAGACCATTGGCCCGTTGGACCAGACATTCCAGATGTTCGGCGGCATCAACGGGACCATGGGCGAATTCTGGTCCTGGGTGGTCGGCATCCTTGCGACGCTCGCGGCGCTGGCATCGCTCTGGGCAAAACGGCGCGACAAGCAGCGCCACGATTTTCCGGTAAAGCCGATCTGGGCCGAGTGCGCATTGGGCGCCATCATTGCCGGGGCGATCCTCGGGTTCATTGCGGTCCTGAACTCGTATCAGGTGCCTGCGGCCCGGCTGCGCCGCGAATTCGAGGCGCGCGGCGAAGTGATGCCCGAAGGGTTTACGGCTGGCTATGGGCTGCCGTTCTCGGTCCTGCTGCTGATCATGGTGGCGATTGTCATGACGGTGGTGGCGCGCCGCACGGCGTTGGGGCGGTATATCTTCGCCACGGGTGGCAACCCGCAGGCCGCCGAATTGTCGGGCATCAATACCCGCCTGCTGACGGTCAAGGTCTTTGCCATAATGGGGGTGCTGTGTGCAATCTCGGCGGTTGTCGCCTCGGCGCGCCTGACCAACCACTCGAACGATATCGGCACACTGGACGAATTGCGGGTGATCGCGGCAGCAGTGATCGGCGGCACAGCCCTGGCAGGCGGCATCGGGACGATCTATGGCGCGATCCTTGGTGCGCTGATCATGCAGTCGCTGCAATCGGGCATGGCCATGGTCGGCGTTGATGCGCCGCTGCAGAATATCGTCGTGGGAAGTGTTCTGGTGCTGGCCGTGCTGATCGACATCATCTACCGTCGCCGAACTGGAAGGGGCTGAGCCATGACTGCCACACCACTGGTCGAAATGCGCAATATCTCGATTTCCTTTGGCGGGGTGCAAGCTGTCGATGATGTCTCCATCGACCTGTACCCCGGCGAGGTCGTGGGTCTGCTGGGCCATAACGGGGCCGGCAAATCGACCCTGATCAAGATCCTGTCAGGGGCCTACAAGGCCGATAGCGGCGAGATCCTGATTGATGGCAAGCCTGCCTTGATCGACAACCCCCGCGACGCCCGCGCCTATAATATCGAGACGATTCACCAGACCCTTGCGCTGGCCGACAACCTGCCCGCGCCCGCCAACCTGTTTCTGGGGCGCGAATTGCGCACCATGTTCGGTTTTCTGGACGACAGCCGCATGGAATCCGAGACGCGCAAGATCATGGCGCGCCTGAATCCCAATTTCAAGAAAGTGGCTGATCCGGTCAGTGCGCTGTCAGGTGGGCAACGCCAGTCCGTGGCAATCGCGCGCGCGGTCTATTTCAACGCCCGCATCCTGATCATGGACGAACCCACTGCCGCTCTGGGTGTGCATGAAACCAAGATGGTGGCCGACCTGATCATGGAGTTGAAGGCGCAGGGGCTTGGCATTTTCCTGATCAGCCATGACACGCGCGAGATGATGGCGCTGTGCGACCGTGTCAGCGTGATGAAGAACGGCCAGCTTATCGGGACAGAGCGGGTCGGGGATGTGACCGAAGATGACATCCTGTCGATGATCATCATGGGCAAGAAAGCGGAACAGGCAGCGTAATGTATCTTGGACTTGATCTGGGCACCTCCGGGCTGAAAGGGCTGGTCATCGACGCCACGGGCGCGGTGGTGACAGAAGCTGTCGCGCCGCTATCAGTGTCGCGCCCGGCGCCGGGCTGGTCGGAACAGGACCCCGCGGCATGGATCGTGGCCGTACAGGCCGTGTTGCGCGCGCTATCGGCCAGAACGGACATGGCCGCCATCAAGGGGATCGGGCTGTCGGGGCAGATGCACGGCGCAACTGTGCTGGATGCCTCCGACACGGTGCTGCGCCCGTGCATATTGTGGAATGACACCCGCGCCAACGCGCAGGCGGCCCGGTTGGACGCCGATCCGCAGTTTCGCGCCGTCAGCGGCAACATCGTCTTTCCGGGCTTTACCGCGCCGAAACTGGTCTGGATGGCAGACGAAGAACCGGACCTGTTTGCACAGGTGGCCAGGGTGCTACTGCCGAAAGACTATCTGCGCCTGTGGCTGACCGGCGCGCACGTGGCCGAGATGTCGGATGCCGCCGGGACAAGCTGGCTGGATGTCGGCGCGCGCGACTGGTCGGATGCCTTGCTTGGCGCGTCAGGCATGACGCGCGCGCAGATGCCCGCACTGGTCGAAGGCACCCAGTCTTCCGGCGGGTTGCGGGGGGCTGTGGCCGCCGATTTCGGCATGCAAGCGGGCATCCCGGTTGCGGGCGGGGCGGGCGACAACGCGGCCACGGCCATCGGTCTGGGCGTCGCGCACGCAGGGCAGGGCTTTGTCAGCCTTGGCACCTCGGGCGTGCTGTTCGCCGCAACCGACGGCTACGCACCGGCACCCGAAACGGCTGTGCACACGTTCTGCCACGCGCTGCCGGGCACATGGCACCAGATGGGTGTGATCCTGGCCGCAACGGACGCGCTGAACTGGTTTGCAGGGATCGTCGGTGCCAGCCCTGCCGATCTGACCGCGGGTCTGGGCGCGCTGCAATCACCGGGCCGTGCAGTGTTCCTGCCCTATCTGGGCGGCGAACGGACCCCGCTGAATGATGCGGCTATCCGCGCGGGCTTTGTCGGGCTGGACCACGCAACCGACCGACAGGCCGTCACGCGGGCGGTGCTGGAAGGGGTGGTCTTCGCGCTGAAGGATTGCCAGCAGGCGCTGGCGGCGACCGGCACGCGCCTTGATGTCTTGCTGGCCGCAGGGGGGGGCGCGCGGTCCGAATACTGGCTGAGTGCGCTTGCCACGGCGCTGGACCTGCCCATTCTGGAACCCGAAACCGGCGATCATGGCGCGGCACTGGGGGCTGCACGTCTGGGCCTGATGGCCGCAACCGGCGCAGGCCCCGAGGCAATGACCCTGCCACCCATTGCGCGCGAATTCACCCCCGATCAGGGCCTGAGCGCGGCTTTCTCTGACGGGTATCGCCGCTACCGTGCGGCGCAACAGGCAATCAAGGAACTCTCATGACCGATTTTTTCGCAGGCATCCCGCAACTGAGCTATCAGGGCGCTGACAGTGACAGTGATTTCTGTTTCCGCCACTACAATCCCGACGAGATCGTGCTGGGTCGCCGGATGGAAGAGCATCTGCGCTTCGCGGCCTGCTACTGGCACAGTTTTGCATGGCCGGGCGGCGACCCGTTCGGCGGGCAGACCTTTCTGCGGCCCTGGTTCGGCGACACGATGGGCCACGCCAAGATGAAGGCCGATGCCGCCTTTGAGATGTTCCGCATCCTGAATGTGCCCTATTTTTGTTTCCATGATGCCGATATGCGCCCCGAAGGTGCATCATTTGCGGAAAACACCCGCAATCTGGAAGAGATGACCGAATATTTCGCCGCCAAGATGGACGCGGGCGGGCCGAAACTGCTCTGGGGCACGGCCAATCTGTTCAGCCACCGCCGCTACATGTCGGGTGCTGCGACCAACCCCGACCCCGATGTGTTTGCCTTTGCCGCAGCGACGGTCAAGACCTGCATCGACGCCACGCACCGGCTGGGCGGGGAAAACTACGTTCTTTGGGGGGGGCGCGAAGGGTATGAAACCCTGCTGAACACCGATCTTGCGCATGAACTGGATGCAATGGGCCGCTTTCTGTCCATGGTTGTGGACTACAAGCACAAGATCGGATTCAAAGGCACGATCCTGCTGGAACCCAAGCCACAGGAACCGACCAAGCACCAATATGATTATGACGTGGCCACAGTCTTCGGGTTTCTGCAGCGCTATGGACTGGAGAAAGAGGTCAGGGTCAATATCGAGCAGGGTCACGCAATCCTCGCGGGCCATAGTTTCGAGCATGAGATCGCCCTTGCTGCCAGCCTTGGCGTGTTCGGTTCGATCGACATGAACCGCAATGACTACCAATCCGGCTGGGATACGGACCAGTTCCCCAACAACACGCCGGAAATCGCCATGGCCTATTATGAAATCCTGCGCGCTGGCGGGTTTACCACGGGCGGCACGAATTTCGACGCCAAGCTGCGGCGCCAGTCGCTGGACCCCGAAGATCTGATACTTGCGCATGCAGGGGCAATGGATGTCTGTGCGCGTGGTTTCAGGGCCGCTGCCGAGATGCTGGAGGATGGCAAACTGGAAGCAGCGCGAACCGCGCGGTACGCCGGTTGGCAGCAACCAGAGGCCCGCGCATTGTTGACAGGGGATCTGGACAGCATTGCCGCAGATGTCCTCGCACGCGGGATCGATCCGCAGCCCCGGTCTGGCAAGCAGGAGAAGCTGGAAAACCTGGTCAACCGCTACGTCTGACCCAGTGCCGGAATACACCGCGAGCGGCGCATCCGCCGGGCCATTGCGCACGTCGCGCGCGTTGGGCAGACGGGGCATGCAGGTGCGCCTATTGTGGGGCAATACCCATCTGGCAATCGCGTGCAGGGCACAGTCAGCCATTCCGGTTGGCCCGTTCGCGCCGCGTGATCTCACCGATCTGACGGGCAGCATTGCTTGCCCGTCAGACACGCATCTGCTAGCCGCGATGGGCGAAAGGCTGGTAGCAGCCGGAGGGGGCCGGCAGCATGGCGCATGTATCAGCATTGAAGCTCGCGCTGTTCACAGCCCTCGCCATGGTGGCCTTTGCGGCGAATTCGGTTCTCAACCGGCTCGCTCTGGCTCAGTCCGAGGCCGATGCGCTCAGCTATACCGGTATCCGGCTTGCGTCGGGCGCAGTGATGCTGGCGCTGATCCTCGCCTATCGCGGGACCGCGCCACGCTGGGGCCAGCTTGGCGGCAGCCTGGGCGGCGCTGTCGCCCTCTTTCTGTATGCCATCGCGTTTTCCTACGCCTATCTGGAACTCGGGGCGGGAACTGGCGCATTGCTGCTCTTTGCCGCCGTTCAGGTCGGGATGCTTGGCTGGGCCATCAGCAGGGGTGATAGGCCCGATCTGGTCGAATGGGCGGGGTTCTCGGTGGCAATCGTGTTTCTTGTGCTGCTGTTGATGCCGGGCCTGACAGCACCTGACCCGTTTGGCGCAGCACTGATGATCTTCGCAGGGGGCGCATGGGCGGCCTATACCCTGATCGGACGCGGATCGCGCGCCCCGCTTGTCGATACGGGTGGCAATTTCCTCCGCTGCCTGCCCATCGCACTCATTCTGATCCTGCCGGGGTTGCTGGCACAGACCACAAGCCTTGCGGGCTGGCTCTATGCCATCGCGTCCGGGGCGCTGGCGTCGGGTCTGGGCTATGCGATCTGGTACAGCGTTTTACCCGCGCTGGCGCGCAGTACCGCCGCCTATGTTCAACTGACAGTGCCCGCAATTGCCGCCGCTGGTGGCGTGATCTTCATCGCCGAGCCACTGACACTGCGGCTGGTCCTGTGCTCTGCGGGCATTCTGGGCGGCGTTGGGCTGGCCCTGTGGGGCGCGGATGCGCGTCGGCGCAAAGCGTCGAAACCCCGCCCACCGGGCTGATGCGTGCTTGTGCCGCGATCATCCGGGCCTGTGCGTCGGGTGTGTTGTCTGGCGCCGTGTCAGCCCTCGGATGCAAGATCTGGCCATGCCGATATCCCCGGATGCCGCGTGCAAAACGGCACAGGACATATGCCCTTTCGGCCTGACCCCCCAAGTTCATCAGCAAAATCGATAAGTGTATGATTTCATTTAGGCCGAATGGCCAAAAATGTTACAACAAGAGCGCTGTCAGGTGGGTTTCGGCAGGTCGAGTGTTTCGAAGAGGTC
>SKRW01000061.1 GCA_007118295.1 Paracoccaceae bacterium | reverse complement strand
GTTGCGCGGCTTCACCATGCCGTGCGGTTATTTCTGCCTGACCGTGCACATGACATACAGTCAAAGGCTGGTCTGGCGACGGGAGACTACATCCTCGCGCACCGGATTCCGCATGCGGCGCAATGGCTGATCCGGGCGCTTCCGGCATGGGCGGGCGCGCGGCTGCTATCTGCGGCGATTGCAAAACATGCCTGGACCTTTGCCGGGTCGGGCAAGTTCCGGGTGGTCAGCCACAGGCCGCTGATCTTCGAGATTGCAGACAACCCGCTCGCGCAGGGCCCCTCGGAAGGCCCGGTCTGTGATTGGCATGTTGCCGTGTTTACCCGTCTGTTCAGCGCGCTGGTCTGGCCTGATGTGCAGGTGCTAGAGCGTAGTTGTTCGGGCGCTGGTGCGCCGGCTTGTCTGTTCCAGATCGGTCCGGCGTAACTCTCAGATCAGGCGCGAGGCTCGCCTGTCACCGGATCAATCTTCAATGCGACATTGGCACCGTCACTGGTAAAGAATTCAATTTCCCAATACCCGCCATCATCCCATTCGATCCCGTCGATGAACTGAATGTCATACCTGTTTTCCAGTGCCGCGACGATCTCTGATAGCGGCAGCGCCGCTGCATGTGCGCTTTGGTCAGCCAGTGCGGGCCCGGCACTCAGCGCAAGGGCAACAGGGAAAATGTATCGCAGTTTCACAGCGGTCTCCGGCGTCGGTTCAGAGATAGATAAGCAGACTTCAACGCCTCACAAGCCACCGCACGCGGCATGCGCGGCAACTCGCGCACTGTCAGATTGAATTAACACTTGATGCAATCAGGAATGTCAGGCAAAGTTTACAGCATGAGCCAGATGAGTCTTGACACCCGCCCTAACCCGTCCGGTCTGCCGCAACCCCGCGCCATGCTGGAACTGATCAAACCGATCACATGGTTTCCGCCGATGTGGGCCTATCTGTGTGGCATCATTTCGGTGGGTATCTGGCCCGAAAGCTGGGCGCTTGTCGTTCTGGGTGTTCTGCTGGCTGGCCCGATCGTCTGTGGCATGTCGCAGGCCGCGAATGACTGGTGCGACCGGCATGTGGACGCGATCAATGAACCAAACCGCCCGATTCCATCGGGGCGTATTCCGGGGCGCTGGGGGTTGTATATCGCGCTGGCCATGAGCGTGCTGGCGCTGGCAGTGGGCTGGCAGCTTGGCCCTTGGGGGTTTGGCGCGACGGTCGTCGGCGTTCTGGCCGCATGGGCCTATTCCGCCGAACCAGTGCGCGCGAAACGCTCGGGGTGGTGGGGGCCGGGGCTGGTGGGCCTGAGCTACGAGTCGCTGCCGTGGTTTACAGGTGCAGCCGTCATCGCCGCAGGCGCACCACGATTCGAGATTGTCGCCATCGCGCTGCTCTACGGTCTGGGCGCGCATGGCATCATGACAATCAATGACTTCAAGGCGATCGAGGGCGACCGCCAGATGGGCCTGAAATCCCTGCCGGTGACTTTGGGGCCGGTGGATGCGGCCACGGTCGCGGGCACGGTGATGGTGCTGGCACAACTGGTCGTGGTGTTTCTGCTGCTGATCTGGGGCGCACCCGCCCACGCCGGTATCATCGCGCTTGGCATTGGCGTGCAGATATGGGCGCTGGGGCGTTGGCGTAAAGACCCTGCAAAGCTGGCACCTTGGTTCAATGGCACAGGCGTTGGGCCGTATGTTCTGGGCATGATGGTAGCTGCGTTCGCGCTGCGGGGGCTTGGTGCATGACACTGTCCTGGGTCCAGATCTTTCGCCTTGGTCTGGTGCAGGCCTGTCTGGGTGCGATTGTCGTGCTCATGACATCAACTTTGAACCGCCTGATGGTGGTGGAATTGTCGCTGCCGGTGGTTTTGCCGGGGTTTCTGGTCGCCCTGCATTACGGGGTGCAGATTACCCGGCCCAACTGGGGCTTTCTGGCCGATCAGGGCGGAAACCGGACGCGCTGGATTATCGCGGGCATGGGCATGCTGGCGCTTGGCGGGGTTGGGGCGACACTGGCGATTCCCGTGCTGGAAAGCAATCTGGCATTGGGGCTGGCACTGTCGGTCGTGGCCTATATCGTGATCGGGCTGGGTGTCGGGGCATCAGGCACATCGCTGCTGGCCTTGCTGGCAACCGCCACGGCCGAGTCCCGGCGTCCGGCGGCGGCGACCATCACATGGCTGATGATGATCGCGGGCATCGCGCTGACGGCGATAACGGCAGGCAAGTTTCTTGACCCTTACAGCCACGCGCGGTTGCTGGTGATCGTCGCGATCATCTGCACAGGTGCGGTTGTGCTGTCGATACTCGCTGTCTGGGGCATAGAGCGGCGCGTCATCACGCGCCCGGCCCCGCCGCCCGCGCGCTTTCGGGACGGAATTGCCGAGATATGGGCAGACACGCGCGCGCGGCATTTCACCTTTTTCGTGTTTCTGTCGATGACCGCCTATTTCATGCAGGAACTGATCCTTGAGCCCTATGCCGGCCTCGTCTTTGGCTACACTCCGGGGCAGTCCACGCAAATGTCAGGCGCGCAGAATGGCGGCGTGTTTCTGGGCATGGTGCTGGTCGGGGTCGCCGCGTCGGGGTTGCGGCTGGGCAGTCTGCGATTCTGGGTCGTCACGGGGTGCATGGGGTCGGCCCTGGTGCTGATGGCGATTGCGTCCTCCAGCGCCTTGGCCTTGCCACTGGTGCCGTTGGTGGTCGCGCTTGGCTTTTTCAACGGGATGTTTGCAGTCGCGGCCATCGGGTCGATGATGCAACTGGCCGGCGAGGGGCGCGACCGGCGCGAAGGCACGCGCGTGGGCCTGTGGGGGGCCAGTCAGGCGATTGCCGCCGGGTTTGGCGGCCTGACCGGGGCGGCGCTGGTCGATCTGGCGCGCACCCTACTACCTGTGGCCGAAGCCTTTGGCGCGGTGTTTTCCGTGCAGGCAGCAATCTTCGTGGCGTCGGCCTTGCTGGCTGCGCGCATCATGGTGCCCCGTGCGGCACAGCTTGTTCCGGGGGAATGACAGATGGAATTTGATGTCTTTGTCGTGGGCGGCGGCCCATCGGGTGCCACTGCCGCCGATGATCTGGCGCGCGCGGGCAAGCGTGTTGCGCTGCTGGATCGGGCCGGGCGCATCAAGCCTTGCGGCGGTGCGATCCCGCCGCGCGCGATTGCGGATTTCGATATTCCGATGACTCAGGTCGTGGCCCGGATCACAACAGCGCGCATGATCTCGCCCACCGGTCGGGCGGTCGATATTCCCATCGAGAACGGCTTTGTCGGAATGGTGGACCGCGAGCATTTTGACGAATTTCTGCGTGACCGGGCGGTGGAGCATGGGGCGACGCGTCTGACCGGGACATTCCTGCGCATCGAGCGTGACGTTGATGGCACGCATGTCGTCTGGCGCGAAAAGGCAACAGGCACCGAGCAGCGCAGCCGCACGCGGCTGGTCATCGGCGCGGATGGCGCGCGCTCGAATGTCGCGCGAGCCGAAGTGCCGGGGGGGGACAAGATCCCCTATGTCATCGCCTATCACGAGATCATCAAGGCCCCGCCTGCCAATGATGTTTACGACCCGGATCGTTGTGACGTCATTTACGATGGCCGTATCAGCCCCGATTTCTATGGCTGGGTGTTCCCGCATGGGCAGCATGCCAGTGTCGGCATGGGAACTGAAAAGCCAGAAGCCGATCTGAAACAGGCCACTGCCGCGCTGCGCAAGATGTCAGGGCTGGAGGGCTGTGAAACGATCCGGCGCGAGGGCGCACCGATACCGCTGCACCCTATGGATCGCTGGGACAACGGCCGCGATGTGGTGCTGGCAGGCGATGCGGCGGGCGTGGTCGCGCCCAGTTCTGGCGAGGGCATCTATTATGCCATGGTCGGCGGGCGCGTCGCCGCCACGGCAGCGCAG
>SKRW01000069.1 GCA_007118295.1 Paracoccaceae bacterium | reverse complement strand
GCGCCCTCCGGTCGCGCGGGATATCAGACGACGACCCCGGCCCCTTGCGTCGAATCGCCCACATGCGCCCGGAAGGCCGCGAACAACTCGCGTCCGATGCCGTGGTCATTGGCGCTGAGATCAGCCTCCACGGGCGTACGCGCGGCGAACCCCTGGGCCAGCACGTCCAGCCGCCCGGTCACGGCATCCAGCCGCACCATATCGCCATCCTGCACGCAGGCCAACGGACCGCCCTTGGCCGCTTCGGGGGCGACATGGATCGCGGCGGGGACCTTGCCACTAGCTCCGGACATGCGCCCGTCGGTCACCAGCGCCACCTTGTAGCCCCGGTCCTGCAACACTGCCAGCATCGGCGTCAGCGAGTGCAGTTCCGGCATGCCATTCGCGGCGGGCCCCTGAAACCGGACCACGACCACCACATCGCCCGTGAAGGCGCCCGCCTGAAACGCCGCCTTGACGCTGGCCTGATCGTGAAAAACGCGGGCCGGGGCCTCGATCACATGGCGCGACGGGTCCACCGCAGAGGTCTTGATCACGCCCTGCCCCAGATTGCCGGAAAGCTGCCTGAGCCCGCCTGCCTTCTGGAACGGATCGCGCGCGGGGCGCAGGATGCGGTCATTCAGCGTGGCGCCCGCGCCATCTTCCCAGACCAGCACACCATCCTTCAGCTTGGGTTCCTGCGCATAGCGCGCCAGCCCGTCCCCCGCCACAGTGCAGACATCGTCATGCAACAGCCCGGCACCCAGCAACTCGCCGATCATGTAGCCCAGACCACCCGCCGCATGGAAATGATTCACATCCGCCAGCCCGTTGGGATAGACCTTGGCCATCAGCGGCACGGCATCCGAAATCTCGGAGAAATCCTCCAGCGCCAGTTCGATCCCGGCAGCCCGCGCCATGGCGGGCAGATGCAGCACCAGGTTGGTCGAGCCACCTGTTGCCATAAGCCCGACCATCCCGTTGACAAAGGCCCGCTCGTCCAGCACCTGCCCGGCGGGCCGGTAATCATTGCCCAGCGCCGTGATCGCCAGCGCGCGTTCAGTCGCCGCAACTGTCAACGCTTCGCGCAACGGTGTGCCCGGATTGACAAAGGCCGCACCCGGCAGGTGCAGGCCCATGAACTCCATCAGCATCTGGTTGGTATTCGCCGTGCCATAGAAAGTGCAGGTGCCGGGGCCGTGATAGCTGGCCATCTCGGCGGCCATCAATTCGTCACGCCCGATCTGCCCTTGCGCGAATTGCTGGCGCACCTTGGCCTTTTCGTCATTGGGCAGGCCGCTGGTCATGGGGCCTGCTGGCACGAACACCGCTGGCACATGCCCGAACGTGGCCGCCGCAATCACCAACCCCGGCACGATCTTGTCACAGACACCCAGCCACATGGCCGCATCGAAACAGTTATGCGACATCGCCACACCTGCCGACAGCGCAATCACATCGCGCGAAAACAGCGACAATTCCATGCCGGGCTGGCCCTGTGTCACCCCGTCGCACATGGCAGGCACGCCGCCTGCCACCTGTGCCGTGCCACCGGCAGCGCGGGCGGCGTGCCGGATCTTGTCGGGGTAATGCTCGAAGGGCTGATGCGCCGACAGCATGTCGTTATAAGCCGTGACAATCCCGAGATTGGGCGCGCGTCCCCCCGCCAGCGTGTCCTTGTCGGGCCCCATCGCGGCATAGGCATGCGCCTGATTGCCGCAGGACAGATGCGCGCGAACCGGGCCTGCGTCGGCCGCTGCGCGCATCCGGTCCAGATAGGCACCGCGACGGGTTTTCGACCGGGCGCGGATGCGCTCGGTCACAGCTTCGATGGTGGGGTGAAGGGGCATCAACGCCTCCTGTGCCTGAACATGCGGGAATCACTGAGTCAGATATAGTCAGTTAGCGCTAACGGTTCAATGCAAGAGCGCAAGCCATGAGCGCAGCACATGGCGGGACTGCAAAATCACCAGTCACATTGCACGACAGGGCCACCTATATGACGGGCTGACATAGCCCAAGGATACCACGATGACTGCCCCCCGCCCCTTTCACCCACTGGATGCAACCTCGCTGGAACTCGAAGCGCGCCGCATGCGCGCGGCATGGTTTGCCGCAGGCCTGCGGAGCGTCGCATTTCGGCTGATCGCGCTCATCCCTCACGGCGGCGCACCTGTGCGCGGCTGAAAGATACCGGGGCGCGCGGGGCTTTCCAAACCCGCCCCCCTCGCATAAGGCATCAGCCAGCCTGCGAGAGGATCGCCCCATGCAAGACCTGCCCATACTCCGCCTGAAACCCAAGGCCGAAGCCCGTGCCATCCGGCACGGGTTTCCGTGGGTATTCGCCAATGAGGTCGTCACCGACCGGCGCACGCGTGCCCTGCCCGCAGGCAGTTTTGCGCTGCTGGAAGATGGCGAGCGGCGCGCGATGGGGGTGGTGACGGTCAACCCGGGATCGAAGATCATAGGCCGGATGATGGACCGCGACCCGGACGCACAGATCAACAGCGCTTGGGTCGCGGACCGGTTGCGGCGCGCGCTGGACATGCGCGCGCGGTTGTATGATGCCCCGTTCTACCGGCTTGTCCATGCCGAGGCCGATGGCCTGCCCGGTGTCGTGATTGACCGCTTTGGCGATGCCGCCGTCATTCAGCCGAATGCCGCATGGGCCGACAGTCATTTCGACATGATCGCCGCAGCACTGACCGAGGTGACAGGGGTCACAACCATCGTCAAGAATGCCTCGGGCCGGGCACGCGCACTGGAAGGGCTGAGCGATGAAACCGCGCTGCATCGCGGGACGCTGGACGCGCCGGTGCCGGTGCCGATGAATGGCGCGACCTATATGGCCGACCTCATGGGCGGGCAAAAGACCGGCCTGTTCTTTGACCAGCGCGAGAACCACGCCTTTTCCGCGCGGTTGGCCGGGGGCGCGCGGGTGCTGGATGTGTTCAGCCATGTGGGCGGGTTTGCACTGGCTGCACTTGCGGGCGGTGCCAAGGGCGCACTGGCCGTGGACAGTTCCGCGCCAGCACTGGCACTGGCCGAGGCAGGCGCAAAGGCCAGCGGCCTTGACGCGCGCTTTGCGACGCGGCAGGGCGACGCCTTTGCGACGCTGGAGGCACTGGCCCAAGAGGGCGAAGTTTTCGATCTAGTGGTCTGCGACCCACCCGCCTTTGCCCCCAACAAGGAGGCCCTCGCTGCCGGTCTGCGTGCCTATGAACGCGTGGCGCGCCTTGCGGCACCGCTGGTCGTCCCCGGCGGGTATCTGGGGCTGTGTTCGTGTTCGCATGCCGTCGATCTGACCGCCTTTCGCACGTCCTGCGCACGCGGCATAGGGCGCGGCGGGCGGCGGGCGCAACTGATCCATACAGGCTTTGCCGGGCCCGACCATCCGCAACTGCCCCAACTGGCTGAAAGCGGGTATCTGAAGGCCGTGTTCTACCGCCTGAACGCATGAGGGTAGTGCTGGACGCCTGCGTGCTTTATCCAAGCGTGCTGCGCGAAATCCTGATCGACGTGGCTGCGCGCGGCGCGTTCACGCCGCTGTGGTCGGCCCGGATACTGGCGGAATGGCAGCGCGCTGCCGCGCGGCTGGGCACGCCCGGCGAAGCGATTGCCAGCGGCGAGATCGCAGCCCTGCGCGCGCGCTGGCGGGATGCCGAAATCGCCACCGATCCGACCATCGAGGCGCGGCTCTGGCTGCCCGACCCAGCCGATGTACATGTGCTGGCAACGGCCATCGCAGGGGGTGCGGCCCGCATCGTGACCCTGAATATGCGTGATTTCCCGCAGCGCGAACTGGCCGCCGACGGGATCACGGCGCAGAGCCCTGATGATTTCCTGATGGAATGCTGGCTTGATCTGCCCGATGTGGTCGAGGCTGCGGTCAGAGCCGCGCACCGGCGCACCGAAGACCTGTCAGGGCGCGATCAGAACCTGCGCGCGCTTTTGAAACGTGCAAAGCTGCCAAGGCTGGGCAAAGCGCTTGCCTGAATGCCGCGCGCATGACGCGCTGGTGTCGTTTCGCTGTTTGACTTCGCGCTGTGTGGGTGAATCACCCACACTACGGATCGGCAGATCGCGCGGCCCCGTTTCAATCCGTCTTGGTGGCCCCTTCGAGTGCGGCAATCCGGGCCTTGAGCGCTTCGTTTTCCTCGCGTGCTTTCTGCGCCATCGCGCGCACAGCGTCAAATTCCTCGCGCGTGACAAAGTCACGATCCGCCAGCCAGCGGTCCATCAGGCTCTTGACGGCAGTCTCGGCCTCGGTCCGTGCGCCCTGCGCCACGCCCATCGCGTTCGTCATCAGTTGCGACACATCGTCGAGGAAACGGTTGCGGGTCTGCATCTTGGTGGCCTTTCGAGAAACCGGTTTCATCCTATATGTGACCTGATCGCGCGAAACTCAAGGTTGACTTCCCCTGCCAGACCGCGCCAGACAGTCGCAACTCCTGTTCATGTGCGGTGCGATGACCCCTCTTGCCATAATGTTCCCAGATCTGCGCCCCGAGATTTTCTCGATTGATATCGGCGGCTTTTCCTTTGCGCTGCGCTGGTATGCGCTGGCCTATATCGCCGGTTTCCTTGCGGGCTGGTGGATCATCTACCGGCTGATGCAGCGCCCCGCTCTGTGGCCGGGCGACACGGCACCCATGCCACCTGCGCGGGTCGAGGGGTTGCTGACCTATGTCATCGTGGGGGTCATTCTGGGGGGGCGGCTGGGCTATGTGCTGTTTTACCAGCCCGGTTACTACCTTGCCAATCCGACCGAGATCCTGCGCGTCTGGGAAGGGGGCATGGCCTTTCATGGCGGTTTTGCGGGGGTGATCGTGGCCGGGCTGATTTTCTGCCGCCGTCATGGCGTTCCGCCCTGGCAGGTGGCCGATGCAATGGCGCTGGTCGCCCCCATCGGAATCGGGCTGGGGCGCCTGTCGAATTTCGTCAATGCCGAATTGTGGGGCCGCCCCACGACACTGCCCTGGGGCGTGGTCTTTCCCGGTCCGCAGGCGCAATCCTGCCCGTGGGACTGGACAGAACCCTTGTGCGCGCGCCACCCCACTCAGCTATATGAGGCAGCGCTCGAAGGCGCGGTCCTGTTTGCCGTGCTGGCCTGGCTGGCATGGCGGCGCGGCTGGCTGAAATCGCCGGGCGCGCTGACGGGCGTGTTCGTGGCAGGCTATGGTCTGGGACGTTTCGCGGTCGAGTTCTTTCGGCAGGCCGACGCGCAATTCATCACGCCCGGCAACCCGCTGGGTCATGTGCTCAGCCTTGGGCCACTGGGGCTGACGATGGGTCAACTCTTGTCGCTGCCCATGATCATCGCGGGCGTGGCGATCCTGTTCTGGCGCAGGCGTCCGGCATGACGGCACTGAAAACGGCCCTGTTGCGTCAGATCCGCGCGCAGGGACCAATGACGGTGGCCGATTACATGACCCAATGCCTGCTGCATCCGCAGCACGGCTATTACGCCACCCGCGACCCGCTGGGCGTGGCGGGCGATTTCACCACCGCCCCAGAGATCAGCCAGATGTTTGGCGAAGTGCTGGGGCTGCTGATGGCACAGGTCTGGCTGGATCAGGGCGCACCTGCCCCCTTTACACTGGCCGAGCTTGGCCCCGGACGGGGCACCTTGATGGCCGATGCGCTGCGCGCGACGGCCCGTGTGCCGGGCTTTCACGCCGCCTGCACGCTACATCTGGTCGAGGCCTCTGCGCCCCTGCGCGCGGCGCAAGCCGAACGCCTTGGGGCCTTTGCGCCCGAATGGCACGACATGGCCGACACATTGCCCGACCAGCCGCTGTTTCTGATTGCCAACGAGTTTTTCGATGCGCTGCCTATCCGCCAGTTCCTGCGTCAGGGCGCGGGCTGGGCCGAGCGCATGATCGGGGTTGACGGGGACGCGCTGGCCTTTGGCCTTTCGCCGCCAGCCCCGCTTGCCGCGCTCGCGCACCGGCTGGACGACACGCAAGACGGCCAGATTGTCGAGACCTGCGCCCCGGCCCGCCCGATTGTCGCCGCGTTGAGCGCGCGCATCGCAGCGCATGGCGGTTTCGCGCTGATCGTGGATTATGGCGACTGGCGCAGCCGGGGCGAGACGTTGCAGGCCCTGCGCGGGCACCGATTCGATGACCCGCTTGCCCATCCGGGCGACGCCGACCTGACGGCCCATGTCGATTTCGAGGCGCTGGCCCTTGCCGCCTGCCCCTTGCGCGCGACGCCCCTCACGCCGCAAGGCGTGCTGCTGGAGCGTCTGGGCATCACCTTGCGCGCGCAGGCGCTTGCCAGAACCCTGAGCAGCCCTGCGCTGGACCAGCATTTGGCGGCGCATCGACGCTTGACGCATGCCCGCGAAATGGGTCACCTGTTCAAAGCCTTGGGTCTATACCCAGCCGACGCCCCTGCCCCGCCGGGATTTGACGCATGACACTGGAGATACTGACCTCTGACTCGCTGACCCCGTTGCGCCACGGGTTTTTCACCCGGCGCGGCGGCGCGTCCTCGGGGATATTCGCTGGGCTGAACTGTGGTGCCGGATCATCCGACCAGAGTGCCACAGTGCGCATGAACCGCGCCCGCGTTGCCGAAGCGATGCAGGTCCCCCCCGAGGCGCTGGTCACCATTCACCAGACACATTCCAGCGATGTGGTGACGCTGGACGCCCCGCCGGATGACACGGGCGCGCGCCCGCAGGCGGATGCCATGGTGTCGGCTACGCCCGGAATAGCGCTGGGTATCCTGACCGCCGATTGCCAGCCGGTCCTGTTCGCTGACACCGACGCACAGGTGATCGGTGCGGCCCATGCAGGCTGGCGCGGTGCGCTGGACGGGGTGCTGGAAAACACGATTGACGCAATGGAAGCGCTGGGGGCCGAACGCGCGCGCATCCGTGCCGTGATCGGCCCCTGCATCAGCCAGAGCGCCTATGAGGTCGGGGCGGAATTCCTTGAGACCTTCATGGTCGAGGACATGGGCTATTCGCGCTTTTTCATCAATGGCACAGGCGAGAAATTCATGTTCGACCTTGTGGGCTTTGGCCTGTTCCGGTTGCGCGAAGCGGGTGTGCGCAATGCCACATGGATCGGGCAATGCACCTATCAGGACCCCGGACGCTTTTATTCCTACCGCCGGTCAGTCCATGACGGGCAGGCCGACTACGGGCGGCTGATCTCTGTCATCCGATTGTGACACAATCGGGCCGGAATGGCCCTGCAAACTCCCATCCACCGCCGCAGTTGCGCCCGAATCGAGGTGCATTTTCAGAAGCATGATCTTGGAAAGACTGCTCGACAGCGGAAGGAACTTCTCATGGACACCACATCGCGCAACCGCTGGATAGCCAATCTCGTGCTCGAGGCTGGCGCCGACATCCCGGCACTGCCCTGGTCACGCGCGGCCAAGCGCCAGCGGCGCATGGACCAGCATCGAACAGTCGCACGCACTGCCTGCGCATAGTTGCGCACAGAATTTCAGCACCGGGCTTTCAGGTAACAAGTCAATTTCTTAAAGAGTATTGAAAGCAGATGAGCGCCCCGGATCGCGGGGCGTTCATTTGTATTCCGGCTTGAACCTGCGCATCACAGCACGCATGATCACAATTCGAACTCTGCCATGCACAAGAACCTTCCGTTGGCACATTTCGTGCTGAATCTACCGAACACCTTGATCAAGGCAGAATAGGGACCCATCGCATTCAGATCGTTATTGCCCAGAAACTTGACCATTTCGATCAATTCATCATCAGCCATTGATCTGGATAGAATGAAATTTCTCGCATTGGTGTCATCTATGAACCAGCCTTTTTTCTTGACGTGCACCCGCATGGACCCCTCGCCCGCGATCATGCGTATCGCGATGCTTTCCTTGAGAATACGGGTCAGTTGCAAGGCTCCGACCCCCTGCGCGAGCGCAATCGTCGCACTCCCGCTGTTTGTTGACGTCGGATCACCTGCGAGGGTCCGAACACTGCCGATGGCCGTCGATTTCAGGTGATCGATAGCTTTTGACGAGGGAAAGGATTCTCCAAGCCGCAATTTGTTCCTGCTCTCGGAGAAACCCTTTCCTGGCGAACTGCCAGAAAAGAAGATATTGAAGCTCATGAATTACCTCGAAAAAAGGGGTTCTAACGTTCTCGCCCCGATGGTTGGATCACTTGCAAGCACAGAAAAACCGATCAACGATGGCACTTTTACGAAAGAAGGCAAGCAATTTCTGATTTGCTTGTTTCACCAAGCGCGTTTCTGGGTGGAGTCGCCGCCACAAAAACAGGCCGGCGCTGACACTGCACCGATAAAATTATTCTGAATACTGTCGTTAGGCGACAGGACTGCCACCACGCCCGGAAATCCGGTTTACCTCTGCAACCCTTGCCGGGATGGACAGCTACAGTGGCAATATCACCGCTACCCGAGGGTTCGGATGAGCGCCCCGATAGACGGGGCGCTCGTTCTCGGGTCAGGCGGCCTGAGGTTGCGGCGCAGATTCTGAGTCGACCAGCGTGCGCGCAGGCGCTTCGGTCGAAATGGCGATCTGGCGCGGTTTCAATGCCTCGGGCAATTCGCGCGCAAGGTCGATATGCAGCATGCCATCGACATGGCGCGCCCCTGTCACCCGCACATGATCGGCCAGATGGAAGCGGCGCTCGAAGGCGCGCGTGGCAATGCCGCGGTGCAGGAAGGTGCGGGCGTTTTCGTCATCCGCGCCGCGCCCGGCAACGACCAGCGCGTTCTCCTTGACCTCGACCGTCAGGTCGTCAGCGCCAAAGCCCGCAACGGCAATCGAGATACGATAGGCATTCTCGTCTGTCTTTTCGATATTATAGGGGGGGTAGCTGGGGGCCTGCAAATCCGCAGACATCACACGGTCCAGCATATCGGCCATCCGGTCAAAACCGATGGTCGCACGGTAGAGTGGGGTAGGATCAAAACGACGCATGAGCATCCTCCATTTGAAGCGATACAAAGGTCGCGCCTTCCGGTCTGGACAGGCGCAGTTCGGGTTGTGCCGGGTCCGCAATCGGCCCCCGACACATCTGGAATTGGGAATTGAGGCAGCCGGTTTCAAGACCCCGCGAATGCAATTGGCCGCAGCCTGAGGATCGCTTCACAAGCTGTTGAATTCGCTTACGGACGCAGGAAGCGCGCACCGCCACCACTGCTCATCTCGCGCGGGGTGGCGGTGTTGGCGGCAGGCGCACGGATGAACCGTTGGTCGCCCGCGTCAAGTGCGGCGCGCAATTCAGTCAGGCGCGGCCCAAGCGACGCGCCCAGCGAAACCTCGGTCCGCGTGCCGTTCACATTGCCTGTGCCCATGGCCGACACGACGGACACGATATGCGCGCGCCCCTGCGACATGGCAAAGACAGGTGCCCCGCTGGACCCGAAATCGACGCTGCAGGACATCATCAGAACCCCGCTATGGTCGCGTTCCAGCACACGGCACCGTTCTTGCAGGGCGGGCACCTCGGCGCGGTTGCGCCCGTATGAAACGACGCCCACCTGATCGCCACTGCGCGGTTCGGAATAGACAGCAAAGGGTGTGACGCCCAGATTGCGGATCGGATGCGAGAGTTCCAGCAAGGCCAGATCATGTGACACCTTGGCGATATCCGGCCCGCCGCCGGGTCTGTAGCGCGGGTGAACGACCGAACGCAGCACGCGCCCTTCGGCCGCGGCGCGCCCGTTGCGCCAGCCGGCCCGAAACAGCAATTCGGTATCACTGATGCGCAGGCCGCTTTCCTTGTCGAACAGGCAATGCGCGGCAGTCAGCACCAGCCGGTCGGAAATCAGCGCACCGGTGCAAAACCCGTTGCGCCCGATATCGATTCGCCCGACCCCTTCCCAGCCCTGCACCTGCATACCGCTTTCCAGCATTTCCAGCGGCTTGTCCGTTGCCCCGGCCCCGAAAGGCACGGCCAGAAACAGCATGGCGGCAAAGGCAGTTCGCAGGCGCATGGGATACTCCGGGCAGTTGAATGCCTCAGCGTTACCGTTCAATCGCGGCAGCATCGTGGCGTCTGAACGACAGCTTTCCGGCGTGACGCCTCAGCGCAGCATCGGTACCTCGGCGTCGCGCAGCGCGCGTGGCTCCGGTCCGCCCGTGGCCCAGTCCAGCAACTCGACCGTGTGCACCACCGGCACCTGCGTTCCGGTCCCGATCTGCATCATGCAGCCAATATTTCCAGCAGCAATCACATCGGGGGTCTTGGCCTCCAGCGTGGCAACCTTGCGCGCCTTCAGTTCTTTCGAGATCACGGGCTGCATCAGGTTGTAGGTCCCGGCCGATCCGCAACACAGATGGCTGTCCCTTGGCTCGACCACCTCAAATCCCGCACGTTTCAGCAGGTCCTTGGGAAAGGTCTTGATCTGCTGGCCATGCTGCAGCGAACAGGCCGCATGATAGGCAACCTTCAGCGATTTCCTCTCGCCCTGTGGCAGATCGAGTTTCATCAGCACCTCGCTGACATCCATCGCGATGCCCGCCACGTCCTGCGCTTGCGCCGCAAGGGCCTCGTTGCGGAACATATGGCCGTAATCCTTGACCGTGGTGCCGCAACCGCTGGTGTTGATGACCACGGCATCCAGCCCCTCGCCCTGCATCTCGCGCCACCAGGCGCGGATGTTCTTTGCCGCAGTCGCGTGGCTCTCGGCGGTCTTGCCCATGTGATGGGTCAGCGCGCCGCAGCAGCCCTGACCCTCGGCAATCACCACCTCGGCCCCCAGTCGGCGCAGCAGGCGGATCGTCGCATCATTGATATCCGTGTTCAGCGCGCGCTGCGCACAGCCTGTCATCAGCGCCACCCGCATCTTCTTTTCACCAATGGCGGCAAAGACTTGCGGGTCGTCATTGCGGCTAACCGGCGGGATCGTCTTTGGTGTCATCTCCAGCATTGCGCGCAACCGCGCATCCGGCATCAACCCCGCAAAGGGACGACCGATCTTGGCCCCGAGCAACGCCAGCCGGAACCGCGTCGGATAGGGCAGGATCCTAGCCAGCGTCCAGCGCAGGACCCGCTCGAACAGCGGACGCTTGTAGGTCGCCTCGATATATTCGCGGGCATGGTCCACCAGATGCATGTAATGCACGCCCGAAGGGCAGGTCGTCATGCAGGCCAGACAGGACAGGCAGCGGTCAATATGCTTGACAGTCTTTTCGTCCGCCGGTCGCCCCTTTTCCAGCATATCCTTGATCAGGTAGATGCGCCCGCGCGGGCTGTCCAGCTCATCGCCCAGAATCGCATAAGTCGGGCAGGTCGCGGTGCAGAACCCGCAATGCACACAGGTGCGCAACACCTCGTTCGAGCGCGCGGTGGCGGGGTCTTTCAATTGCTCTGGCGTGAATGTGGTTTGCATCTGTTCCTATCCCATCAAGCCGGGGTTCAACACCCCACGCGGGTCAAACCGGGCGCGCAGCCCCTGCGCAAGTGCGGCGACCGGTGCAGCCTCGGGCTGAAACACCGGCAAGGCCGCGCGTGTTGCCTCGGACCCGCGGATCAGCGTCGCGTGTCCGTTGAAGGCCCCCAGATCCGCCCGCAGGTCGCGGCCCTCGCGGCTCAGGGCCCAGATCAAGCCGCCTCCCCAGTCCAGCACCACCGGACAATCGGCGCGCGCCACGATCCCCGGCGCATCCGATGGCCGCACCGAGATGCGCCACACATCGCCGGCCTGCCCGGCAAAATCCGTCACATCGCGGATGGCCCGCCACAATGCGGCACTGGTCGGCCCCTCGATCACCTCCCACGCGCCCCCAAGGGCGGTGCGCAACGCGCCCGTGCGGTAGGCGACCTGCTGCGCAAATCCTTCGATGCGCAGCGCGACGCGCCCATCTGCCTGGCGTGCAGCCCCGTTCACCTCGAAGGGGGTGCCCAGCGCCTGCGACATCAGACGCACGGCCTGTTCGGGCGTCACCACATCGCTCACCAATGTCGCCTGCGTCTCGGGCACCGGCAGCAGCTTGAAGGAACATTCGGTCAATATGCCCAATGTCCCCCAGGCCCCCGCCATGACCTTGACCAGATCATAGCCGGTAACATTCTTCATCACCCGCCCGCCATTCTTGACGATGGTGCCTGACCCGTCCACGAACCTGACCCCGATCAGGCTGTCCCGGCACGCCCCGGCCTGCACCCGGCGCGGCCCCGATGCATTGGCCGAGACCATCCCGCCCAGACTCGGCTCTCCCGTTGTGCCCAGCAGGGCGCGCATATCCATCGGCTCAAACGGCAGGCGCTGGCCCTCGCGCGCCAAGGCGGCCTCGACCTCGGCCAGCGGTGTGCCCGCCTGCGCCACCAGCGTCAACGCGCCAGGCTCATAAAGCGTGATCCCCGACAGCCCCACCGTCTGGACGACATCCCCCAGAACCGGCCGTCCCACAGCGCGCGTGCCGCCACCGCGCACCACCAGCGGACCTGACGCCCCACGCACCAGTTCAGACAGGTCTTGCTCATTCGCAGGCCGCATGGCGCGCGCTCCTCTCGCTTGCCTGAACCTCAGGCTTCATCTTGCCAGAAATACTCAATTCCTCCGGAACCCGTCCGATCAGACCGCAGGGTCTTGCGCGCTCATGCGGCCCGCCGCGCGGCACTGGCCGCCAGCGGAAACACCTTGGCAGGGTTCAGCAGCCATTGCGGGTCGAACACATCCTTGACGCGCATCTGCGCTTCCAGATCCTCGGGTGCGAACTGCACATGCATCAGATCGCGCTTCTCGATGCCAACGCCATGCTCGCCGGTCAGGCAGCCTCCGGCCTCGACGCACAGCTTCAGGATCTCGGCACCGAAGGCTTCGCAGAGCTCAAGATCGCCGGGCTTGTTGGCGTCGAACAGGATCAGCGGGTGCATGTTGCCATCGCCCGCATGAAAGACATTGGCCACATCAAGGCCATATTCCTTGGACATCTCGCCAATCCGGCGCAGCACGAAGGGCAGCGACGAGACCGGAATGGTCCCGTCCAGACACATGTAGTCATTGATCTGGCCCATCGCGCCAAAGGCCGATTTCCGGCCCAACCAGATCTTCTTGCTCTCTTCCTCGGACTGGCTTTCGCGCAGTTCGACCGGGTTGTGGCGTCGGGCGATCTGCATGATCACGCCCAGTTGCTCGTCAATCTCGGCGGCAGATCCCTCGACCTCTACAATCAGCAGCGCCTCGCAATCAGGATAGCCCGCATGCGCGAAATCCTCGCAGGCGCGGATGCAGGGACGGTCCATGAACTCGATCGCGACAGGCAGGACACCCGCCTTGATGATATCCGACACGCAGGCCCCCGCGACCTCATTGCTGTCAAAACCCATCAGCACCGGGCGCGCGCCCTCGGGCTGGGGCAGGATGCGCAGCGTGGCCTCGGTCACGACCCCAAGCTGCCCTTCCGAGCCGCAGATCAGCCCCAGCAGGTCATAGCCCGCCGCATCCAGATGCGCGCCGCCCAGTTCGACGACTGTGCCATCCATCTGCACCATGGTCACACCCAGCAGGTTGTTCGTCGTCACCCCGTATTTCAGGCAATGCGCGCCGCCCGAATTCATCGCAATGTTGCCAGCGATGGCGCAGGCCAACTGGCTGGACGGATCGGGTGCATAGAAGAAACCATCACTCTCGACCTCGCCTGTCACCGACAGATTGGTCATTCCGGTCTGCACCCGGATGATCCGGTCCGCATAGTTCACCTCCAGCACGTCGCGCATCCGCGCGACGCCCAGAATGATCGAATCCTCGGTCGGCAGCGCGCCCCCCGCAAGCGAGGTCCCCGACCCCCGCGGCACCACGGGCACGCCTTCCTC
>SKRW01000259.1 GCA_007118295.1 Paracoccaceae bacterium | reverse complement strand
TCAGGGGCATGGGGTTTGGGGCCTTCGGGTCGTTGTGCAGAACTGGGTCTGTTCATGCCAGCGCAACAGCCCTGCTGACAAGAGGTATTGCGGCGCATGACGACAGGTGCGCGCTTTGGGATTGGCGTGACCAGCCTTGCCTTGCTATAGAGCGTGCCATGACGCGGCAGACAGCCACGGCACTGAAACGGCACAGAAAACGGCACAGAAGAGGATGAGTCATGTTCGATCTGACGGGAAAATGCGCGCTTGTCACGGGCGCGTCAGGCGGGATCGGTGCGGCCATCGCGCGCGCGCTGCACGGGGCCGGGGCGACTGTCGCGCTGTCAGGAACGCGCGAGGCACCATTGCAGGCGCTGGCAGAGGAACTGGGCGCGCGCGCGCACGTTCTGCCCTGCAACCTGTCCGAACCCGATGCGGTCGAGGCTCTGCCCAAGGCCGCCGCTCAGGCCATGGGCGCGCTGGATATTCTGGTGAACAATGCGGGTATCACCCGCGACACGCTGATGATGCGCATGTCGGATGACCAATGGGCGCAGGTGCTGGATGTGAACCTGACAGCGGCCATGCGACTGATGCGCGGGTCATTGCGCGGCATGATGAAGGCGCGCTGGGGCCGGGTGGTGAATATCTCGTCCGTGGTCGGGACCACCGGCAATCCGGGGCAGGCGAATTATGTGGCGGCCAAGGCCGGGTTGGTGGGGCTGTCCAAGGCACTGGCGCAGGAAGTCGCCTCGCGCGGGATTACAGTGAACTGCGTTTCCCCCGGTTTCATCGCCACCCCGATGACCGAGGCGCTGACGGATGACCAGCAAGCCGCTATCAACGCGCGCATTCCGGCAGGCCGCATGGGCACACCAGAAGAGATCGCCGCCGGGGTGCTGTATCTTGCAAGCCCGGAGGCCGCCTATATCACGGGTGCCAATCTGCATATCAATGGCGGAATGGCGATGGTCTGAGCAAGGTGCCAGACCCTCTTTGTCGCGCGCGCGCGCTGTGCTATGCAATCTTGCCGGTAGGGGCAGGGAGCGCACTCTTGACGTGATGCGCGAGACGCCCTATTGGGCGCGCAACGTGACGTCGCGAGCGCGGCTTGCGAGGGATATTCAAGGCCGGCAGCGGCAAAACCTAAGGGGAAGAACATGAGCGATATCGCGGATCGTGTGAAGAAGATCGTGGTCGAGCATCTGGGCGTTGATGAAGCCAAGATCACGGAAGGCGCGTCCTTCATTGACGATCTGGGCGCTGACAGCCTGGACACGGTCGAACTGGTCATGGCGTTCGAGGAAGAATTCGGAATCGAGATTCCCGATGACGCTGCCGAGAACATCCAGACATTTGGCGATGCCGTGAAATTCATCACGGAAGCGGCCTGAGTCGCAATCTGCAGCGCGGCCCTTTCGGGGCACCGTTCCGAACCAAGAAAACGCCACCCCGACCGGGTGGCGTTTTCTGTATCATGCGCCATATGTCTGCGCTGTGCCGCTGGCACGGCGCGCCGGGTGCTTGCCTTGGTGGCACGCGCGCGGATGACAATTCAGCGAAAGCCTGCTCTCGACTCAGCCAACACTCTTTCCCCGACGCGTAAATCCCGGTATCAGACGCTGAAAAACCGGCGTCTGGACAGGAGCGGGGCAGAATGCGCAGAGTTGTTATCACGGGGCTTGGAATGGTCTCACCGCTTGCATGCGGGGTCGAGGAAAGCTGGAAGCGCCTTCTGGCCGGGCAGTCAGGTGCAGGCCCTATCACGCGCTTTGATGCCAGCCGATTTGCGACGACCTATGCATGCGAGGTTCCGCGCGGCGATGGCAGCGACGGCACATTCAATCCTGATGACTGGATGGAGCCGAAAGAGGCGCGCAAGGTTGACGAATTTATCCTGTACGGCATTGCTGCGGCTGATCAGGCCGTGCGCGATTCGGGCTGGATGCCCGAAGATGACGCATCGCGAGAACGCACTGGTGTCATGATCGGCTCTGGCATCGGCGGGTTGTCGACCATTGCCGACACTTCCATCCTGCTCAAGGAACGCGGGCCGCGCCGGGTGTCGCCCTTTTTCATCCCGTCGGCGCTGATCAACCTCATTTCCGGGCAGGTCAGCATCCGCTATGGTTTCAAGGGGCCGAACCACTCGGTCGTTACGGCCTGTTCGACCGGAGCACATGCCATTGGCGACGCTGCGCGCCTGATCCAATGGGGCGATGCCGATGTGATGATCGCAGGCGGGGCAGAAGCTGCCATCTGCGAGATCGGAATTGCAGGGTTCAACGCCTGCAAGGCATTGTCCACCAAGCGCGGGGACAACCCGCAAGCGGCCTCGCGCCCCTATGACATCGACCGTGATGGATTCGTGATGGGCGAGGGGGCAGGTGTCGTCGTGCTGGAGGAATATGAACAGGCGAAAGCGCGCGGGGCAAAGATATATGCCGAGGTGCTGGGCTATGGCATGTCGGGCGACGCCTATCACATCACTGCGCCATCCGAGGATGGTGACGGCGCGCTGCGCTCGATGAAGGCGGCGGTTGCGCGCGCAGGTATCACGCCTGCCCAGATTGATTACATCAATGCCCACGGCACCTCGACCATGGCGGACGTGATTGAACTGGCAGCGGTCGAACGGTTGCTGGGCGATGCCGCGTCCAAGGCCACGATGTCCTCGACGAAATCTGCCATCGGGCATCTGTTGGGGGCCGCCGGTGCTGTCGAGGCGATTTTCTGCGTGCTGGCCATCCGCGATCAGATCGCGCCGCCCACGCTGAATCTGGACACGCCTGCAGTTGAAACACCGCTGGATCTGGCACCAAAGACAGCCCGCCCGCGCGAGATAAGCATCGCGCTTTCAAACAGTTTCGGGTTCGGCGGCACCAATGCCAGCCTGATCCTTGGCAAGGTGGCCGCCGGATGATTCGCCATATTGTCGCCAATGCCCTGACACTGATGATTGTTGGCCTTATCGGCTTGGCGATCCTCATCTCGTCGGGCAAGCGCACCTATTTTGCCGAAGGCCCGCTGGAACAGGCAATCTGTTTCCGCGTCGCGCCCGGCGCGTCGCTGCGTGCCGTTTCGGGCGGGTTGGCGCGGGACGGTGCGATTGCTTCGGAACAGGTGTTTCGCATCGGTGCGCAATATACCGAGAGGTCCTCTGCCCTGCGTTTCGGGTCCTACCTGATTCCCGAGCGCGCCTCGATGGACCAGATCATGGATCTGTTGACGCGTGGGGGCGCCTCGACCTGTGGCTCTGAGATACAGTATCGCATCGGGGTGACACGCATCGACACGCTGGTGCGCGAACTGGACCCGGCGACGCAACGATTCGAGACTGTCGTGCAGTTTGCCTCGGATGAAGAGCCGCCCGAGGACTATGCCCGATTCGCCGGACAATCCGACATCCAGTACCGCATCACCGTGGCCGAGGGCGCGACAAGCTGGCAGGTCTGGGAAGGGTTGCGGCTGGCAGAGTTCATGACCGGCGACGAAGGCGAGGTGCCACGCGAAGGATGGCTGGCACCTGACAGCTATGCTGTGACACGCGGGGCCGACCGGCAGGCGCTGCTGGCCGAGATGGAAGCGCGACAAGAGCGCATCCTGACCGAGTTGTGGGAAACGCGCGATCCCGATCTGCCCTATGACAGCCCTGAAGAGGCGCTGATCATGGCGTCCATCGTGGAAAAGGAAACCGGCGTCGCGGATGAGCGGCGGCAGGTGGCAAGCGTTTTCGTCAACCGTCTGCGCGTGCCCATTCGCCTGCAAACGGACCCCACCGTGATCTATGGCATAACGCAGGGTCGCGGCACGCTGGGGCGTGGCCTGCGCCGGTCCGAACTCGACACGACGACGCCGTGGAACACGTATCGCATCGACGGTATGCCGCCCACGCCCATCGCCAATCCGGGCCGGGCTGCGATTGCAGCGGCGCTGGACCCCGATG
>SKRW01000022.1 GCA_007118295.1 Paracoccaceae bacterium | reverse complement strand
CGGCAAGATCGAGATCGACCCGATGATCACCCACAAGCTGACACTGGACCAGATCAATGACGGGTTCGACCTGATGCATGAAGGCAAGTCAATCCGCGCCGTGGTGGAGTTCTGAACAAGAGGCAGCAAGGCGCGGGATTGCGCGCCAGCTTGCCGCATCGTGGCCTGTCCGGTGGCTGCCCCAGGCCCTTGCGCAGACGCTACAGCGCGGCCACCTCGAACATCGGGAAGGTCACACCCAGCGCCCAGGCAAGCACCAGCCCAAGGCCCAGACCCCCTGCCGCAGGCAGGCCCGTGCGCCGCCCGACCCAGCCCGACATCGTGCCAAATAGCAGAAAAAACAGCACGATGACCGGCAGGATGATGACGAGGAAGAACAACGCTTCGAAATTCAGTGCCACCGCAAGCCCAAGCGAGGCCAGAAAGGCCAGTCGCGCCACCACCACGCGCCACAAGGCCCCCTGCCCGCCCCCGGTCAGCAGCCCGTCCCCCGCCATGAATGGCACGGCCCCCAGAGCAAGCCCCGCGATGACCACCACGCGCCCCGGATGCGGCAGGAACGATGCCACATAGCGGTCAATCACCCCGCCCAGAATGACGATCCCGAAACCGGCGACAGCAAGCGCGATCCACCAGACGCGGGCCGGGAACTGCCGCACAAGTGCGCCCTGACGCCACAGCAACAAAAGCGTCATCGCCCCATAGAGGCCCAGATGCAGCGCCAGATAATCCGCAACCAGAACCGGCAGGACGCGAATGTCGAACGGGGCAAGCACCAGCGGCACAACCAGTGCAGGCCCCAGCGCGATCAGCAGGAAAGCCCGCCCTGGCAAGCCTGTACGACGCCGGTCGCGTGCAGGCAGCAAGCGCGCCAATGGCCAGCCCAGCGCCACGGTCGCCAGCAACAGCGCCACGATCCAGCCGCCGCGCTGCGCGACTGGCCCCGCACTCTCGCGCCCGAAACTGGCATCCAGCCAGTCGCGCGCAGCCTCTAGCGCGGTTGTGGAATACAGCACACCAACATGCTCGACCTTTGGCGCAATCACGGCCCTTCGCCCGGTGCCCTGCCCCGGATCGCCCGCAGTGTCGCCCGGCGCGGCCTGCGGATCAGTCAGGTTCAGGGCGCGCAGGGCTTCTTCGGCCAGCCGCGTTTCCCATTCGCCGGCAATGACCAGCAGATTGCGCGGCGCGTCCGCAGTCACTGCCTCGCTGAACATCGACACTGCAATCACCGCATCGCCCGGCGGGTCGGACAGCGCCTGCCGCACCACGATGTCAGACGCCATAGAATGCCCCAGATAGGCCAGTCGCCCATCTGCACGCGGATGTGCAAGCGCGGCCAGTGCCACGCGCGCCGTCTCGTCCATCAGCAGGCGCGTCGTGCCGTCCAGCGAGGTCACATCACCCGACATGGGCCGCGGGTTGCGGCCATGCCCCTCGAAATCGAAACTGGCCACGACATAACCCGCCTGCGCCAGCGTCAGCGCGAAGGGGTCCATCAACTGGCGCGATCCCGCGAATCCATGGGCAATGACCACAACCGGGGCCGCGCCGCCGCCGCCGCCGCCCTCGCGCAGATAGAGGGTCGCGGGCGTTCCGCCTGCCACGGCCAACGGCGTGACCGTGAGACCCGTGCGCTGCGCTTCGAGTTGCCAGACCGACAGGCCCATGATCGCAAGTGACAAAACGGCAATGAACGCGCGCATGATTTCCCCGGCTTTACCTGCCCCTGTTATGAAGCGCAGACCCCGTCGAGGAAAAGGGGGAATGCACAGGATACGCGATTGAACAGCGGAAAGCCCATAAACAGGGTTGATCCTGCCAAACTGGCACCATAGTAAGGCGCGAAATCTCTCAGGCCGCCATCGTGCGGCCTGTCATTCATGTGAGGATGTCCATGCAAGTCACCGAAACCCTGAACGATGGCCTCAAGCGCGGCTATACCATCACGGTCACTGCGGCCGAGTTGGCGGCGAAAGTTGACGAGAAACTGGTCGAGGCCCAGCCCGAGATCGAGATGAAAGGCTTTCGCAAGGGCAAGGTGCCGATGGCGCTGCTGAAAAAGCAATTTGGCCAGCGCCTGCTGGGCGAGGCGATGCAGGACGCTGTTGATGGTGCGATGAACAAGCACTTCGAGGATAGCGGCGACCGCCCGGCAATGCAGCCCGATGTCAAGATGAGCAGCGAGGACTGGAAAGAGGGCGACGATGTTGTCGTCGCGCTGAACTACGAGGCCCTGCCCGTCATCGAGACGCCCGATTTCTCTGGCATCACACTGGAGAAGCTGGTCGTGAAGGCCGATGACGCTGCCGTTCAGGAAGCCCTTGAGAACCTTGCCAAGAATGCACAGACCTTTGACGACAAGGATGGTGCTACCGAAGATGGCGATCAGGTCACGATGGATTTTCTGGGCAAGATCGACGGCGAAGCCTTTGACGGCGGCACAGCAGAGGATTTCCCGCTGGTGCTGGGTTCTGGCCAGTTCATCCCCGGCTTCGAGGAACAGCTTGTCGGCGTAAAGGCGGGGGACGAGAAATCGGTCACGGTTTCCTTCCCGGACGAATACGGTGCCGAGCATCTGGCTGGCAAGGAAGCCACGTTTGACTGCACCATCAAGGCCGTCAAGGCCCCGGCAGAAGCCAAGATCGACGATGATCTGGCCAAGCAGTTCGGAGCCGAGAGCCTGGATGCGCTGAAAGCGCAGATCACCGAGCGGCTGGAGGCAGAGTATGGTCAGGCATCGCGCGCGGTGCTCAAGCGCGGACTTCTGGATGCGCTGGACACGGCCGTGTCCTTTGACCTGCCGCCCTCGCTGGTCGAGGCGGAAAGCAAGCAGATCGCGCATCAACTCTGGCATGACGCGCAAGAGAATGTGGATGAGAACGACCACAGCCATGAAGAGATCGCGACGACTGAGGAAAGCGACAAGCTAGCC
This sequence comes from Paracoccaceae bacterium, assembly GCA_007118295.1. GTDB lineage: Bacteria > Pseudomonadota > Alphaproteobacteria > Rhodobacterales > Rhodobacteraceae > Roseinatronobacter. The sequence goes on along the minus strand of SKRW01000022.1, from coordinate 10,856 downwards.
GTGCGCCGCGTGAAACTGGGTCTGCTGCTGGCCGAGATCGGCCAGAAGGCCGAGGTTCAGGTAACCGATCAGGAAATGACGCAGGCAGTGATCGCACAGGCACGTCAGTATCCCGGACAAGAGCGCGCGTTTTTCGAATTCGTGCAGAAGAACCCGCAGATGCAGCAGCAGATGCGCGCCCCGATCTTCGAGGACAAGGTGGTGGACCACATCATCGCGCAGATCAGCGTGACCGAAAAAGAGGTCAGCAAGGACGATCTGCAAAAGGCCATCGAGTCGCTGGAGGAAGAGGCGTAAGTCAACGCCCCCGACACACCTGCCTGACCGAAATGAACAGGGCGACCCCACGGGGTCGCCCTGTTTCGTTTGCCGGAATGCAGACCGTCAGGCGCTGCCCCGCGACAGGGCAGCCACGCCGGTGCGGGCCACTTCGATCAGGCCCAGAGGGCGCATCAGTTCGGCAAAGGCATCGACTTTTTCCGGTGTGCCCGTCATCTCGAACACAAAGCTTTCCAATGTCGAATCGACCACATTGGCGCGGAAGATTTCCGCCAGCCGCAGCGCCTCGATCCGGTGCTCGCCATGCCCGCGCACCTTGAACAGCGCAAGTTCGCGCTGCACCGACGGGCCCTCGACTGTCAGATCATGCACGTCATGCACGATCACCATGCGTTCCAGTTGCGCCTTGATCTGGGTGATCACCTGCGGCGTGCCGGATGTGACAACCGTGATCCGCGACCGGTGGCCCAGATGGTCCACCTCGGCTACGGTCAGGCTGTCGATATTGTAGCCACGCGCCGAAAACAGGCCAATCACACGGGCCAGCACGCCCGCCTCGTTATCGACGATCACGGCAAGCGTGTGCCGCTCGATAACCTCGGCATTGGGGTCGCGGAGGTCATAGGCGGAATGCTTGGACGTGCCTTTTTTGATGTTCAGGGGGGACATTCTGTATTCACTTCCGAAAATAGTTGCGCCAGTCTTGTTTCAGTTTTCAATCACACCAGTACCGCGCCCGACGCCCCAATCACACCCTGCGTTTCGGCTTCGCCCAGCAGCATCTGGTTATGCGCATTGCCCGAAGGGATCATCGGGAAACAGTTTTCGTGCTTTTCCACCAGACAATCAAAGATCACCGGCCCGTCATAGGCCAGCATCTCGCGGATGGCGTCGTCGAGATCGGCCTCGCTGTCGCAGCGGATGCCCTTGCAGCCAAAGGCCTCGGCCAGTTTCACGAAATCGGGCAGCGATTCGGACCATGAGCTTGAATAGCGTTCGCCATGCAGCAATTCCTGCCACTGGCGCACCATGCCAAGGCGCTCATTGTTCAGGATGAACTGCTTGACCGGCGCGCGATACTGCATCGCCGTGCCCATTTCCTGCATGTTCATCAGCCACGATGCCTCGCCCGCGACATTGATGACCAGTGCATCGGGGTGGGCAATCTGCACCCCGATCGAGGCCGGCAGCCCATACCCCATGGTGCCAAGGCCGCCGCTTGTCATCCAGCGGTTCGGCTCTTCAAAGCCCAGATACTGCGCTGCCCACATCTGATGCTGGCCCACTTCGGTAGTGATGTAGCGGTCCATACCCTTGGTCAGCGCTTCCAGACGGGCAACAGCGTGCTGTGGACGGATCGGCGAGGCGTTTGACGGCTTGTAGGCCAGACAATCGACGGCTTTCCATTCGTCAATCTGTTTCCACCATTTGCCCACGGCCTCGCGGTTCACCTTGCGGCCCCGCGATTTCCAGATCTTCAGCAGGTCTTCCAGCACATGCCCGACATCCCCGATGATCGGCACATCAGTATGGATGACCTTGTTGATCGAGGACGGGTCGATGTCGATATGTGCTTTTTTCGAATTCGGGCTGAACGCGTTGATGCGCCCCGTGATCCGGTCGTCGAACCGCGCCCCGATATTGATCATCAGGTCGCAATCATGCATCGCCCAGTTCGCCTCATAGGTGCCATGCATGCCCAGCATGCCGAGCCACGACTTGCCGCTGGCCGGATACGCCCCCAGCCCCATCAGCGTCGAGGTGATTGGAAAACCCGTGGCCTCGACCAGTTCGCGCATCAACTGGCAGGCCGCCGGGCCCGAATTGATGACGCCACCGCCGGTGTAGAACACAGGCTTTTCTGCCGCCTCGATCAACTCGACCAGTGCGGTGATCGCGTCGATATCGCCTTTGACGCGCGGGGCGTAATGGTCGGTTTTCGCCTTTGGCTTGGGGCAATAGGTGCCAGTGGCAAATTGCACATCCTTGGGAATATCGACCAGCACTGGGCCGGGGCGCCCGGCAGTTGCGACATGAAACGCCTGATGGATGGTTTCCGACAGCTTGTCGGTTTCCTTGACCAGCCAGTTCATCTTGGTGCAGGGGCGGGTAATGCCGACCGTGTCGCCTTCCTGAAAGGCGTCCGATCCGATCATGAAGGTGGGCACCTGACCCGACAGCACGACAATCGGGATAGAATCCATCAGCGCATCGACAATCCCGGTGACGACATTCGTGGCACCGGGGCCGGATGTAACCAGCACCACGCCGGGCTTGCCGGTCGCGCGTGCATACCCTTCGGCGGCATGGATCGCGCCCTGTTCATGGCGCACCAGAATATGGCGGATGTCGTTTTGCTGAAAAATCTCGTCATAGATGGGTAGCACAGCGCCACCCGGATAGCCGAACACTACCTCGACACCCTGATCTTTCAGGGCTTCAACTACCATTCTGGCTCCGGTCATCTGACGTGTCATCTTGTGCTCCATCCAACGTCACTCCAAGGTGCTTTAGCGGCATATGGCAATAAAAAAGCCCCCGCAAGGTTCGGGGGCGCATGGGGTCCTTTCAGGAAAACCGCTACCGGCCCATGCGCATCTGCTCCACTACAATTACAAGGCTGTCGTTCATTGCCATCTTCCACCTTCCAGCGTGAGCGAAAGGTAAGTCCCGGCGCATGCCGCGTCAATGCCGAAAACGCAACCCATTGCGCAAATTGACCTGATATCTTTTCATTTGTTGCGCAGGTTCGGCAACAGGCCCCTTCTGATCTATTTACATAACCAGTAAAATGGTTATATTCACGATATGGAATCAACAACCGATACTGCCGCAGCAGCCCTCGCGGCGCTTGGCCACCCGGCAAGACTGGGCGTGTTCCGCCTGCTGGTGCGTGCGGGTCCGCAAGGACTGCTGGTAGGCGAGATTGCAGAGCATCTGGATATACCGCTATCCACCCTCGCGCATCATCTGCGCAGCCTGAAACAGGCGGGGCTGGTGGTTCAGAAGCGCGTGGGGCGCGAAGTGGAAACGCGCGCCAATACAGAAGCGATGCGCGATGTCGTGGATTTCCTGATGAGCGAATGCTGCAAGGGCGTGCCTGCGCTGGCGCGTCAATCGTGACGATAGCTGACGCATATAACCATTTTTCCGGAGATACGGATATGAGCGACCACACCCTGCCACAGCCCGGCCCGCTTCAGTCGACACTCACGTATCTTTGGCACAAGCAACGGCCCTGGCTGGCATTTGCCCTGATCCTGCTTGCGGTCGCGGTCCTTGATCCTGCGCAGCTTGCCCCCTCATTTACCAAGATCACGGGCGCGCTGGTGTCGATCGCGCCCTTTCTGGCCGTGTCGATCCTGGTTGCGGCATGGGCCGGGGCAACGGGTGCCGACAATCTGATAGCGCGCGCCTTTACCGGCGCGCCTGCCATGATGATCGTGATGGGCGCACTGGCTGGCGGGCTGTCGCCCTTCTGTTCCTGTGGGGTGATCCCGCTGATCGCGGCCCTGCTGGCGATTGGCGTGCCACTGGCCCCGGTCATGGCCTTCTGGCTGGCCTCGCCGCTGATGGACCCGTCGATGTTTGTGCTGACGGCAGGGGTTCTGGGCATGGAATTCGCCATCGCCAAGACGCTGATCGCTGTTGGCATGGGTGTCATGGGGGGGACAATCGTGCATCTGGTAATCCGCGCCGGGGGCTTGAGCGATCCGCTGCGCGAGGGCATCGGCAATGGTGGTTGCGGCGGCGCGAAAGTGCGCAATCCCAAACCGCCCGTCTGGCAATTCTGGCATGACCCTGCGCGGGTGACAAAGTTCCGCACCGAAGCGACCAAGACCTTCCTGTTCCTGCTGAAATGGATGTCACTGGCGTTTCTGCTGGAAAGCCTGATGCTGGCCTATGTGCCGGCCGAACTGGTCACACAAACGCTGGGCGGCAACGGGTTGGCCCCTATCGCCATTGCAACGCTTGTCGGTGTACCCGCCTATTTCAACGGCTACGCCGCCCTGCCCCTGATCGGCACATTGATGGAACAGGGCATGCAGGCGGGCGCGGGCATGGCCTTTCTGATCGCGGGCGGGGTGACCTCGCTGCCCGCCGCCATCGCGGTCTGGGCGCTGGTCAAGTTCCGTGTCTTTGCGCTTTATATCGCGATCTCGCTGGGCGGGGCCTTTGCAACAGGGCTGTTATTCCATCTGTGGACACTGCTCTGATCAATTGCGGGCGCAAGGTCCAAACCTTGCGCCTTTTGCGCTGCGATGGTCTATTGGTGGTGGCACCAGTCCCAAATAGAATCGAGCAGCCCATGTCTGACCTGTTACAGCAGTCCGAAAGTTACGACGCCTCATCGATCGAGGTGCTGGAAGGGCTGGAACCGGTCCGCAAACGCCCCGGCATGTATATTGGTGGCACGGATGAGCGCGCGTTGCACCATCTGGTGGCCGAAGTGCTCGACAACTCGATGGACGAGGCGGTGGCAGGACATGCCAACCGCATCGAGGTCGAATTGCATGCGGATCATTCGATCACGATCCGCGATAACGGGCGCGGTATCCCCATCGACCCGCACCCCAAATTCCCCGACAAATCGGCGCTCGAAGTGATTCTGTGCACATTGCATGCAGGCGGCAAGTTCTCGGGCAAGGCGTATCAGACATCTGGCGGCCTGCACGGCGTGGGGGCATCGGTCGTCAATGCTCTGTCGGACCATATGCGCGTCGAAGTGGCCCGCAACCGCGAGCTTTACGCACAGGAGTTCTCGCGCGGTATCCCGCAAGGCCCGATTGCCAAGGTCGGCCCCGCCCCCAACCGGCGGGGCACGATGGTCACTTTCCACCCTGACCCCGAGATTTTCGGCGCCCTGAAATTCCGCCCCGCACGATTGCTGAAGATGGTGCGCTCCAAGGCGTATCTCTTTTCCGGTGTCGAAATCCGCTGGAAATCGGCGGTCGAGGATGGCGACACCCCGATGGAGGCCACCTTCCACTTTCCGGGCGGGCTGGCCGATTACCTGAACGAGCAACTGACCGGCAATGTCACCTATGCCGACAAGCCCTTTGCGGGCAAAGTCTCGTTTCAAGAGAAGTTCAACCAGCCCGGTTCCGTCGAATGGGCGATCAACTGGACACCGGCGCGCGACGGGTTTGTGCAAAGCTACTGCAACACGGTGCCCACCCCCGAAGGCGGCACGCATGAGGCAGGCTTCTGGGCGGCAGTGCTGAAAGGCATCCGCGCCTATGGCGAGTTGGCCAACAACAAGAAGGCCGCCCAGATCACGCGTGAGGATATGGCGGCAGGGGGCTGCGCGCTGGTGTCGTGTTTCATCCGCGAGCCCGAATTCGTAGGGCAGACCAAGGACCGTCTGGCCACGACAGAGGCTGCGCGCATGGTCGAAGGCGCGGTGCGCGACCATTTCGACAACTGGCTGGCCGCCGACCCCAAGGCGGCGGGTGCGATCCTCGATTTTCTGGTGCTGCGCGCCGAAGAACGCCTGAAACGGCGGCAGGAAAAGGAAACCAGCCGCAAGACCGCCACCAAGAAACTGCGCCTGCCGGGCAAACTGGTCGATTGCACGGCCACGAACCGCAGCGGCACGGAACTGTTCATCGTCGAGGGTGACAGTGCGGGTGGCAGCGCCAAGATGGCGCGCGACCGCCGCACGCAGGCGCTGTTGCCGCTCAAGGGCAAGATCCTGAATGTGCTGGGGGCCGCGTCGAACAAGCTGGGCACCAATGCCGAGATCAGCGATATCTGTCAGGCAATGGGCGTGGGGCTGGGGTCGAAATTCCGGCTGGACGACCTGCGCTATGACAAGATCATCATCATGACCGATGCCGATGTGGACGGGGCACATATCGCAGCATTGCTGATGACCTTTTTCTATTCGCAGATGCGTCCGATGATCGACGCGGGGCACCTGTATCTGGCCTGCCCGCCCCTGTTCCGCCTGACGCAAGGCGCGCGCCGCGTCTACGCTCTGGACCAGATCGAAAAGGACCGGCTGATGGAAGCCGGGCTGGGGGGCAAGGGCAAGATCGACGTGTCGCGCTTCAAGGGCCTGGGCGAAATGGATGCGAAGGACCTGAAGGAAACCACGATGGACCCGACATCACGCCGCCTGATCCGGGTGAGCGTGGATGATGACCTGCCGGGCGAGACATCGGATCTGGTCGAGCGGTTGATGGGCAAGAAACCAGAATTGCGGTTTCAGTATATCAGCGAGAATGCGCGGTTTGTGGAAGATGTCGATGTGTGACGCCTTAGCGATACGTTGACGTTTTGTTTCCAATATGTTCTACAGACCTGACAAGAGGGCAGACCATGACAGAAAATGCTGGCGACGACCTGCGCGCGTTCCTGAAGGCTGACAAGTTCGGGACCGTCATGGCCGATCCGCCCTGGCGCTTTACTAATCGCACCGGAAAGGTCGCCCCGGAACACAAACGGCTGTCCCGCTACCCGACACTTGATCTGGATGCCATCTGCGCCCTGCCCGTGGCGGAGCATTTGCTGGAAACAGCGCATTGCTATCTGTGGGTCCCGAATGCGCTGCTGCCCGATGGGCTGAAAGTGCTCGAAGCCTGGGGCTTTAGCTACAAGAGCAACATCATCTGGCACAAGGTTCGCAAGGATGGCGGCTCGGATGGTCGCGGGGTCGGGTTCTATTTCCGAAATGTCACCGAGATCATCCTGTTCGGTGTCCGGGGGAAAAACGCACGCACGCTGGCACCGGGGCGGACGCAGGTAAACCTGTTCTCGACCCGCAAACGCGAGCATTCGCGCAAGCCCGATGAACAGTATGACATCATCGAAGCCTGTTCTGCTGGCCCCTATCTGGAAATGTTTGGTCGCGGAAAGCGCGATGGCTGGACAGTCTGGGGCAATCAGGCATCGGATGACTACAAGCCGACCTGGGACACATACAAATACAATTCCAGCCTGGCAGCCGAATGAGGCAGGGCGACCTGTTGTCAGATATCTCGGACGGGAAGATCGCGGATCCATCAGCAGGGTTCGCGCATCACTTTCCCCCCGCAATTTTCGACAAGTTCGAGATTTACTCCTACCGCAATGCAGCAAGCATCCTTGCAAGCAGCTTTCCCGATCAGTTCCAGACCATCCTCGGGATCCTGCAGGAGTTTCGCATCTCTCGCGATCAGATCAGAACACCGGGCGGAAGCAAGGGCCCCGTCGCAAGCTATGTGGACACCCTGTTCCCGGACAACTGGCCAGAGGCCAGAATTTCCGCTGACCTGCATGTCAGGGTCTTGCGGGCCACCGGGTCCGGCACCATTCGCGAGTATGTCCGCGAAGGATTTCTGGACGGGCATCGAATTGACTTTGTGAATGGCAAGGTCGCGCTGGATCTGGAATGGAACAGCAAGGACCAGACTTATGATCGCGATCTCTATGCCTTCTCGGCATTTTACGAGGCGGGCGCGATTGATGTGGGTGTGATCCTGACACGGGGCGCGTCACTGGACACGGCATTCTTCCGCTCGCTGGGCAAGGTGCTGAACAAGGATGGCACCGAAGGCAGGGATTATGTCTACAAGAAGTTTGGGGCCTCGACCACGTGGATGGGCAAACTTCTCTATCGTCTGGATGCAGGGCGGAATGGCGGCTGTCCGGTGCTGGCGATCGGGATCACCCCCAACTGCATAGACTGACGGCTACATCCCCTCGCCAAACCGGTTCGCGACCAGTTTCTTCAGCGCCTCGGCAAGGGCGTCGGAATCGGTGCCCGACACTTTGACGCGGATCGTGGTGCCGCGGGATGCGGCCAGCATCAACAGTCCCATGATCGAGTCGCCCGGCACGCTCATGCCATCCTTCATCACCTCGGCAGTTGCCTCATGCGCTTCGACCACCTCGACAAACTTGGCCGAGGCGCGGGCATGCAACCCCTTTTCGTTGATGATTTCCAGCTCGATTTCCGTCATGTACATTCCTTGCGCAGCCTACTGGCCCACGTCAATCGCGTTGATGTATTTGCGCCCGGCCTCAAGTGCTGCGGCGGTGGCAACCTGCAACCCCAGCCCGCGCGATTTCGCAAGCTTGATCAGCATCGGCAGATTGGCCCCATAAAGGATACGCCGGTCCGGTCCGGCGCAGGCCGGAAGCGACAGGTTCGAGGGCGAACCGCCGAACATATCGGTCACGACCACCACGCCGCCGCCTGTATCCACAGCGTCTGCAGCGGCCGAAATTTCGGCCTGCTTCGTGGCGCGGTCATGGTCATATTCAATGGCAACAGCCGCTATTCCAGCCTGTTTGCCGATGACATGCTCAATGGCGGCGAGATACTCGCGCGCCAACCCGCCATGTGCTACGATCACGATACCGATCACGAGCCGACCTTACGTCTCCGTCGTCAATGCCGCTTGCGCGGCCATGCGTTCAAGTTCCCTGTGCCGTTTAGACACCCGCCACCCCGCCTGTGCAAGCGCATTTGCCAGTTTTTCTGCAGTTGCAACCGACCGGTGTTGCCCACCCGTGCACCCAAAACCGATTGTCAACTGACTTTTCGCCTCCTGCGCGTATTCTGGCAACAGGCTTTCAACCAAATCGCGAACGCGCACGAAGAATCCATCAAAGCGCGGATCCGCGGCGACGAATTCGGCCACAGGCGCGTCACAGCCGTTGAAGGCGCGCAACATCGGCTCCCAATGCGGGTTGTTCAGAAATCGGCAGTCAAACACCAGATCGACCCCGGCCGGGATGCCACGCCGGTAGGAAAAGGATTCGACCTGCACCTGCATCCCACCGGCAGCGGGCGGCGCGAAAATCTCGCAGATACGCGCGCGCAGATCATGCGGGGTCATGCCGCCGGTTTCGATCAGCACATCGGCGCGCAGCCGCACCGGATGCAGCAGCCGCGCTTCGAGTGCGATACCCTCGCTCGCTGTGCCGTCCGGGCTGAGAGGGTGTCGGCGGCGGGTCTCGGAATAGCGCCGGATCAGCGCAGGGACCGGGCAGTCCAGATAGACCAGATCGAAATCAAAACGAGGCGCGGCTGCCATTTCATCGACCAGCGACAGGAACGCATTGACCGAGAAATCGCGATTGCGCGCGTCGAGCACCAGCACCAGCGGGCGTTCAAGCCGATCTGCAACCAGACGCGGGATCAACGAGATCGGCATGTTGTCAATCGCCTCGAACCCGCTATCCTCTAGCGCTTTCAGCGCCGTGCTGCGCCCAGCCCCCGATGGGCCGGTCAACATGATCAACCGGTCGGTTTCGGGTATGACAGGCGGGTGCGCGGTCACGGAATGTTGCCTTTCGGGTCAGCCCAGGATTGCGACAGGACATATTGCCGAATCCCTGCCGCAAAAGCCCTGCTCGCGCATTTGCGAAGCAGGCGGACCGCGACCCCCTCCACATCACACATGCGCAGGGGCGGCAGGCGCTCCGTCTCGGTCGTGTCAAGATCGACCATCACCGCAAGCGGGGCCAGTTCAAGGGCCTTGGCCCGTATCAGGCCAATGCCACGCATCTCGATCAGGCCGCGGATGGTCGCTGGCGGCGACATCTGGACGACACCCCCGTCCACATGCAGTTGGGTCTGGTCATCGGCAACCAGCCGCGCGCCCATTGCCATCAATTCCAGTGCCAGTTCGGATTTGCCCGCGCCGGGCTTGCCGGTGATCAGGACGCCTGCCCTCCCCTCGGGCAATTCGAACGCCACCGCCGAGCCATGGATCAGCCCGGACCGCACCACGGCGGTCACAGCGGCAGGCCGACCACGAAACGCGCGCCCAGCGGCAAGCTGTCAGGCTCGGCATCAGCAGCGCGGATATTCTCTGCCCAGATCACGCCCTGATGCGCCTCGATGATCTGCTTCGAGATCGCCAGACCCAGCCCGGAATGATTGCCGAATTGCTGCACGGGACGCTCGGAATAAAACCGCTTGAAGACCTTTTTCAGTGCGTTGTCCGGAATTCCGGGGCCAGTATCCTCGACCACGATCAGCACACGATCCTGTCTGCACCGCGCCCAGACACGCACGGCATCCCCATGCTCGCAAAAGGAAATTGCATTCGTGATAAGGTTGACGAAGACCTGCGCCAACCGCCCTTCGAGTCCCGTCAGCATGACCGGCCCGTCGGGAAGGGCCTTGATGAACTCGACCCCCTTGTCCGCCGCTTCGGTGGTCAGATGCTCGCACAGATTGTCCAGCAGTTTCACAAGGTCGAACTCTTCCTGTTCTTCCTTGACCAGTTCGGCATCCAGGCGCGAGGCGTTCGAGGTATCCGAAACCAGCCGGTCCAGCCTGCGCACATCATGCTCGATCACGTCCAGCAAGCGCTGGATCTGGTCTTCGCGCTTGGCCATGCGGAGTGTCCCGACCGCCGACCGCAGCGAGGCAAGCGGGTTCTTGATCTCATGCGCGACATCGGCTGCAAACTGTTCGTTCGCCTCGACCCGGTCATAGAGGGCATTCACGATCCCGCGCATGGCGCGCGACAGATCACCAATCTCATCGGGGCGGCCCGACAGATCCGGGATACGCACCCGCGCACCGGGGGCGTTCTTGCGCGCGTCTCGACGCTTGCCCAGTTCGGCCGCCATCG
>SKRW01000202.1 GCA_007118295.1 Paracoccaceae bacterium | reverse complement strand
TCTTGACAATCGAGGTGTCGGCCACGGGAACAGCCGAAAGCAGCGCCTCGGTATAGGGATGATAGGGCGGCGCAAACACCTGATCGGTCGTGCCCAGTTCGACCACATGCCCCAGATACATGACCATCACACGGTCGGACAGGTAGCGCACGATGGACAGGTCATGGCTGATGAACAGCAGCGTGGTGTGGTTCTTGCGCTGGATATCCATCAAGAGTTCGGTCACCGCCGCCTGAACCGAGACATCCAGCGCCGAGACAGGCTCATCTGCGACCACCACCTTGGCATCGCCAGCAAACGCCCGCGCGATCCCCACGCGTTGCTTCTGCCCGCCGGATAGCTGGCGCGGCATTCGGGACGCGAATTCGCGCGGCAGTTTCACCAGATCCAACAGCTCCAGCATTCGCGCCTGCCGGTCTGCCGTGGTCTTGCCCACCTTGAAGATTTCGAGCGCGCGGATGATCTGCGCCCCCACGGTCATCGACGGGTTGAGCGTGTCGAACGGGTTCTGGAATACCATCTGCAAGGTGGACACCGTGTCAGTGTTGCGCTGCTGGATGGGCGTTGACTGGACGTTTTCATCAAACAGCATGATCTTGCCCGAAGTGGCGGTTTCCAGCCCCATCAGCACCTTGGCGAAGGTGGATTTTCCACAACCGGATTCGCCCACGATGGCCAGAGTCTCGCCTTCGCGCGCGTCGAAACTGAGCGTTTCATTGGCCTTGACGACCTTGGTATCGCCGCCCGAAAACAGGCTGGAGGCTGCAACCTCGTAATACTTGCGGACATCGTCCATTCTCAGCACGATCTCGCCGATCTCCGAGGCCGCGACGTCCTTGTCAGAACTCCATGCTGCATCCCAGTCAATCTCGTTCACGCGCAGGCAACGGCTTTCATGGCGGTTGTCGCCGTCGATATCAGCCATGGGAATGTCGCGCGCGTCGCACAGCCCCTTGCTGAAATAGTCGCAGCGCGGGCCAAAATTGCATCCCTGCGGCCGCTCATGCGGCAATGGAAAGTTGCCGGGGATGGCGCGCAAGGGACGCGTTCCCTTGTTTGCGCTGGGCAGGGGGATCGCGCGGAACAGGGCTTGCGTATAGGGGTGGCGCATGCGGTTGAACACGTCGCGGATGTTGCCAGTCTCAACCGCCTCGCCCGAGTACATGACGCAGAGCCGGTTGCATGTCTCCATCACCAGCCCGAGATTATGGCTGATGAACAGCATAGACGTGCCGTATTTGCGGCCCAGTTCCTTGACCAGATCGACAATGCCGGCCTCTACCGTGACATCCAGCGCCGTGGTCGGTTCATCAAGGATCAGAAGCGCGGGGTTGGCCATCAGCGCCATGGCGATCACGATGCGTTGTTGCTGGCCACCCGAGAGCTGGTGCGGATAGGCGTCAAGGATGCGGTCGGGGTCCGGCAGGCGAACATCCGCCACCAGTTGGCGCGCACGGGCGCGGGCCTGATCTGTCGGCATTTTCTGATGGATCATCGGCACTTCCATCAACTGCCGCCCGATCTTCATGGCCGGGTTCAGGGACGCCATGGGTTCCTGATAGATCATGGCGATTTCCGAGCCGCGCAGTTTGGCCAGTTCGGCCGCGCTCATGGTGTTCAGATCACGGCCCTTGAAACGAATCGTGCCGCCGACGACGCGGCCATTGACACCCAGATCCTGCATCACCCCCAGCGCAACCGTGGACTTGCCGCAACCGGATTCGCCCACAAGCCCCATCGCCTCGCCCGGCATGACCGTGCAGGAGAAATCCATCACCGCCGGGATTTCGCCGCCACGGGTGAAGAAAGAAATTGAGAGGTTCTCGATTTCGAGGATGGGCTTGGATGTGTCCCAGTTGGTCATGCGTTGCTTCCTTCTAGGGAAGGCCGGGGGCGCTGCCCCCGGACCCCCGGAGTATTTCCGGCAAGATGAAACATCAGTCTTTCAAACTCTCTTCGCGCAAGCCATCGGCCAGCAGGTTCAACCCCAGCACCAGCGACATCAGTGCAAGCGCGGGCGCAAGCGCTGCATGGGGATAGACCGTCAGCAACCGGCGGCCCTGATTGATGGTGGAGCCCCAGTCGGGGCTTTCGGGTGCGACGCCAAGGCCGAAAAAGCCCAGAGTGCCCAACAGGATGGTCGTGTAGCCGATGCGCAGGCAGAAATCGACGATCAGCGGCCCGCGCGCATTGGGCAGGATTTCCCACAGCATGATATACCACGGCCCCTCGCCCCGTGTCTGGGCGGCAGCGACATAGTCGCGGGTCTTGATGTCCAGTGTGATGCCGCGCACGATGCGGAAGACTGTGGGCGCATTGACGAAAACCACCGCCACAAAGACATTCAGCAGATTGGGCGACATGCCCCAGACGCCGAACGGGTCAAGATTGAAGGCGAGGCCCGAATAGGCCCAGAGTCCCACCACCAGAACCGCCCCCACATAGAGGTTACGCTTCATCGGTTGCGTGAAGAAGCGCGCGTTCAGCAGCACTGTGAAAAACAGCACCGGCATGATGAACAGGACCCCGGCCATGACGCGCGGGATGGGGGTTGCCTGAATCTCTGGTGCGACCAGCAGGAAGAACAGCAGGATGACCGGGAAGGCCAGCACCAGATTGGCAACAAAGGTCAGGCCAGTATCCAGCTTGCCCCCAATATAGCCAGCAGGCAGGCCAAGCGAGATGCCGATGATGAAGGAAATCATGGCCGCAAATGGCGCGATCCGCAGAACTTCGCGCGCGCCCACGACCATGCGCGAAAACACGTCGCGTGCCAGCGCATCCCCGCCCAGAAGGAAATACTCGTATTGCTCTGCGGCGTTGCGCAGGGGGCTGCCCGGAGCGGCGTTGCGCATGCCGCTGAATTGCGCCAGCGGGTCATGGGTGATGATGACATCGGCGAAAAGCGCCGAAAACACCCAGAACATGACCAGCGCAAAGCCCACCATGCCGACATTGGAATCGAACAGTTTGCCATACAGGCCAAGGCGGCGCTTCCACGTGATCGAAACCGCAAACAGCGCCACCAGCGCCACCCAGACGGGCCAGAGTTGCATGAACAGGCGGCCAAGGATATCGAGCCAGCTTAACGGGTCCATCTTGCCACGCCCTCCTTATGATACGCGGATGCGCGGGTTGAGATAGACATAGCCGATATCGGAGATCAGTTGCGTCAGCAGGACCACGATCACGGCCACGACCGAGGCTGCGAGCAAAAGCTCGATGTCATTGTTGACCGCGGCCTCGAACAACGTCCAGCCAAAGCCGGGATAGCTGAACAGCACCTCGACAATCACGACCCCTGTCAGCAGCCACGGGATCTGAAGCATGATGACTGTAAAGGGCGCGATCAGCGCGTTGCGCAGCGCATGGCGCAGCACGATATTGGAAAAGCTCACGCCCTTGAGTCGCGCCGTGCGGATATATTGCTGGGTCATCACCTCGGTCATGGAGGCCCGCGTGATCCGCGCCACATAGCCCATGCCATAAAGTGCAATGGTCATGACCGGCAGGGTGAAATTCCAGAAGGTGATCTTTTCGAGCGCCGAACGGGCATTGCCCTGAAACAGCACCGGCCCGTCGATGACGCCCCATTGCACCAGAAGCGGTGACAGCCCGACGGTGCTTGATGCAAGCAGGGCTATGAACACCACGCCGGACACATATTCCGGTGTCGCAGTCGAGGCGATGGCAAAGGTGGACAGCGAGCGGTCCGTGCGCGAGCCTTCGCGCATTCCCGCCAGCACGCCTACAATCAGCGCCATCGGTACCATGACGATCAGCGCCCAGAGCATCAGCATCCCGGTTGCCAGCAGGCGCGGGGGGACCACATCACCCACAGCGGCACGAAAGCGCGTCGAATGCCCCCAATAGCCCTGCAGCATCCCGCAACGCGTCGGTGCGGCACTGGCTTCGGTCTCGTCTGTCGCGCGGTAGCATCGCCCGG
>SKRW01000134.1 GCA_007118295.1 Paracoccaceae bacterium | reverse complement strand
GCGGGCGCGGGCCGGAACATCCGGCACCTGCGCCTAGAGGCTTTGCCGATCACGTTGGATCGACAGCACCTCTGGAGATGGATTTTGCGTGCATCCTGCGCGACCCTCACACCACTCCGACCGACATGCGCCTCAGAGCACACGCACCATGTCGCGATGCGGAATACCCGCGTCCAGATACTCCGGCCCTTCGGCGACAAAGCCAAGCCCGTCGTAAAACCCGATGGCATGGGTCTGCGATCCCAGTTTCGCCCGCGCGACACCGGGGCAGTCGCGCAGAACATCAAGCGCGGCATTGATCAGTGCGGCCCCGATCCCCTGTCCGCGCAGAGATTTCAGCACGCAGACCCGCCCGATCTTGCCGGTGTCGCCCGAGATCAGCAGCCGCGCGCAACCCACCGGCACACCGTCCACCTGCGCCAACAGATGCAACGCGGCATCGTCGCGCCCGTCAACCTCTTCGGCCTCGGGCACCTGCTGTTCCTCGATGAACACGGCGCGCCGCAACGCATGGCAGCTTTGCAGATCTTCCGTCAGGCCAATCTGCAGAGTCATGCGAAATAATCCCGCAAGACGCGGCCATACACGGCCTTTAGCTGATGGATCTGGTCAATTTCGGCATATTCATCCACCTGATGCATCGAGGTGCCGACCAGCCCGAACTCGACCACCGGGCAGTGATCCTTGACAAAGCGCGCATCGGAAGTGCCCCCCGATGTCGAAAACCGGGGCACAACGCCGCATTCCGCTTCGACCGCCCGCGCTACCAGTTCTGACAGCGGCCCCGGCGGGGTCAGGAAGCTCTCGCCCGAGATATGGATATCGACATTCAGCGTGATACCACTGTCCTGGGCCGCCTCGGTCGCCGCCTGTTGCAGCCAGTCGCGCAGCGATGCCCCCGAATGCAGGTCATTGAAGCGAATGTTCAGCACGGCCTGCGCCGTGGCCGGAATGACATTGGAAGCCGGATTTCCCACGTCAATGCTGGTCAGCGCCAGCGTCGAGGGGTCAAAATGCGCGCTGCCTGCGTCCAGTTCATGCCGCGCCAACCGGTCCAGCAGTCCCACCAGTGCCGGTAAGGGGTTGCGCGCCTTGTGCGGATAGGCCGTGTGCCCCTGCTGCCCGCGCGCGGTGATCCGCGCAGTCATCGACCCGCGCCGCCCGATCTTGATCATCTCGCCCATATGTTCGGGGCAGGTCGGCTCGCCGACGATGCAGGCCGACATGGCCTCGCCCTGTGCCTGCATCCAGTCCAGAATCGCGATGGTCCCATCGCGCCCCGGCCCTTCCTCATCGCCCGTGATTGCAAGGATCACGGCACCATCGGGCGGTGTGGCACGCACGAAATCCACGGCCGCCGCCGCAAAGGCCGCAACGCCCGATTTCATGTCACAGGCCCCGCGCCCCCAGATACGCCCGTCTTTGATCGTGCCGCCGAAAGGGGCGCGGGACCAGTCGTCCGGGTTGCCCAGCGGCACCACATCCGTATGCCCGTTAAAGCCGAAGCTGCGGGCGTGCCCCTTTGGACCCCAGCGCGCAAAGAGATTGGGCGTTTCGCCCCGGTCCACGCGCATGCAGTCAAAACCCGCCTCGGACAGCACACGTTCCAGCAGTTGCAATGCCCCCCCCTCGACCGGGGTGACCGAGGGGCAGCGGATCAACTCGGCGGTCAGCGCAACCGGGCAGCGCGGTTCAGTCATTATCAGCCTCGCCCGTGAAATAGGTTTTCTGCGCCACGATCACGGCATTGTCGCGCAGCGCCTGCGCCATCAGGTCGCGCTCTTCCTCGGGCACATGATCGCCCGCGCGCAACCGTTCGTCCAGCGTGCCGTAGCTGGTGACATCCAGCGGCTTGACCCCGGCAGTCTTGAGCACGGCAACAGTTTCGCGCACCGCCTCGGCCTCGGTCACGCCACTGGAATAGACCAGAAGCGCGGCACCTGTCGCCCCCGGCGGAAGGTCATCCTCGGCGCTGCGGCCCAACTCGACCAGCAGGGTATAGACCTGCGGGCCGGGTGCGGGTCTGGCGGCGGGGTCACGGGCTTTCTTGGACATGGACAGCATCCTTTCGAATTATCCCTGTCAGGAAAGCGCGCGCAGGGCAAGACCCGCCATCCGCGCGCCCCATTCGGCATAGATCGGTGCGCCCGGATGGAACCCGTCACGCGCCAGCAGATCGGTATTCGGCGTCAGATCAAAGGGGACATACTCGACACCCGTTCGCGCGCAGAGATCCTGCAAGCGCGCGTCCAGCAGCGCGGCGCGCCGGCCCAGATGGCTGCGCCACGGTTCTGGAAAGGCCGGGAACAGCCCAAGGGGCGGCACCGCAGAGGCCAGAATGACCCGCGCGCCATGATGCTGGCGCAGGTCTTGCAGCAAGGCGGCATAGGCGCGGGCGAAGCTGTCGGCGCGTGTCTCGCGCAGCACGTCATTCACCCCCAGCGCCAGCACCGCCACATCACAAGACCCCGCACCTGCCAACAGGGACCGGCGCGCCCCATGCGTCGTCACGCCCGAGCGCGCGCGCAATTCCCATGTGACGCAGTGATGCGGGGCCAGATGCGCCAGCATCTGGCCCACCAGCGCCTGATCCTGATGCGCCACCCCCACCCCCGCTGCCGAGGAATCCCCCAGCACCAGCAGCCGCAACAGGGCCCCCTGCCCGATCTCGCCCGACCGTGGCCCTGCGGCCTCGGGCAGACGCTCGGTGCGGGCAATGGTGGTCAGGGCCTGGGCCAGATAGACCGGGGCGCACAAAAGGGTCACGAAAGCAGCTTGCATGACGCTCAGTCTGCCCTGACCCGTCATCCCTGTCACCACTTCCCTGAGAGCGGGGCTGGCCCCTTCGGCAGGGTTTCGCTAAAGCTGGGTCAGACACGCAATGCAGGAGCAGACGGAATGGCGCATCGTATTGCCGAACTGGCAGGCAGCCTTGGTCTGGACTGGGCAGGCGACGGCCAGATACGCATCACCCACGCAGCCGAACCCGCGCAGGCCGGAGCCGACGCGCTGGCCATGGCGATGGACCCGAAATATGCCGAAGGTCTGGCACTGGGGCAGGCGCAGGCGGCGATCCTGTGGGCCGGGGCGGACTGGCAGGCCCTTGGCCTGCGCGCCGCGATCTTTGCCCCCCGCCCCCGCTGGGCCATGGCGGGTGTGTGCGAAGCGCTTGATCCGGGCTATGAGTTTGGCGAGGGCATCCACCCGCAAGCCTGTGTCCACCCCAGTGCCGAAATCGGCGCAGGTGCGCGGATCGGCCCCTTTACCAGCATCGGCGCACGCGCAAAGATCGGGCCGAATGCGCGGATTGCCCCGAATGTGACCGTGGCCGAGGATGTCGAGATCGGCGCAGACGTCATCCTGCATGCGGGCGCGCGGATCGGCGCGCGCTGCGTCATCGGGGACCGCTATATCGGGCAGCCCAATTCGGTGGTGGGCGGATGCGGCTTCAGTTTTGTGACGCCAGAGCCATCGGGGGCCGAAGATGTGCGCGCCACGCTGTCGGGCGAACGCGCGCTCAGAGCGCAGAAATGGCACCGCATCCAGTCGCTGGGCGCTGTGCGCATTGGCGATGATGTGGAACTGGGGGCCAATTCCTCGATCGACCGGGGCACGATCCGCGACACGGTGATCGGATCGGGCACCAAGATCGATTCGGTCTGCCAGATCGGGCATAATGTGCAGATGGGCGAAGACTGCATGATGTGTGGCATGGCGGGCGTTGCCGGGTCGGCCCGGATCGGCAACCGCGTGTTGCTGGCGGGCAAGGTCGCGGTGAATGACAATATCTTCGTGGGCGATGATGTGATCGTGGGCGGGGCCAGCCGGGTCTATACCAATGTGCCTGCGGGCCGCACTGTGCTGGGCGACCCGGCCACGAAACTGGAATCGCAGCTTGAGATCCGCAAGGTCCTGCGCCGCCTGCCCCGGCTGGCGGCACAGGTCGCGCGGCT
>SKRW01000307.1 GCA_007118295.1 Paracoccaceae bacterium | reverse complement strand
GATTACTGGGGCGCTGACCTGCCGATCAACCGGGGGCGGCACAATTTCGATGAAATCCGCGTCGAGTATTTTGCCGATGGTGCCGCCGCGTTCGAGGCTTTCAAGACGGGGGAATACACCTTCCGGGCCGAGAATAATTCGCGCCAATGGGCCACGGGCTATGACTTTCCGGCGCTCAATCGTGGCCATGTGGTCCGTGGTGAATTGCCCACCGGCTTTGCCCCCACACCCACCGGGTTCGTGTTCAATCTAGAACGCGATTTCCTGCAGGACCGGCGTGTGCGCGATGCCATTTCGCTGGGCTGGAATTTCGAGTGGACCAATGACACGCTGCAATATGGCCTGTTCCAGCAGCGTGTGTCGTTCACTCAAGGTACGCGTTTTCAGCCTGATGGCCCCCCTGAAGGGCTGGAACTGGAACTGTTGCAGTCGCTGGGTGATCTGGTCCCCGAAGAGGTGCTGACACAACCCGCGCGGGTGCCACATACGTCAAACCCGGCGCGGCTGGCGGATCGGGGCAATATCCGGCGTGCGCAGGCATTGCTGCAAGAGGCTGGCTGGGAAGTCGATGACGCAGGCGTGCTGCGCAATGCCGCAGGCGAGCGCATGTCGATCGAGATTCCGGTCTCAAGCGCCGGGTCCGCCACGATGGATTCGATCATCGAGACCTTTACCCAGAACCTGCAAGGGCTTGGTATTGACGCGCGGTTCCAGCGCATCGATCCCGCCCAGCATACCGACCGCCGCCGCAACCGTGACTATGACATGATCTTCGATCAATACGCGGCCTTCATGGACACCGGCACCGGCCTGCACCAGCGTTACGGGTCGGAAGCGGCAGACGATGTCTTCAACCCCGCAGGACTGCGCAGCCCGCTGGTGGATGCCGTGATCGACCTGTCGCTGGACGCACCGGACCCGGACACACGCGACGCGGCGCTGATGGCGCTGGACCGTGTGCTGCGGTACGAGCATTTCATCATTCCCGCGTGGTATAATGACACAGTCTGGATCGCGCATTGGGACATCTTCTCGCGCCCCGAAGAAACCCCGCCCTATTCGACGGGCGAGATGGATTTCTGGTGGTTCAACTCCGAGCGGTATGACGAATTGCGCGCTGCGGGCGCGTTGAGGTAAGTCATGGGCGCCTATATCGCGCGACGCCTTGCCCTGATCATCCCCACTCTGCTGGGGGTGATGGTGATCAATTTCTTTCTGGTGCAATTCGTGCCCGGCGGCCCCATCGAGCAGGTGATTGCCCAGATGGAAGGGCAGGGCAATGTCTTTGGTGCCTTTGACGGGGGCGCTGCCGATACCAATGTCGGTGCAGTCGAGAATGAGCGCTATCAGGGTGCGCGGGGCCTGCCGCCCGAATTCATCGCGCAGTTGGAGCGAGAATTCGGCTTTGACAAACCGCCGGTCGAGCGGTTCCTGCATATGATGTGGAACTACATGCGCTTTGACTTTGGCCAGAGCTATTTCCGCTCTATTTCGGTCGTTGATCTGGTGATCGAGAAATTGCCTGTGTCCATTACCCTTGGTTTATGGTCGACGCTGATCGCCTATCTGGTCTCGATCCCTCTGGGCATCCGCAAGGCGGTGCGCGACGGCACGCGGTTTGACACGTTCACCTCTGGCCTGATCATTGTCGCTTATGCCATCCCCGGTTTTCTGTTTGCGATCCTGCTGTTGGTGCTGTTTGCAGGTGGCTCTTACTGGCAGATTTTTCCGGCGCGCGGGCTGACCTCGCCGCAGGAAACATGGGAGCAACTCAGCCTGCTGGGCAAGGTTGCGGATTATTTCTGGCATATCACGCTGCCGGTGCTCGCGTCGACCATCTCGGCCTTTGCGACGCTGACGCTGCTGACCAAGAACAGCTTTCTGGATGAAATCCGCAAGCAATATGTCATGACGGCCCGCGCCAAGGGCCTGACCGAACGCAAGGTGTTGTATGGGCATGTCTTCCGCAATGGCATGCTGATCGTGATCGCTGGCTTTCCGGCGGTGTTCGTGGGCGTGTTCTTCGGCGGGTCGCTGATCATCGAGACGATCTTTTCGCTGGATGGGCTGGGGCGGCTGGCGTTTGAGGCCACGGTCGCGCGCGACTATCCGGTAATGTTCGGCACCTTGTTCGTGTTTGGTCTGATCGGGCTGGTGGTCAATCTGTTCTCGGACCTGATGTATGTCTGGATCGACCCCCGCATCGATTTCGAAACGCGGGAGACCTGAGCCATGGATCAGCGCGCAGACGCCTTTGTCGAGGCCCCGAACCCATCCCCTGACACCAGCCTGACACCGGGCACAACCATGCCCGAGCCAAGAAAGCGCTTTGGCATCACCATCTCTGCCCTGAACCGCCGGCGTTGGCGGAATTTCCGGGCCAACCGCCGCGCCTTCTGGTCGCTGATCATCATGGGCGTGCTGTATGGGCTGTCGCTATTTGCCGAATACATCGCGAATGACCGGCCCATCATGATAAACTACCGCGGCGCCTATTACTTTCCGATCCACAACTTCTATGCCGAAACGACCTTTGGCGGCGATTTCCGCACCGAGGCGGTCTATCGCGACCCAGAGGTGCAATGCCTGATCCGCACGGGCGGGGCAGAACTGTGCCTTGATGACCCGGACGAGGCGATGGCGCAGGCCGCCACTGGCATTGTTGATGGCGAGGAAATCGTGCCGGGCTGGATGGTCTGGCCGCTGATCCCCTACAGTTACAACACAGTCAATGATATCGGGCGCGCGGCCCCGTCGCCCCCGGATGACCGGCACATGCTGGGCACGGATGACACCGCGCGTGACGTGCTGGCGCGCATTATCTACGGCTTTCGGCTGTCGATCACATTTGCGCTGATCGTCACGGCGATGACCTCGATCATCGGGATCGCGGCAGGCGCAGTGCAGGGGTATTTCGGGGGGGTGCTGGACCTGCTGTTTCAGCGCGTGATCGAGTTGTGGAACTCGGTCCCGTCGCTTTACATCATCATCATCCTGTCTTCGATGTTCATCATGAATTTCTGGCTTCTGGTGTTCCTGATGACGCTGTTTGGCTGGACCGGGCTGGTGGGCGTGGTGCGCGCTGAATTCCTGCGCGCGCGCAATTTCGAGTATGTCCGGGCCGCGCGCGCGCTGGGTGTGTCGAACGCCAAGATCATGTTCCGCCATGTGCTGCCCAATGCAATGGTGGCGACCCTGACCTTTCTGCCCTTCATCATCACGGGTGTCATCGGGTCGCTGGCCGCGCTCGATTTTCTGGGCTTTGGCCTGCCGTCTTCGGCACCGAGTCTGGGTGAAATGACGTTGCAGGCCAAGAACAACCTGCAAGCGCCGTGGCTGGGTTTTTCGGCCTTCTTCACCTTTGCGATCATGCTGTCGCTTCTGGTGTTCATCTTTGAAGGGGTCCGCGACGCGTTTGACCCCAGAAAGACCTTTGCATGACCCGCGCGCTGGATGTGAAAGACCTGTCCGTGACCTTCCTGCAGGAAGGGCGCGAGGTGCATGCCGTGCGCGGCATCAGCTTTCATGTGGACAAGGGCGAGACTGTCGCGCTGGTGGGCGAATCGGGGTCAGGCAAATCGGTCAGCGCGCTGTCCTGTGTGGGGCTGTTGCCGGATTCGGCGCGGGTCGAGGGGTCGGTGCGCTTCAGGGAGGATGAACTGGTCGGCGCATCAGACAGCATGCTGCGACAGGTGCGCGGTAATGACATCAGTTTCATATTTCAGGAACCGATGACCTCGCTCAACCCGCTGCACACGATTGAAAAACAGATCGTCGAAAGCCTGGAGTTGCATCAGGGGCTGTCAGGAGCCAAGGCGCGGGCGCGGGTGCTGGAACTGCTGGAAAAGGTCGGCATCCGCGAGGCAGAATCGCGCATGTCCGCTTATCCGCACCAACTCTCGGGTGGGCAGCGCCAGCGTGTGATGATCGCGATGGCGCTGGCAAACGGACCGGAATTGCTGGTCGCGGATGAACCAACGACCGCGCTGGACGTGACCATTCAGGCGCAAATCCTTGAATTGCTGGTCGATCTGAAACGCGCCGAAGGCATGAGCCTGCTGTTTATCACGCATGATCTGAATATCGTGCGCCGCTTTGCCGACCGGGTCTGCGTGATGCAGGGCGGCGAGATTGTCGAACAGGGCGCGACGGATGCCATATTCGCCAACCCGCAACATCCCTATACCCGCCGCTTGCTGGCGGCCGAATCCACAGGTTCCCCGTCCCCGGTTCCCGGTGATGCGCAGGAAATCCTGCGCACCGAAAATCTGCGCATCTGGTTTCCCATCCAGCGCGGGTTCCTGCGCCGGACCGTGGGGCATGTAAAGGCTGTCAACAGTGCCAGTCTGACCCTGCGCGCGGGCGAGACGCTGGGCATCGTGGGCGAATCCGGGTCGGGCAAGACAACGCTCGCGCTGGCCATCCTGCGGCTGATTTCCAGCGAGGGGCCGATCTGGTTTGACGGGGGCGATATCCAGGGCCGCAAGTCGCAGGCGCTGCGCAGTCTGCGGCGCAACCTGCAGATTGTGTTTCAGGACCCGTTTGGCAGCCTGTCGCCCCGCATGACGGTCGAGCAGATCATCTCTGAGGGGTTGGGCGTGCATGGCGTGCCAACGGGCCGCACAGCGCGCCAGCTGGTGACCGAGATCATGGAAGAGGTCGGCCTCGACCCCACCACGATGGAACGTTACCCGCACGAGTTTTCCGGCGGGCAGCGCCAGCGCATCGCGATTGCGCGCGCCATGATCCTGCGGCCCAAACTGGTGGTGCTGGATGAACCGACATCGGCGCTGGACATGACGGTGCAGGTGCAGATCGTCGAATTGCTGCGCAGCCTGCAACGCAGGCATGGGTTGGCCTATCTGTTCATCAGCCATGATCTGCGCGTGGTGCGTGCGCTGTCGCACAAGGTGATTGTGATGAAACAGGGCGACATGGTCGAGGCCGGGCCAATCGATCAGGTTTTCGACGCGCCAAAGGACCCCTACACGCGGCAATTGCTGGCTGCGGCCTTTGACATGACCGCAGTCGGCGCGGCCTGACACTGCGGGGGACGGGATGCGCATTCTTCTCGTCCATCAGAATTTCCCCGGTCAGTTCCGTCATCTTGGCCCCGCAATGGTCGCACGCGGGCATCATGTCGTGGCCCTGACTGCCGAGAAAAACCAGCAGGGCACTGCGATCCGGACGTATCGCTACCCGATGCCCGACACGCCCCCCGACACGCGCCAGTCACGGCTGGGAACAACCTACACGGCCATGACCGACCGGGCACACCGGGTGGCGCGTGCGGCAGTGCAGTTGCGCGACAAGGTGGGGTTTCGCCCCGATGTGATCTTTGGCCATTCGGGGTGGGGGGAAACCCTGTTCCTGCGCGAAGTCTGGCCCGAGGCGCGACTTCTGGTCTATGCCGAGTTCTACTATGCCAGCGTGGGGCTGGATGTCGGCTTCGACCCCGAGTTCAGCCGCAACGATCTGGGCGCGCAATTGTCGGTCGTGGCACGGCAGGCGCATCTGGCGTTGTCGCTGGCGCAAGCTGATGCGGCGCTGTCCCCGACCGAGTGGCAGGCCGATACTGTGCCGCCCTGTTTCCGCGACAAGATCACGATCACACATGACGGGATAGATACAGCCGCGCTCGGTCCGGACCCGAACGCGCAATACCGCTTGCCCGATGGCCGGGTCTTGCGCGCGGGCGACGAGGTGCTGACCTATGTGGCGCGCAATCTGGAACCCTATCGCGGCGTTCATATCCTTTTCCGCGCCCTGCCCGAAGTCTTGGCCGCACGCCCGAACGCGCAGGTCGTCATCATCGGCAGTGACGGGACAAGCTATGGTGCTGCGCCCCCAGAGGGGACATGGCGCGACACGTTCCTTGCCGAAGTGCAGGACAGGTTGGACCTGTCGCGCGTGCATTTCCTGGGCCGCGTGCCCTATACCGATTTCACCCGGCTGATGCAGATCAGCCGGGTGCATGCCTATCTGACGGTGCCGTTTGTGCTGTCCTGGTCCCTGCTCGAAGCGATGGCAATGCAGGGGTGCATCATCGCCTCGCGCACTGGTCCGGTCGAAGAGGTCGTGCGCGACGGCGTCAACGGGCGATTGGTGGATTTCTTTGATATCGAGGGCTGGTCAGAGGCGTTGACCGACGCACTCGCCGCCCCCGAACGCTACGCCCATCTGCGCCGGGCGGCACGCCAGACCATTGTCGAAAACTACGATCTGCATACATTATGCCTGCCGCGTCTGTTGCGGTTTGTCGAACAAGAACTGTAGCCGCTCTAGACGGCCGAACTGTGCCCTGTCGCGGCCATGCCATATTCGTCGAACATTGCCGCAATCATGCGCGTCAGGGCACGTCCCTCATGCGGGATTTCCAGCCCGTCAGGGCCGCGTCGCACAAATTGTCCGAACCGCACAACGACCGTGTCAATCAGACTGTCCAGAATGGCCGGATCAGCACCATACTGGTCGATCAATTCGGCCCGTGACAGGCGGAAGTCGCACATCAGCGCTTCGATGGCGCGTCCACGCCACAGGTCGGCGGGTGTGAAGACATGACTGCGCGTGGTCGAGAACTGCCCGGCCTCTATCGCCTTTTTCCATGCCGCCGTCGCGGGGGCGTTCTGCGCGTAGCCTTGTGGAAAGCGCGAGATGGACGACGCACCCAGCCCGACCAGCACAGGGGCGGTATCATCGGTGTAGCCCTGAAAATTGCGGCGCAATGTGCCGGCCTTTGCCGCCTTGGCCAGGCTGTCATCCGGGCGGGCGAAATGGTCGATGCCGATTTCGTCATACCCGTCCCATAGCAGCAGGCGGCGTGCTGTCTCGAACAGATCCAGCCGTTCTTCGGGGCGGGGCAGGGTATCGGATGGGATCATCTGTTGACGCCGTGCCATCCATGGCACATGCGCATAGCCATAAAGCGCGATCCGGTCCGGGCCGAGGGTCAGCAGTTTCTGGATCGACTCGGCGATCTTGTGATTGGTCTGATCGGGAAGGCCATACAGGATATCGGCATTCAGGCTGGTGATGCCGCGCGCGCGGATGGCATCTGCCGTGGCCTTGGTAATCTCGAAACTCTGGTCGCGCCCGATAATGGCCTGAATACCGGGATCGAAATCCTGCACGCCAATGGACGCGCGGTTCATCCCCGCTTCGGTCAGTGCATCCAGGCGGGCTTCATCGATTTCGTTGGGGTCGATCTCGACTGAAAACTCACCGTCGGCAGCCAGTGGTGCGATGTCGAAAATATGCTGCGCCAGCGCCCGTATCTGTGCTGGTGGCATCAGCGTTGGCGTGCCTCCGCCCCAGTGCAGCCGTGCAAGCGTGATGCCCTTGGGCAGCGATTTTCGCAGCAGTTCAAGCTCCTGTCCAAGAGACTTGACATAGGCGATGACCGGGGCCTCGCTTCTGGTGCCCTGAGTCCGGCAGGCGCAGAACCAGCACAGCCTGCGACAGAACGGCACATGCACATACAGAGATATTTGACTGTTTTCCGGTATCTGCCTGATCCAACTGGAAAAATCAGACCCGCTCAGATCGCCTGAGAACTGCGGTGACGTCGGATAACTCGTGTACCTTGGCACACGAGCGTCAAATAATCCGAGCTGTGTAAGTTGCTTTACATGAGACATACGTTTACATTTCCCATATTAACTGTGCGTCCACTTTGATGTAGATCAACTGACATGACCAGAGCGACTCCCAAACTCCAGCCATATTCGCAGGAATGTAACGATTGCCCGATCCGTCATCGCGCGGTTTGCGCGAGGTGTGAACCTGACGAACTTGATCTGCTGGAACAGATAAAGTTCTACCGCAGTTTCGAAGCGGGACAGACGGTGGTCTGGGCTGGTGACAAGATGGATTTCGTGGCCTCGGTCGTGACTGGCATCGCCACACTCAGCCAGACAATGGAAGATGGCCGTCGCCAGATGGTCGGTCTGTTGCTGCCGTCTGATTTCGCAGGGCGTCCGGGGCGCGAGACTTCGCCCTATGATGTAACGGCGGCGACTGATCTTGTGATGTGCTGCTTTCGCAAGAAGCCCTTTCAGGACATGATGTTGCGCACGCCGCATATCGGCCAGCGCCTGCTGGAGATGACGCTGGATGAACTGGATGCCGCGCGCGAATGGATGCTGCTTCTGGGGCGCAAGACCGCGCGGGAGAAGATCGCAAGCCTTATCTGCATAATTGCGCGCCGGGATGCGTCGCTGCAATTGCGGGCGTCGGACGGACAGTTGCGCTTTGATCTGCCGCTGACGCGCGAGGCGATGTCGGAGTATCTGGGCCTGACGCTGGAAACGGTCAGCCGCCAGATGTCGATCCTGCGCAAGGAAGGATTGATCGTGACCGAAGGCAAGCGCCAGATCATCATCCCAGATTTCGACCGTCTCCTGGAAGAGACCGGCGATGATTCGGATGGTGGTTTTCTGGTCTGATCGCCTGTCGGTGCGTGCGCATGCCTTGGAAATGTCCAGAATCACACGAGATTGCACCTTAATTCCAAGCTACAACCCTGAAGAGAATCGGGCGATCTGCGGTGCAGGATCGCCGCTGAAATCTGGCCAATGGCAGGGGCGCGCATGTTCGACTGGGACCGTGACTACTCAGAGCTTGTCGAGAAAACCAAGGCTGCTGATGCTGGTTCGAAAATGGCAGAAGTGACACCAAAGGTCATTTGGTCTCCGGCTGCGCGCCTTGCGTCGCCGCACATCCTGCCGGTCTTACTAGTGGCGGTTTTTCTGGCGGGGCTTGCCTATGAGAAAGCCGACGCCGCGCGTTCGGTCCTGTCGTTCGGCATGGCCAGCACACCCGAATGGTCAGTCTTCGGGGTCAGCGCGCTGACCCCGAACACAGGCGCAAGTGCCATGATTGATGCGCTGCCCCCGGAACTCGTGGTCTATGAAAGGGCGCAATACCAGCGATTCATGCTCGGGCTAAGCAACATGACCTTGCCCGAACTCCAGAACTATGCCCAGAGAACGCGCGCGGATCTGGATGCCGCGCCGGGGGCGCTGGCACCGTTTTACACCGACGCCCTGTTCCTGCTGGAGCGCGAGGCACTCCAGCGCGGAATGTGACGGCTGTTTCAGCGCGCCATGAACACCGGCACGTTGCATTCCTCCAGCAGGTCGCGGGTCGTGCCGCCCAGAATGGCCTGACGCAACCGCGAATGGCTGTAGGCGCCCATCACCAGCAGATCGGCATTCTGGTCCGTGACGTGGCGACGCAGGATGTCGCTGATGCGCGGTAGCGATCTGGCCAGCACCGACACTTCGGCTTGTGCGCCGTGGCGGGCCAGCATCTGGGTCAGCATGCCCCCCGGATCAGACCTTTCAGAGCTTTGTGCCGGAGGGTCGATCACGACCACATTCACCAGATCGGCGGCGACCAGCAACGGCAGGGACGCGCGCGCGGCATTGAGGGCTTCGTCAGTCTGGTTCCACGCCAGCACAATTCGGTCGAATGCCGGCAATCGTCCACCCGGTTGAGGCAGAATCAGCACTGGCGCATTGCCGTCGAACAATGCGCCCTCGGTCGCAATCTCGTCCTGCGGCCCGCGCCCGTCGCCATAGGGCAGCGGAAGCACGACAAGATCGCTGAAACGCGATTTCAACCCGACATAGGCCGAGATGCCGCCAATTGTCAGCACTGCAGTCTCGACACTCCAGCGCACATCGGCATTGCGCATCCGGGAACGCGCGGCATCAGCGAGCGCGTCCGCACGCTCGCGTGCCGCATCAAGGGCGTCCTGATAAACGATGGCTGGCGCGCCAGCATAGAACCCCACGCTCTGGGTCACGTCCACCCCAAGGCAGCAGATGTCCAGATGCGCGTCGAAGCGCGCTGCAAGTTCGGTAGCGGATGCCAGCATCGGATTGATATCGGCTTCGGCATTCAGAAAAGTGCAGATGGATTTATAGCTCATGTGGCCCCCCGTTTACGGTGTTTCAGTCTACAGGATGATGCAAAGCAAACTGCGCTGCGATGATCTGGCACAAATACGAGGCACATGTTTCTTGACCTGAATCAAGGTTACATGATTCCTGCCGTGACAAAAGGCATCATGCAAAACTGTGCCTGAAGCAGGTAAACCTGCACTGGTGCGATAACAAGGGACGCTAAAAATGTGGGATTACGTCAAGCTTGCTGTGCTTGGTCTGGTCGTGGTGGTTGCCGCGATTGCGGCCAACATGGCACGCGATTTGCCATATCTGGTCCATATGCTGGCGATCATGCTTGCTGCAGCGATCACTTTCATCTGGCTGATTCGCCGCGCAGGAGATCCTGTTCCAGCGGCCAACCCCAATGAGTACATGGACGGACCGGTGCGCTATGGCGTTGTCGCAACGGCGTTCTGGGGGGTCGTGGGCTTTCTGGTCGGGGTGGTCATCGCCCTGCAACTGGCCTGGCCGGAGCTGAACTTTCAGTGGGCTCAGGGGTATCTGAATTTCGGGCGTCTGCGTCCCTTGCACACATCCGCCGTGATCTTTGCCTTTGGTGGCAATGCGCTGATCGCGACTGCGTTCTATGTTGTCCAGCGTACCTCGGCCGCGCGGTTGTGGGGCGGTGGGCTCGCCTGGTTTGTCTTCTGGGGCTACCAGTTGTTCATTGTCATGGCCGCGACCGGCTATGTGCTGGGGTCCACGCAAGGCAATGAATATGCCGAACCGGAATGGCTGACCGATCTGTGGCTGACCATTGTCTGGGTGGCCTTTCTGCTGGTCTATATGGGAACGGTCATCAAGCGTCGCGAGCCGCATATCTATGTGGCCAACTGGTTCTACATGGCCTTTATCGTCACAGTGGCCATGCTGCATCTGGTCAATAACCTGGCGATTCCCGTCT
Organism: Paracoccaceae bacterium; assembly: GCA_007118295.1. Taxonomy (GTDB): domain Bacteria; phylum Pseudomonadota; class Alphaproteobacteria; order Rhodobacterales; family Rhodobacteraceae; genus Roseinatronobacter. Next base: position 3,057 of record SKRW01000307.1, on the reverse strand, counting down.
CGGTCTTCGGGTCGAAGTCGATCCCGGTCTGGTCTGGTGTTCAATCCGCCATGATCCAGTGGTGGTATGGCCATAACGCGGTTGGCTTCTTTCTGACAGCCGGTTTCCTTGGGATGATGTATTACTTCATCCCCAAGCAGGCCGAACGCCCGGTCTACAGCTACAAACTGTCGATCATGCACTTCTGGGCGCTGATCTTCCTGTATATCTGGGCTGGTCCGCACCACCTGCACTACACCGCATTGCCCGACTGGGCGCAAACGCTGGGCATGACCTTCTCGATCATGCTGTGGATGCCAAGCTGGGGTGGTATGATCAACGGTCTGATGACGCTCTCGGGCGCATGGGACAAGCTGCGCACCGACCCGATCATCCGGATGATGGTTGTCGCGGTGGGCTTTTACGGCATGGCGACCTTTGAAGGGCCGATGATGTCGATCAAGGCTGTCAACAGCCTGTCGCACTATACGGACTGGACCATCGGGCACGTTCATTCGGGCGCGCTGGGCTGGAATGGCATGATCACCTTTGGCGCGCTATACTATCTGGTGCCCAAACTGTGGCAGCGCGAGGGGCTGTACAGCCTGAAGCTGGTGAGCTGGCATTTCTGGCTCGCCACCATCGGGATCGTGCTCTACGCCGCGTCGATGTGGGTGACCGGCATCATGGAGGGCCTGATGTGGCGCGAAGTCGATGCGCAAGGCTTCCTCGTGAACTCTTTCGCTGACACAGTTGCCGCGAAATTCCCGATGTATGTGGTGCGGTCTCTGGGCGGGCTGATGTTCCTGCTGGGTGCGATCATCATGTGCTATAACCTGTGGAAAACTGTGACCAGCAGCCCCGAGCGCAAGCCGGCTGCTGCCGCAGTGCCCGCTGAATAACGGAGGGCAAGATGGGAATTCTTGATCATCACAAGAAAATCGAAACGCATGCCACGCTCTTGCTGGTGCTGTCGTTTCTGGTCGTGACCATCGGGGGGATTGTGCAGATCGTGCCGTTGTTCTACCTCGAAAACACCATCGAGAAAGTAGAGGGCATGCGCCCCTACTCTCCGCTGGAGATCAAGGGCCGCGAGATCTATCTGCGTGAGGGGTGCTATACCTGCCACAGCCAGATGATCCGCCCCATGCGCGACGAGGTGGAACGCTATGGCCATTACAGCCTTGCCGCCGAATCGATGTATGACCACCCGTTCCAGTGGGGGTCCAAGCGGACGGGGCCAGACTTGGCCCGTCTGGGCGGGCGCTACTCGGATGACTGGCATGTGCAGCACATGATCGACCCGCGCGCGGTGGTGCCGGAATCGATCATGCCATCCTATAGCTACATGCTGGACCGGGTGCTGACGCAACGGGATGCCGAGCATGTGCGTGATATCATGTCCGTCTATCGGATGCTGGGCCATCCCTACACGGATGAGATGATGGAAAACGCGGTCAGCGACTTCTTTGCTCAGACGGATGAGTTCGGTGACCCGGTAGCCGACCGCTACCCCGGCGCGCAACAGCGCAACTTCGACGGGCAAGAGGGGGTTGTCACAGAAATGGACGCCATCATCGCCTATATGCAAATGCTGGGCACTCTGGTCGATTTCGAGACCTTTGTGCCTGACGCAAGCCGCTGAAAGGAGGAGAACCATGGAAACCTATACCTGGCTTCGCGCCTTTGCCGATAGCTGGCACCTGCTGTTCATGTTCTGCTTCTTTATCGGGGTGTTCATCTACATCCTGCGCCCCGGTGCGAGCAAAGTGCATGACGAGACGGCGAACATGATTTTCCGCAATGATGACAAGCCCGAGGGGGCGGACACCGCCTCTCGCAAGGCCGCTCACAACGAACCGAAAGAGGCCCGCTGATGGCTGACAATTCCGAAAACAAGGTCGAGCCGCCATCGCGGCAATATCCGGACCCGGCGGTAAAACTCAAGAAAGAGGTGGGAACAACTGGCCATAGCTGGGACGGGATCGAGGAATATGACAATCCGATGCCACGCTGGTGGGTCTGGATTTTCATCATCACGATCATCTGGTCCGTTGGCTACTGGGTCGCCTATCCGGCCTGGCCGGGCATCCAGTCTGCCACATCGGGGGTTCTGGGGTATTCGTCGCGTGCCGATGTCGCCAATGAACTGGCCGAGTTCGAGGCCCGCAATGAATCGTTCTTCGTTGCACTGGTCGATACCGATCTGGAAGATATCCGCGCCGATGACGAATTGCAGCGTTTCGCGGTAAATGCAGGTGGGTCGGTTTTCCGGGCTCAATGCTCGCAGTGTCATGGCACGGGTGGAGCCGGTGTTCAGGCCAGCGGTTTCCCGAACCTTCTGGATGATGACTGGCTCTGGGGTGGCACGATGGAAGATATCCACGAGACCATCCGCTACGGTATCCGCAACGAGGATTATCCCGAAGCGCGCTGGTCCGAGATGCCCGCTTTCGGGCAGGATGGTCTGCTGGACGACGAAGAGATCGATCAGGTTGTGAACTATGTCCTGTCGCTTTCCGGGTCGGACCATGACAGCGCGCTGGCCGATGCCGGGGCCGAAAACTTCGAGATCAATTGCGCGTCGTGCCATGGTGATGGCGGCGAAGGCGATTATTTCATCGGTGCCCCTGCGCTGAACAATCAGGTCTGGCTTTATGGCGGGTCGCCCGAGGCCATCCGCCACTCGATCTACTATTCGCGCTTTGGGGTGATGCCCGGCTTTGCCAACCGCCTGCGCGATGCTGAAATCCGCGCGGTTGCGGCCTATGTCCACCAACTTGGTGGCGGGCAGTAGACCCGTCAGAAAATCGTGATGACAGACATGCCGGCCCCGAAAGGGGCCGGCATTCTTGTTGGTCGGGCTCAGGTTTTCAGCGTCTGATCCGGGGGTGCCTGCAGCCGCACCATGTCTGCCATTCTCCTGTCGGCGGGGTGGCCCCGGCCACGGATTTGCGCGCTGTCCGGGCGCTGGCCAAAAAGTCGGGTGCGGGAAGCGACGAACAGTGTTTGTGCCTGAATTTCTAACATTTTGACCTCGCGACTGGATGTGATAATTCTATTTATGCCTCGTTTGGG
>SKRW01000102.1 GCA_007118295.1 Paracoccaceae bacterium | reverse complement strand
TTCGAGCGGTGGATACGCTCGAAGCTCTCCGCGATCACGGCCTTGACGCCCAAGAGGCTGGTGCCCTTGGCCGCCCAGTCACGCGATGAGCCTGCGCCATATTCGACACCACCAAAGATCACCAGCGGAACGCCCGCGTCCTGATAGGCCATGGCCGCATCATAGATCGAGGTCTGCGCGCCATCGGGGCCCTTGGTGTAGCCCCCCTCGACCCCGTCCAGCATTTCATTCCGGATACGGATATTGGCGAATGTGCCGCGCATCATCACTTCATGGTTGCCGCGGCGCGACCCATAGCTGTTGAATTCGCGCAACGGGACCTGCCGGTCTTCCAGATACTGGCCTGCAGGCGTGGTCTGCTTGAAGCTGCCTGCGGGGCTGATGTGGTCCGTGGTGATCATGTCGCCAAGGATTGCCAGCACGCGCGCGCCCTTGAGGTCGCTGATCGTGCCCGGTTCCTTGGGCATGTCCCGGAAATAGGGCGGGTTCTGAATATAGGTCGAGGAGGACGGCCAGTCATAGGTTTCGGCCTCGGTGATCTCGACGCCCTGCCATTTTTCGTCGCCCTTGAACACATCCGCGTATTTCGAGCGGAACGCCTCGCGCGTGACGGTTCTTTCGACCAGTTCGGCAATCTCGGCCTGTGTTGGCCAGATGTCTTTCAGGTAGACCGGGTTGCCATCCGTGTCATTGCCCAGCGGTTCTGTGGTAATATCGACATTCATGTCGCCCACCAGCGCATAGGCCACGACCAGCGGCGGGCTGGCGAGGTAGTTGGCGCGCACATCCGGGCTGATGCGCCCCTCGAAATTGCGGTTACCCGACAGGACCGAGACACCGATCAGGTCATAGGTATTGATCGCTTCCGAAATCTCGGATGCCAGCGGCCCCGAGTTGCCAATGCAGGTGGTGCAGCCATAGCCCACAAGGTTGAAGCCGATCTTGTCGAGGTCTTCTTGCAGACCGGCAGCTTCCAGATAGTGGCTGACGACCTGACTGCCGGGCGCAAGCGAGGTTTTCACCCATGGCTTGCGGGTCAGGCCGCGTTCGGCGGCCTTGCGTGCAACCAGCCCTGCGCCGATCATGACATAGGGGTTCGAGGTGTTGGTGCAGGATGTGATCGAGGCGATGACGATCGTGCCATCATGGATCTGGTAATTGCCATCGGACGATTTCACATAGCCACGTGAATGGTGGCCTTCGTCACCGGGGATGGTCTGTGGCTCTGGCTGACCGCCTTCGCCTTCCCAGCGGGTCTCGTCCTTGGCCGACGCATCGACCGCGCCGCGCACACCCTTGATGTATTCGCCAAAGGCTTTCGACGCCTTGTCGAGCGCAATGTAATCCTGCGGGCGTTTGGGGCCGGAAATGGCAGGCACGATGGTGCCCATGTCGAGTTCCAGCGTGTCGGTGTAGATGGGCGCGTAACCCGGATCGCGCCAGAAGCCGTTTTCCTTGGCATAGGCTTCGACCAGCGCAATGCGGTCCTCGTCCCGGCCCGTCTGGCGCAGGTAGCGCAGGGTTTCATCATCGATCGGGAAAAAGCCGCAGGTCGCGCCATATTCGGGGGCCATATTGGCGATGGTCGCCCGGTCGGCCAATGGCAGCGTGTCCAGCCCGTCGCCGTAGAATTCCACGAATTTGCCGACAACGCCCTTTTTGCGCAGCATTTCGACGACTTTCAGCACCAGATCGGTGCCAGTGGTGCCTTCCATCATCTTGCCGGTCAGCTTGAAGCCGACAACCTCGGGGATCAGCATCGAGATGGGCTGACCCAGCATTGCCGCCTCGGCCTCTATGCCGCCCACACCCCAGCCCAGTACGGCCATGCCGTTGACCATGGTGGTGTGGCTGTCGGTGCCGACCAGCGTGTCGGGGTAGGCGACGGTTTCACCGCTCTGGTCGGTATCGGTCCAGACCGTTTGCGCCAGATATTCAAGGTTCACCTGGTGGCAGATGCCAGTGCCGGGGGGCACGACGCGGAAATTGTTGAACGCCCCCTGACCCCATTTGAGGAAGGTGTAGCGCTCCATGTTGCGCTCGTACTCGCGGTCCACATTCATCTGAAAGGCGCGCGGGTTTCCGAACTCGTCAATCATCACGCTGTGGTCGATCACCAGATCGACCGGGTTCAGCGGGTTGATAAGCTGTGCGTCGCCGCCCAATGCCTTGATCCCGTCGCGCATCGCGGCCAGATCGACCACGGCAGGCACACCAGTGAAATCCTGCATCAGCACACGGGCGGGTCGATAGGCAATTTCGCGTGGGTTCTTGCCGCCATTCTTGCCCCAGTCGGAAAACGCGCGGATGTCATCCAGCGAGACGGTCTTGCCATCCTCGAACCGCAGCATGTTTTCCAGCACGACCTTCAGCGCGGCAGGCAAGCGCGAGAACTCACCCAGACCCGCTGCCTCGGCTGCCGGGATCGAGTAATAGGCGACGCTTGCGCCGCCTGCGCTGAGGGTCTTGCGTGTCTTTGCGCTGTCCTGTCCGACAATGATCGTCATGGGGCTATGGCCTCCTCAAGGGTTGAAAGGGGTCTTTGCTGCCTCTGCATTACTCCCAACAGGCCCAAGCAATCAAGGGGAATCCGTGCAATGGTATACCATTGTGCACAAAAAATTTGGTGAACGGGGCGTGCAGTGTCACTGTGACCAACTTGCCGCGCTTTGTGAAACTCGCAAAACCTTGATTGGCGCAGGCAATCGGCCATGGTTAGATCGCTCCTGCGCCACTGAACAGGGAAGTCTCATGCGTCTGGCCTATCGCTTAAGAGTCGTGCTTTGCGCGATGCTCGGGCTTGCGACGCCCGCGATGGCGCAACATTCGCCTGTCGTGGTCGAATTGTTCACATCGCAGGGCTGCGCCGCTTGTCCGCCCGCCGATAAACTGTTCGAGAAACTGGCCGACCGCGAGGATGTGATCGCGTTGGGTCTGCATGTCGATTACTGGGATTACATCGGCTGGGCCGACAGTTTCGGCCAGACCCAGTTCAGCAACCGCCAGAAAAGCTATGCCCGCGCGCGCGGGCGCGCTTCGGTCTACACACCCCAGATGATTGTCGGTGGCATTGACGAGGTCAAGGGCTCGGCAGAGCCAACCGTCATGGGCACCATAAACGAGCATCTTGCCCGCAGCTATCCGCGCGACAGTGTCAAGCTGACCCTGACCACCGAATCCGGTGGCGATGTCACCGTCGAGGCCGTCGCGCATGACGGGCTGGCCTATGCCGTCGATGTGCAACTCGTGCGCTATCGCGACAGAGAGCGGGTGGACATCATGGGAGGCGAGAATAATGGCAAGACGGTCCTTTACCGCAATATCGTCACGTCATGGCGGTCGCTCGGGGCGTGGGACGGGGTATCGACCTTTCGCCAGCGCGTACAGGTGGAAGGCGATGATGCTGTCGTCGTCGTGATCCAAGAGCAGGGGCACGGTCCGGTTCTGGCAGCGGCCCGACGTCGCTGACGCGCGTTCCCCTGTTGGATTTCCGACGGAACGGCATAGATACAGCGTGAACCTGTGCCGCTTCGCACATCTCCGCAGGACATACAGCAATGACGACACGCTTCACTGTCAATGGCACCTCCTACACCACTGATGCTGCGCCTGACACGCCCCTGTTATGGGTATTGCGGGACGAGATCGGCCTGACGGGCACGAAATTCGGGTGCGGTGTCGCGGCCTGCGGTGCCTGCACGGTGCATGTGGACGGGCAGGCCGTGCGTTCTTGCCAGATCAGCCTTGGTGACCTCTGGGGCGATGTGACCACGATCGAAGGTCTGGCACAGGGCGACCGACTCGCACCCTTGCAAGAGGCCTGGATCCGCCATCAGGTGGCGCAATGTGGCTATTGTCAGTCCGGTCAGATCATGCAGGCTGCCGATTTGCTGGCCACCAACCCCGAACCCACAGATGACGATATCGACGCCGCGATGGGTGGCAATCTCTGCCGCTGCGGCACCTATACTGCCATCCGCGCCGC
>SKRW01000258.1 GCA_007118295.1 Paracoccaceae bacterium | reverse complement strand
CAGGAAGGAACTGATGATGCGGACGCGTGCTGCCGTGGCCCTTGAGGCCGGAAAACCGTTGCAGGTGATGGAGGTGGAGCTTGACGGCCCGAAAGCGGGCGAGGTTCTGGTCGAGATCAAGGCGACGGGCATCTGCCACACGGATGAATTCACCCGCTCGGGCGCGGACCCGGAGGGGCTGTTCCCGTCCATCCTGGGCCATGAGGGCGCGGGCGTGGTGCTGGAAGTGGGCGAAGGGGTCACGACCCTGAAACCGGGCGACCATGTGATCCCGCTTTACACGCCCGAATGCCGCGAATGCTATTCCTGCCGGTCAGGCAAAACCAACCTTTGCACTGCCATCCGGGGCACCCAGGGCCAAGGGCTTATGCCCGATGGCACGACACGGTTTTCCATGCTCGATGGCACGCCGATCTATCACTACATGGGCTGCTCGACCTTTGCCAATCACACGGTAATGCCGGAAATCGCGCTGGCGAAAGTGCGCGACGACGCGCCCTTCGACAAGATCTGCTATATCGGCTGCGGCGTGACCACGGGGATTGGCGCGGTGATCAACACGGCAGGCGTTGAAATCGGGTCCACGGCGGCGGTGTTCGGGCTGGGGGGCATCGGGTTGAACGTGATTCAGGGCCTGCGCATGGCGGGGGCGGACATGATCATCGGGGTTGATCTGAATGACGGCAAGCAGGAGATGGCGCGCAAGTTCGGCATGACGCATTTCATCAACCCGTCCAGGGTCGAGAATGTGGTGGCCGAAATCGTGCGGCTGACGCAGCGCGGGGATGACCTGATCGGCGGCGTGGATTACAGCTTTGATGCGACGGGCAATGTGCAGGTGATGCGCGACGCGCTGGAATGCAGCCACCGGGGTTGGGGCGTGTCGGTGATTATTGGCGTGGCCCCTGCGGGCGCGGAAATCTCGACCCGGCCGTTCCAGTTGGTCACCGGGCGAGTGTGGAAGGGCACGGCCTTTGGCGGGGCGAAGGGGCGCAGTGATGTGCCGAAATTCGTGGACTGGTACATGAGCGGCAAGATCGAGATCGACCCGATGATCACCCACAAGCTGACACTGGACCAGATCAATGACGGGTTCGACCTGATGCATGAAGGCAAGTCAATCCGCGCCGTGGTGGAGTTCTAGAGATGGCCGCCCCAATCGATTTCTGGTTCTCGATTGGCAGCACCTATACGTGCCTGACGGTGCTGCGACTTGCGCAGCGCCGTCTGAACATACCCGAACTGCGCTGGCGACCCTTTGATGTGCGCCAGATCATGCTGGCCCAGAACAATATTCCGTTTCGCGACAAGCCCGTGAAAGCGGCCTATATGTGGCGTGATATCGAAAGGCGTGCGCAGAAATACGGCTTGTCCCTGTCCCTGTCCGTGCCCGCGCCCTATCCGCTGCCTGAATTGCCACTGGCCAATCAGATCGCGCTTGTCGGCTGCGAAGACGGCTGGTGCGAGGCCTATGTGACTGAAACCTACAAATTGTGGTTTGGTGAAGGTCTGGAACCGGGGTGCGAGCCTGCAATTTCGCGCGCATTGGCAGCTATCGGTCAGGACCCTGCGGCTGTGCTCGCGCGTGCGCGCAGTGACGCGATGGCCGCAAGGCTGCGGGCCGAGAGCGACAAGGCGATGGCGCTGGGTGTGTTCGGCGCCCCCAGCTTTGTTGTGGGCACCGAGGTGTTCTGGGGCGATGACCGGTTGGAGGATGCCTTGAAATGGGCAGAGGATGGACGGCTTGACTGAGATCACGCTGCGCCCGGTGAACGACGCGGACCACCCCGCGCTCTGGTCGATGTTAGAGGCGGTGTTTCGCGCGGGCGACACCTATGCCATTGACCCCGGCATCAGCCGCGCCGATGCGCTGCACTGGTGGTGCGGGGGGGCGCATCGCGCGTATCTGGCCGAAGACGGAGCGCGCGCGCTGGGCAGTTATTACCTGTGCCCCAATCAGGGCGGCGGGGGCGCGCATGTGTGCAATTGCGGCTTTGTCACTGCCCCGGACGCCCAGGGGCGCGGCGTGGCCCGCACGATGCTCGCCCATGCGCTGGAGGGCGCGCGAGGGGCGGGATTTCGGGCCATGCAGTTCAACTTTGTGGTGGAAACCAACACCCGCGCCATTGCCCTGTGGCAGGCGCATCGGTTCGAGATCGTGGGCCGTCTGCCGGGGGCCTTTGTCCACCCGCGTCAGGGCGACGTGGATGCGCTGGTGATGTACCAGCGTCTCTGATACCACGCAGGGAAAGGCGGGGGCCAGCCCCCGCACCCCCGGAGTATTTCCGGCAAGATGAAAAGGAGAACGGCTTGGCACGCGCAGGCATCCCCCTACTGGCCGTCCTGATTGACGCCGACAATTCCTCGCCCCGCTGGATCGAGGCGATTTTCGAAGAGATCGCTGGTCTGGGCGAGGCGTCGGTCCGGCGCATCTATGGCGATTTCTCGCGCAGCCAGATGTCGGGCTGGCAAGAGAAACTGCCCAGCCTCGCGCTGGTCCCGCATCACCAGCCCGCCAATACCGTGGGCAAGAATTCCAGCGATATCGCGCTGGTGATCGACGCGATGGACCTGTTGCATTCGGGCCGGTTCGACGGGTTCGTGCTGATCAGTTCGGACAGCGATTTCACCCGTCTGGCCAGCCGTATCCGCGAACAGGGGCTGGATGTCTATGGCATCGGGCAGCAGAAAACCCCCGAGGCCTTTCGCAAGGCCTGCAAGCGGTTTATCTTTGTCGAGAACCTGATGCCGGAAACAGCCCCCGAGACCAGCACCAAGGGCGACAGGGCGCATCCGTCGCAGGCGGTGCCGCTGATCAAGGCGGCGATGCATGCCATCGACAAGGATGAAGAGTGGTTCTCGCTGGGGCCGCTGGGACAGTTCATCGTTTCGGCCAATCCCGATTTCGACAGCCGCAACTATGGCTGTGCGAAGCTGAGCGAACTGGTCGCGCGCACGGGCGCGTTCGAGTTGCGCAAATCCTCTGGCAATGCGATGCAGGTGCGGCTGAAACCCTAGACAGCCGCCGTCGCGCCCCTTATCTGGCAGACATGGACAAGAAATCCGACCCCAATTACCGCATCATCGCTGAAAACCGCCGCGCGCGGTATGATTACGCCATCGAATCCGACATCGAATGCGGGATCATCCTGATGGGGTCCGAGGTCAAGTCGATGCGCTCGGGGCAGGCCAATATCGCCGAGAGCTATGCCGCCATCGAGAATGGCGAATTGTGGCTGATCAATTCCTACATCGCCCCCTACGCGCCCGCCAAGACATGGGGGCACGAGGAACGGCGGCGGCGCAAGCTGCTGGTGTCGCGGCGCGAGGTGGCGCGGCTCTGGGCGGCGACGGCCAAGGACGGGATGACGCTGGTGCCGCTGGTGATGTATTTCAACCATCGCGGGCTGGTAAAGATCAAGATCGGCGTGGCCAAGGGCAAGAAACTGGCCGACAAACGCGCGACCGAGGCCAAACGCGACTGGGACAAGCAGAAGCGGCGGCTGATGAAGGAACACGGCTGATCGGGGGGATGTTGTTGGCCGGGGGCAGTGACACCGCCGGGAAGACCCACGCTTGGTTCGATTCCAGGGTCGCCCACCACTTTTTCTTCAGATTTCAAAGTGGTGGTTTCTGGTTTAGGGTCAGGACCCATTGATTTCAGCCACGCGTCATGATTCACGCTCCGCAAGGAGACCGATCAATGAGCAATCTTTTCTGGCTGACCGACGCTCAGATGGAGCGTCTGAAACCCTTCTTTCCCAAGAGTTTCCGAAGATCAGAAAACAGTCCGGGGGACTGTTTTCCTGAGGATGGGCAAGCCGCGTGTCGATGATCGACGCGTGCTGAGTGGTATAATCTTCATCAATCGCAATGGGTTGCGCTGGTGCGATACGCCCAAGGAATATGGCCCGCACAAGACCTTATACAACCGCTGGAAGCGCTGGAGCGATATGGGCGTGTTCGCCCGGATCATGGCGGGTCTGGCGGCAGAGGGGACCGAAACCAAGACGAT
>SKRW01000165.1 GCA_007118295.1 Paracoccaceae bacterium | reverse complement strand
AGTTGGGAACGTGCGGCAGGGGCGTATCACTCGGCCACTCCCACCGTGGCTGCGCGCTACATCGAACGCTTCGCGCGGTTGCGGGGAAAGGCGGCACCGCCCGACCCGCGCATCGCTGCACCCGTGTCTGAAAACCGCTTTGCGCTGCTGCAAGCGGGGGGTGGCGGCGCACGCGGGTCACTGGTGCCGCAAGACCTGATGACCGGGCGCACGCGGCTGATCGATCTGGACCCAAGGCAACCATGATACCGTTCAGCATGGGGGCGCTTTTCAAACCCACAATCCTGCTGGCTCTGGCATTGATGGCGGTGATCGTGATGATGATCCTGCCAATCCCGGCATGGATGCTGGATCTGGGCCTTGCCACCAGTTTCGCGCTCGCAATCCTGATGTTCACGGTGACGCTGTTTATCCAAAGGCCACTTGATTTCTCTATCTTTCCAACAGTTTTGCTGGCGTCCTTGATGTTGCGTCTATCGCTCAACGTCTCCTCGACCAAGCTGATTATCGGCGAAGGGCACACTGGCACCCATGCCGCAGGTGGCGTGATACAGGGCTTTGCCAGCTTTGTGATGTCGGGCTCGGTCTTTCTGGGCGTGGTGATCTTTCTGGTGCTGCTGATCGTCAATTTCATCGTCATTACCAAAGGTGCGGGCCGCATGGCCGAGGTGGGCGCGCGGTTCGCTCTTGACGGCATGCCGGGCAAACAACTGGCCATCGACAGCGATATGTCCGCGGGGGCCATAGACCATCAGGAAGCCAAGCGCCGACGCGAGACCGAACAGGCCGAGACGAATTTCTACGGCTCGCTTGATGGCGCGTCGAAATTCGTCAAGGGTGATGCGATTGCGGGGCTGCTGATCACGCTGCTGAACATCGTCATGGGGCTGATCAATGGCACCCTGATACATGGCATGAGCCTGTCCGCCGCGTTTGAAACCTATGCCATCCTGACAGTCGGTGACGGGCTGGTCAGCCAGATCCCCGCTGTCATCATCTCGATCGCGGCGGCGCTGTTGCTGGCGCGCGGCGGGGCTAATGGGGCAACCGATACGCAACTGTTCGAACAACTGGGCCGATACCCCGCAGCCCTGGCCACAGTGGGTTTTCTGATGGCGCTGTTTGCCTTTGTGCCGGGACTGCCGTTCGTGCCCTTTGTCATCGGCGCTTGTGCCCTGATCGGCATGGCGTGGCTGGCCCGCAGCACGCAGGCGCGCGCCGACGCCGACGCGCAGATTACCCCCAAACCTCTGGACGAATCCCCCCGTCAGGGGATCGGCGATGTGCTGGACTTGGACGAGATACACGTCCAGTTCGCGCCCGATCTGGTGCCCATGGTGCTGGACCCCGGCTTGGGGCTGGATGGGCGCATCTCGAATATTCGCGCCCATGTCGCGCGCGAATTCGGCCTGATCCTGCCCGAAATCCGCCTGACCGACGATTCGCGCCTGCCCGAAGGCTGCTACGCGATCCTCATTCACGGGGTCGAACAGGCGCGCGACCGGCTGCGCCCCGACCGCATGCTTGCTCTGGTGCAGGACGGGTCGGGCCTGCCCATCGCGGGCGAAGATGTGAAAGAACCCGTCTACAAGGCCCCCGCCCGCTGGATCGACCCGCAACATCAGGAGGATGCCGCACTTTCGGGCAGCACAGTTGTCAGCCCCATCGAGGTATTGGCCACGCATCTGCTGGAAGTGCTGAAAGCCAATTTCGCGCGCCTGCTGACCTATAAAAGCCTGCATCGGTTGCTGGACGAGCTGAGCGGGTTGTCCGATAGCGGACGGGCCGACGCCAACAAGCGCCTGTTTGGCGAGATGATCCCCGACAAGGTTCAGCCAGACCTGCTGCTGGCAGTGTTGCGGTTGTTGCTGGAAGAGCGCGTGTCGATCCGCAACCTGCCCCTCATCCTCGAGGCCATGTCCGAGGTCCGCACCCTGCTGCAAGGCCCAGAATCCGTGTGCGAGCATGTCCGCCAGCGGTTGGGCTTTCAGCTTGTGGCCCCGTTGAAGCGCACAGACGGCACGCTGCCGCTGCTGCAACTGGCCCCGGACTGGGAGGATATCTTTGCCAGCTATCACCTGAGCGGCGACCATGGGGCCAGCGACGTGGCCCTGCCCCCCGAGGATTTCGCCCGCCTCAGCGAACGGATCGCGCAAAAGCTGGCGGAACTGGCCAAGACCGGCGTCAGCCCCGCGCTGGTCACCTCATCGCGCAGGCGGCGCTTTGTGCGCACGGTCATGGCGGCCAAGGGGCTGGGCGCGTCGGTCCTGTCCTATGAGGAAATCGGGCTGGACGCCCGCCCGGCCCTTGTCGGGACCATCGCAGCATGATGCTGGATCTGCTTGATCTGCTGGACGGGCCTGTCGCAGACCTCGCCGCACAAGCCTCGGGCAGTTTCGGGGTGTTCATCCGCGTGGGCGCGATGATGGCACTGCTTCCGGCCTTTGGCGAACAGGTCGTGCCAGTGCGGGTCCGCCTTGGTCTGACACTGGCCTTCACCGCCATCACGGCCCCTGCCATCGCCCCGCAGATGCCCCCCTTCAGCATGGCACCGGGTGCGCTGCTGCATCTGATTGCAACCGAAACAGTCGCGGGGCTGGCGCTGGGGATCGTGCTGCGTCTGATGATCATGGTTTTGCAGATCGCGGGCACGATCGCAGCGCAGGCCACCTCGCTGTCGCAATTCTTTGGTGGTGCGGGCGTGGACCCGCAACCGGCCATGTCGCAACTGCTGGTCATGGGTGGGCTGGCACTGGCCATGCTGAACGGGCTGCATGTGAAACTGGCCGAATTGATCCTGCAATCCTATACCCTGTTCCCGCCCGGTGCGTTTCCCGATGCGGCCAGTCTGGGGGACTGGGGCGTGGCACATGCCGCACGCGCCTTCACCCTCGCCTTTACGCTGGCCATGCCCTTTGTGATCCTGTCCTTGCTGTATTACGTGGCGCTAGGCGCGATCAACAAGGCGATGCCACAACTGATGGTTGCCTTTGTCGGCGCACCTGCGATCACTTTTGCGGGGCTGGCAATCCTGCTGCTGACGGCGCCGCTGGTCCTGCCCTTGTGGCATCAGGCCTTTGACGGGGTCCTGTCCGACCCCGGAGGCATGCCACGATGAGCGACGAAGACCATAGCGGCGAAAAAGAGTTCGAGGCTACCCCCCAGAAACTGGACGAACAGCGCCGCAAGGGCGAGGTTCCCCGCTCGACCGACCTGAACACGGCGGCGGCGTTTTTCGGGCTGCTGGTCGGCGCGCTGATCGCAGGGCAGTTCGCGCTGACCGGGCTGGGCGACGCCGGAATGGTGCTGCTGGGCCAGTCCGACCGGATCTCGGCCTTGCTGAGCCAGGGCGCGACCCCGCTGATCGGCGGCCTGATCGGGCATGTGGCATGGGCCGCATTGCCGCTGTTCGCCATCCCCTTCCTTGCGGTCTGGGTCAGCCTGTTCGCGCAGCGCGTGGTCATCTTCGCGCCCGAAAAGCTCGTCCCCAAGGCATCGCGCATTTCGCCCATCGCCAATGCCAGGAACAAGTTTGGTCGCAGCGGGTTGTTCGAGTTTGCCAAGAGCAGCGTCAAGCTGGGGGTGATCTCGGTCGTGTTGTGGCTGTTCCTGATGCGGCAATTGCCGCTGATGCTGCATAGCATGCACCTGACCCCGGCACTGGCCGCGCGCGCCTTGCTTGATCTGGTGGTGCAGTTTCTGGCGCTGGTCTTTCTTGTCAAACTGACCATCGGCGCGGTGGATTTCTTCTGGCAGCGGGCCGAACATCTGCGCCGCAACCGCATGTCACACAAGGAAATGCGCGACGAACACAAACGCTCCGAGGGGGACGCGCATGCCAAGGGCGAACGCCGCCGCCGCGGGCGCGAGATCGCGACCAACCGGATGCTCGATGCCGTACCAGAGGCCGCCGTGATCATCGTGAACCCGACGCATTACGCAGTTGCGCTGAAATGGTCAGCGACCGATCTGGGCGCGCCTGTCTGCGTGGCCAAGGGGGTGGACGAAATTGCCGCGCGC
Organism: Paracoccaceae bacterium; assembly: GCA_007118295.1. GTDB lineage: Bacteria > Pseudomonadota > Alphaproteobacteria > Rhodobacterales > Rhodobacteraceae > Roseinatronobacter. Next base: position 10,058 of record SKRW01000165.1, on the reverse strand, counting down.
ATCCGCGAACGCGCCGAAGCGGCGGGTATCCCGATCCATTCCGACCCGCCGACTGCACGCGCGCTGCACGCCACGGTCGAACTGGATCGCGAAATCCAGCCCGCACATTTTGCCGCCGTCGCCGCTGCCATCCGCTTTGCCGAAGCGATGCGCCGCAAGGCCGCAAAGGGGCGCTGGGCATGACGCGCGCGCGCCTTCACTCGCTCGGCAAACTGGCACAGGTGGTGCATGACCACGAACTGTCCCGCACCAGCCGTCTGGCCCATGCGCGCGACGCGACACGCGCGCGGCTGGTCGCGCTGTCCGCCCCGGTGCCACTGGCCGATGACCCGGCCTGCATCGCAGCCCGTCAGACGCATCTGACATGGGCGATGGGCCAGCGCATCGCCCTGAACCAGCGCCTTGCCGCGCAAACCGCACAACTGATGGAACAGCGGCGCAGGACCGCGCGCAGCCTAGGCCGGATCGAGGCGCTGTCGCGCCTGATCGCCGCCGCGCAAAAACGCGCGCGATCAGACCGCTAGGGTTTGGACCGCGCGGCTCAGGTCGCGATCCATTCGCCTTTGCGCATCAGCGGATGGGCAACCCCGGCAGAATCCAGCCCGTCAACATCCATCGCGTCAGATCCGATCATCCAGTCCACATGGATCAGGCTGGAATTGCCGCCTCGCGCTGCGATCTCGTCCTTTGACAGCGTCTCGCCGCCTTGCAGACAGGACGCGTAGCACTGACCCATTGCAATATGCGACGCGGCATTTTCGTCGAACAAGGTGTTGAAAAACAGCAGCCCACTTTGGGACACGGGCGAGGAATGCGGTACCAGTGCCACTTCGCCCAACCGCGCGGCGCCGTCATCCGTGGCCAGCACCTCGCGCAACACATCCTCGCCGCGCGCCGCGCGCGCCGAGACTGCGCGCCCGCCCTCGAAACGCATCTCGATCTCTTCGATCAGACTGCCTTGATGTGACAAGGGCTTGGTGGCACGGACATGGCCATCAACGCGGGTGGCATGCGGTGTGGTAAACACCTCTTCGGTCGGGATGTTGGGGTTGCAACGCACCCCGTTCTGCGCCTGCGACGCCCCGCCTTGCCAGAAATGCCCTTCGGCCAGCCCCACGCGCAGATCCGTGCCGGGGCCTTGAAAGCGCAAGGCATCGAACCGGGCGTCATTCAGCATGGCGCAGCGCGCAGCAAGATGTGCGTTATGCGCCGCCCATGCGGCAATCGGGTCTGCCTTGTCCAGCCGTGCGGTCAGACGGATCGCATCGGACAGGCGGGCAAGCGCTGCCTCAGGCGCAAGGTCGGGGAAAATCCGGCCCGCCCAGTCGGGTGTCGGGCAGGCAATGATCGACCAGTTGATCGCAAACCCGGAAATCGCGGCCAGCGCGGGCCGGTAAGCCTGCGCATTGGCGCGGTTCGCGCGCGAGACGCGCGCGGCATCCTGCCCGGCCAGCAACATCGGATCATCCCCGACAATCGCCAGCCGCGCGGCCCCTGCCTCAAAGGCCTGCGCCATCCCGCCATAGAGCCAGTCTGGCGCACGGTCAAAGCTGGCGGCTTGTGCGTGCTGGTAGCGCGCGAGCGTCATGGCGCTGTCGCTGATCAGCGGCGTCACGATGCCAGCCCCTGCGCGATAGGCAGCTTCGGTGATCGCCCGCGCCAGAGGCAACGCCCCCAGCGGCGTCGTCATGACCAAATCCTGCCCCGGTTGCAGGTTCAGCCCGACACGAACGGCCAGATCGGCCAGCCCCGTCATCAGGTCAGGCGAAAGTGGTGCAAATGTGCTGGCACCCTGCGGTGCCGAATGGTCCTGTGGCATGCGATATCCCGTCTCTTGATGCCCACAGGCTGCGCGACTGGCGCCGCACAGTCAAGCACCCCGGTGGCAGCGGCGCATCAGCTTCCCGTGCGCAGCAGATCAGTGATCAGCACCTCGAAGACCATATCCGCACCAAGCCTGTGCTGTGCGGCTTCCAGCAGCGACCGGCGCAACAGGGCAAGATTGTTCTGCGCGGTGAATGCGCCCTGAAATCCGCCAATATTGGCGTGGTCGAACATGACCTGCAGCAAGGCGTCGCGAAGGCGTGGCGTGTTGGCAACCACGGTCGCGCGCTGGCCCTCGGCGATCTCGATGGCCAGTTTGACCACGATGACCGCAGTAATGCGCCCGTCTTCGACAAGCGGGACCATGAACTGATTGCCAAATTCAAAGATACCAGTCTCGACGCCACTTGGCACGGGTTGGGGCGCAGGGTCCGGGGGCGATATCTCGCCGGTATCGGTTTCGGGGACGGGGCGCAGAACCAGCCCGGCCCCAAGCCCGGCCCCAAGTCCGAGCAGGATCAGAAGGATGGGAATCAGCTTGCCCATGATGCGATGCCCCCTCAGAACGGTGCCAGAATTTCCGTGATCTGCTCGCCATAGCGCGGCTGCTGCACCGTCGAGAGGATGCCCCGCCCGCCATAGGAAATGCGCGCACCTGCAATCTTGTCATAGGTGATCTCGTTCTGGCGCGAGATATCTTCGGGCCGCACATGGCCCGTGACCAGCAACTCGCGCAGTTCATGATTGACGCGCACCTCTTGCCGCCCCTCGATCCGCAGCACGCCATGTGGCAGGCGCTCGATCACGGTCGAGGCCACGCGCAGTTTCAACTGCTCGTTGCGACGGACCGACCCGCTGCCCGAAAAGCTGCTGGAATTGCTGGTCTCGATCCCCGCGCCCACACTCAGCCCGCCCGGCAGGCTCCGGTCGATGGCTTGCGGAATGCCGAAGAAATTGGGCACACCCATCGCACTTGATCCGCTGCGCCCGCGCGCGGTGTTGTTCGAGAATTCGGCACTGTCATCGATCTCGATGACCACTGTCAGAATGTCGCCCTGACGGCTGGCGCGCCGGTCCCCCAGAAGCGAGCGCTGGCTGGCCGACCAGAGCGAGGCATGGTCCGAGGCGCGCGGCTGCACGGTCGTTTCCGGCAGCGGCACGCGGTAAAGCGCGGCATGCTCGACTGTCTGTTCCGGCGGGCTGAAGGCGGGTGCGCGGCCCACCTCTCCCAGCGGCTGGCAGGCCCCGAGTGCAAGCACGACGATGCACGAGAAAGACAGTCGCGGTCTCATGTATGTTCCCCTTTTCCGGATCATCGCATCGCCCCGGCAGAGCCTGTGACCTCGACCATGCCGGCTGTGGTGACAACGCCTTGCACCGACTGGCGCGAGCCGAGATTCATGACCGTTATGGTGTCGCCAAGGCCCGCGCGCGCCAGCGCGCGGCCTTCGGACAGGATGACAAGCCCGGCGCGCCGATAGACCATGCGCACGATGTCGTTCCGCTCGACCACGGCGGCGGGTCCCAGATCGGCCAGCCGCACGGGGCGGCCAGGATAAAGCGCGACCCGCGCCTCCAGCCCGATGACCTGATCGGGGTGGGTCGCGGCCCCGGTTATGGCCTGGGCCTGATAGGTGACATCGCCGGCGCGGATCACGTCGGTCGCGCGGATCAGGCGGGTCGCGACCAGACTTTCGGACAGGGCCAATGACGGCCAGAGCAGCACCAGCAGCACAAAGGCGCGCATCATCGCACCTGTGTCGTTGCGCCGAGCATCTGGTCGGCGGCTGTGATGATCTTGGAATTCAGTTCATACCCGCGCTGGGCCTTGATCAGTTCGGTCATCTCGCGGACCGGATCGACCGAGCTTTCCTCCAGATAGCCCTGTCGCACGGTGCCCAGCCCATCCGTGCCCGGTTCGCCCACTGCCGCAGGCCCCGAAGCCGAGGTTTCCAGAAACAGGTTCGCGCCAATCGCTTCAAGCCCCTTTTCATTGGCGAAACTGGCCAGTGACACCTGCCCCAGAAGTTGCGGCTGGACCTGCCCGGCAAAATAGCCGTAAATCTCGCCCTGCGCGTTGATCGAGAGCGCGCGCGTGTCATTGGGGATGGTGATGCCCGGCACGACCTCGAACCCGTCGGAATTGACGATCAGCCCGTCGCCGGTGCGTTTCAGCCCCCCGTCGCGGGTATAGGCCGACTGGCCATCGGGCAGGATTACTTCCAGATAGCCGCGCCCCTCGATCGCGAGATCCAGATCGCCCCCGGTGAAATTGGACGCGCCCTGCTGGATCTGCATGCTGACCGACGACGGGCGCACCCCCAGCCCCACCTGCACCCCGGTGGGCAGCACTGTGCCGTCCTGCGCGCTGATGGCCCCCGCGCGCGCGAATTGCTGGTAATGCAGATCCGCGAAATCGGCGCGGCGCGCGTTGTAACCTGTGGTGCTCATATTCGCGAGGTTGTTGGCGATAGTATCGACACGCATCTGCTGCGCGCTCATGCCCGTTGCGGCGATATGGAGGGACTTCATCTAGCAGCTCCTTTTTTGTTGTTAGCGACCAAGGGTTTGTATGACATTCTTGATGCGCTCATCCTCACGCTCCAGCAGGCGCTGGCCTTGCTCATAGGCGCGCTGCACCTCGATCATGCGCGACAGTTCAAACAGCGGCTCGACGTTCGACTCCTCGACGAAGCCTTGCAGGATCATTGGCGCCTCGATGGGCTCAATATCGCCATCGACGGCGAACAGCGTGCCCGCCGCGCGCGACATCGTCACCGGGTCCACCGGGCGGACCAGCCCGACCTGTGCAAAGGGCACCCCATCGCCGGACAATGTGCCGTCGCGGGCCATGATGATATTGCGCGCATCGGGGGGCACGAAGATCGCGGCCCCACCTGCATCCAGCAGGCGGTGACCGTCCATGTTGACGATCTCGCCCGCCTCGTTCGGGGTAAAGATGCCCGCGCGCGTCAGACGCAAACCCTGAGCGGTTTCAAGATGAAAAAAGCCCTCGCCCTCGACCGCCATGTCGAATGTGCCGCCTGTTTGCGACAGCCCCCCCTGTAACTGATAGGTCTGGCGCGTGTTGCCCAGCGCCATGGACAGCGATGGCTCCTGCCCTTCACCCCCGCGCACATATTCCGAAAACAGCACGGCTTCGCGCCGGTAACCGGCAGTGCTGGCATTGGCCACGTTATGCGCGATCACCTGCATCTCGCGCTTCAGTCCGGACATGCGGGTCAACGTGACGTAAGAGGCATTATCCATGTTCAGAACCCTGCGATCAGCGGCACGATCTCGCCGTGGAAAAAGGCCACCAAGGTGGTGGTCATGAAACTCATCGACACCCAGAACACGGCCACGATGGCGGCGAGTTTGGGCACGAAGGTCAGCGTCATCTCCTGAATCGAGGTCAGCGCCTGAAACAGCCCCACTGTGACCCCGGCCACCAGAGCGGCCATCAGGATCGGCGTGGCGATCAGCGTGGCAACCCAGAGACCCTGACGCAGCGTGTCGAAAAAGATGGCCTCTGACATGGCTCAGACCGGCATGCGCAGGATTTCGAGATACGCCTCGACCACCTTGTCGCGCACCGTAACGGCCGTCTCGACCGCCAGTTCGGTCGCCGCAAGGGCCTGCACCAGCGCATGCGGGTCCGCCCCGGTGGACAGCGCCTGTGTGGCTGTGGCTTCGGCTTGTGCCAGACTGCCAGCAAAGCTGCCAAGGGCCGCGCCAAAGGCCGCTTCGCTGCGTTCCGGTGCCGGGGCGGGGCGCGCGGCCTGTCGGGCCTGATCGTAGGACTGGATGGCGATGGATGGTGAAATGCTCATCAAATTCTCCTGTTGAAATGGTTAGCGGCGCAGCAGATCCAGAAGCCCCTGCGCCATTTGCCGTGTCTGGTCAAAGACGCGCAGATTGGCCTCGTAGCTGCGGCCAGCCTCGCGGGCATCGGCAATCTCGATCATCAGATCGACCGTGGAGCCGTCATAAAAGCCCTGTGCATCGGCCAGCATATGCCCCGGATCATAGACACGCGGCAATTCACGCCGGTCGAGTTGCACCGGCCCCGTGGCCACATGGCTCAGCCCGTTTGCACGGTCCATCTCGGCGCGGAAATCGATGGTCTTGCGCCGGTAACCCGGCGTGTCGGCATTGGCGATGTTTTCCGATGTGTGCCGCAGGCGGCGTGCCTGTGCTTCCATCCCCGACGCGGCGAGTGTGAAACTTGCAAACAGATCCGACATGCCCGCCCCCTATCGCCCAAGCGCCGTGCGCAGGATGGTGCGCGCCGACCCATAGGTCGCCAGCGCCATGTCATGGACCTGCCGCGTCTGGGCGGCGCGCATCATCTCGCGTTCCAGCGACACCGAATTGCCATTGGGCGACAGCGAAGGGGCTGTTCGATCGGGCTGCGCTGAATGGCGCACTGCGTGTGTGGGGGCATCCAGATGGGTGGTGCGCGTGACCCTGAGCACCGAGGCGACATACGCCTGAAACGGTGCAATGTCGCGCGCCCGAAAGCCCGGCGTGTCGGCCTGCGCGATATTCTGGGCGATGACAGTCTGGCGCGCACCGGCATGGCGGGCCAGATCCTGCGCCACGCGCATCAGGTCGGGTGTGTCAAACATGAGGGTTTCTCCCGTCAATCGATACACCAGGTTTTAAGACTGATTCGCTTAAGGTTCGGTAACCAAGCAAGGAACAGGGGCCGGAACGAATGGATGTCTTCGACGCATTGCGCGCACGGGTGGCAGAGTTGCGCCCGGTGCGGGTTTACGGACGAATCAACCGCATCGAAGGGCAGCTTGTCAGTGTCGAGGGGGTGACCCGGCAGGCCACGATTGGCGACTGGCTGGAAATAGAGACCCGCGACGGCACCCGGATGGGGGCTGAAATCCTGCGCCTGACTGCGGATGAGGCCCACGCCTTGCCGGACGGGGCGCGCGACGGGCTAGCCATCGGGGACCGCGCCGAATATCTGCCCGCGCGCGGCATTGCCCCCGATGACAGTTGGATCGGGCGGGTGATCGACCCCTATGGCCGCCCTCTGGACGGGCGGCCGCTGGTGCCCGGCCCCATCCTGCGCGCGCTGGGCTCGCCTGCCCCGGAACCTGCGCGCCGGGGCCGTCTGGGCGCGCGACTTGCAACAGGCATGGCCGTGTTCGACACGATGCTGCCTGTGGTGCGCGGCCAGCGGATCGGGCTGTTTGCGGGGTCGGGCGTGGGCAAGTCGATGCTGCTGGGCAAATTCGCACGCCACATGCAGGCCGATGTGGTGGTGATCGCGCTGGTCGGCGAACGCGGTCGCGAGTTGCGCGAATTTGTCGAGGATGTGCTGGGCCCCGACGGGCTGGCGCGCGCAGTGGTGGTGACCGCAACCTCGGACCAGCCGCCCCTGACGCGGCGGCGCTGCGCGCAGGCCGCAATGTGTGTGGCCGAACATTTCCGCGATCAGGGCAGGCATGTGCTCCTGCTGACCGACAGCATCACCCGCATGGCAGAGGCGCATCGCGAAGTTGCGCTGGCCGCAGGCGAAGAGGCATCCTTGCGCGGCTACCCGCCCTCGGTCGCGCATCGGATCATGGCATTGGCCGAACGCGCCGGACCGGGGCGCGATGATGTGGGCGCGATAACGGCTGTGTTCACGGTGCTGGTCGCAGGGTCAGACATGGAGGAACCCGTGGCGGATATCCTGCGCGGGGTGCTGGACGGGCATGTGGTCATGGACCGCGCCATCGCCGAGCGCGGGCGCTTCCCGGCGATTGACGTGCTGCGCTCGGTCTCGCGCTCGCTGCCGCACTGCGCCACGCCCGAAGAGAACACCCGCATTGCCGAGGCGCGGCGCTTTCTCGGGGCCTATGACCGGGCCGAGATGATGATACAGGCCGGGCTTTACGAGGCTGGCGCAGACCCCCTGGTAGACCGCGCAGTGCAGCTCTGGCCCGCGCTGGATGCCTTTGTCGGCGAGGACGCGCCACAAGGGGTCAGGGGCGCCTTTGCCCGGCTGGCGCGCGCCTTGGAACCCCCGACGACACGGGCATCGGCGGGCATGCAACGAGAGGGGACATGACCGGGATCAACGCATGACCTGATCGCCGGTTGCCCGGCCCCGCCCGCGCGGCCCGAATACTTGCACCTTGGGCCGTTTGCGCGACACCCAGGGCATCTGACAGGCTGCGGCGTGACGGCTTCACATTGCAATGGGCCGGGCGCTCTGTCTTGCAAGGCAACGCGGCTCTGGTTGCGCACAGACTGCGCCTGACGGCCCGGTCACACAGCAGAAAACTGCGGAAATCGGCACCGGGGGACTGCGGTCATGTGCGCGACAGCGTGCAAACGGGGTTTCCCCTCGGGGCCGATTTGCTCTAGATGGGGCACGATCGCATAATCCGGGGACAGACATGGCGCGCATCCTGATCACTTCGGCCCTGCCGTATATCAATGGAATCAAGCATCTGGGAAATCTGGTGGGCAGCCAGTTGCCTGCCGACCTCTATGCCCGCTACATGCGCGCCCGTGGCCATGAGGTGATGTTCATCTGCGCCACGGATGAGCATGGCACGCCCGCTGAACTCGCCGCTGCCAAGACGGGCGAGCCTGTGGACGCCTATTGCGCGCGGATGCATGCTGTCCAGACCGACCTCGCGCACGGCTTTGCGCTGTCCTTTGACCATTACGGCCGGTCCTCCAGCGCGCGCAACCATGCGCTGACGCAGCATCTGGCCGCAAAGCTTGGCGAGGCCGGGTTGATCGAGGAAATCGCGGAAAAGCAGGTCTATTCGCATACCGATGGCCGCTTTCTGCCCGACCGCTATATCGAAGGCACCTGCCCCGCCTGCGGTTATGAGCGGGCGCGCGGCGATCAATGCGAGAATTGCACCAAGCAGTTGGACCCGACCGACCTGATCAATCCGCGCTCGGCCATTTCCGGCGCGACTGATCTGGAAGTGCGCGAAACCAAACACCTGTATCTGCGCCAGTCGAAACTGCGCGACACGCTGGATCAGTGGATTGACCGGCAGCAGGGCTGGCCCGTGCTGACCACCTCGATTGCCAAAAAGTGGCTGCATGATGGCGACGGGTTGCGCGACCGGGGCATTACGCGCGATCTGGACTGGGGTGTGCCCGTGCAGTTTGACGGTGCCCCGTGGCAGGGAATGGATGGCAAGGTTTTCTATGTCTGGTTCGACGCACCCATCGAATACATCGCCGCAACCGCCGAATGGGCCGACCGCCACGGGCTGGATGACAGCGCATGGCGGCGCTGGTGGCGCACGGACGAGGGCGCAGATGACGTGCGCTATGTGCAGTTCATGGGCAAGGACAATGTGCCGTTTCACACGCTCAGCTTTCCCGCGACACTGATCGGGTCAGGCGAACCGTGGAAGCTGGTGGATTACATCAAGTCCTTCAATTACCTCAATTATGATGGTGGCCAGTTCTCGACCAGCCTGGGGCGCGGGGTGTTCATGGATCAGGCGCTGTCGCTTCTGCCCGCCGATTACTGGCGCTGGTGGCTTTTGTCCCATGCGCCTGAAAACAGCGACGCAGAGTTCACATGGGAGAATTTCCAGACCTCGGTGAACAAGGACCTGGCTGATGTGCTGGGCAATCTGGTCAGCCGTGTGACCAAGTTCTGCCGCTCGAAATTCGGCGAGAGCGTGCCTGAGGGCGGCGCAACAGGCCCGCGCGAGGCGCAGCTTGTCGCCGATCTGACCACCCGCCTGCACGCATACGCGGGCCATATGGAAGCGATGGACATCCGCAAATCGGCAGCCGAGTTGCGCGCGCTCTGGGTGCTGGGCAATGAATACCTGCAAGAGGCAGCCCCCTGGTCGAGCTTCAAGACAGACCCCGATCTGGCGGCGGCGCAAATCCGCCTCGCGCTCAATCTGATCCGGTTCTATGCGGTTATCTCGCAACCCTTCATCCCCGAGGCCAGCGCCCGGATAATGGCCGCGATGAATAGCGACGACTGGTCATGGCCCACCGATGTGGCGCAGGCACTGGACAGGCTGCCCGCTGGCCACGCCTTTGCCGTGCCCGATGTGCTGTTTGCCAAGATCACGGATGAGCAGCGCGCAGACTGGGAAACGCAGTTTTCCGGTCAGCGATAGTGGCGGGACACCACGCCCGCCCCAAGCGACCTGCGCGCGCAACCGGCAAGCAAACGCCCTGAAAGGGCGTGCCGCGAGGGTGGGCGGGCGGGCCGGTTGCGCGCGCAGCTCGCT
>SKRW01000076.1 GCA_007118295.1 Paracoccaceae bacterium | reverse complement strand
GCCATGCGCTTTCGGCGGCCACGAATGACACCGGAACTCAAGCGCCTTGCCATCATCGCCGCACCCGCTGTTCTGGCCGGGGGAGTGGTGCAGATCAACCTGCTGGTGGGCCGTCAGGTTGCGAGCTTTACAGAAAACGCCGTGTCATGGCTGTCCTTTGCGGACCGGCTTTATCAATTGCCGCTGGGTGTGGTGGGGATCGCCGTGGGGGTCGTGTTGTTGCCGGAACTGTCCCGCCGCCTGCGGGCCGGGGATGAGGGCGCGGGGCAGCATTCCTTCAATCGCGGGCTGGAGTTTTCGCTGTTTCTGACAATGCCCTCGGCGGTCGCGCTGGTGGTGATCGCGACGCCGATTGTCGGGGTCCTGTATGGGCGTGGCGCGTGGACGGTGGGCGATACGCAAGCCACGGCGCTGGCACTCGGGATTTATGCGCTGGGGCTGCCGGCCTTTGTGCTGCACAAAGTCCTGCAACCGCTCTATTATGCGCGCCACGACACCCGGCGCCCGTTCCGGTTTGCTGTCGTGTCGATGGTGGTCAATGCGGTTATCGCGGTGGGGCTGATGCCGTTCATCGGGTTCATTGCCGCCGCCTGGGCCACCAGTGTGGCAGCCTGGATCATGGTCTGGCAACTCTGGCGCGGGTCGCGCGACATGGGGCGTGCCGCGCAACTGGATGCACAGATGCTCCGGCGGTTGTGGCGGATCGTGCTGGCGTCGCTCTTGATGGGGGCGGTGCTTTACGGGCTGGCTTGGCTGTTCGAGGACTGGCTGGTGCAATCGGGCAGGCGGTATGTCGCCCTTCTGGTGATCATTCTGGGCGGTGCCGGGGTGTATCTTTCAGTATCGCAAGCCATTGGCGCGTTCTCGCTGGGCGAGATGCGCGGGGCGCTGCGGCGTTCGCGCGGCGTGTCGGAAGGCTGAGACATTGCACCATGCTGCGGGTGCGTTGCTGCGGAAAACGGGTTTGGGGGCGCTGCCCCCCGGTCCCTTTGGTCCCTCCCCCCGGGATATTTCTGCAAAGATGAAAGAGCGCAGTCTGCAGAGAGGGTGCCGGGCAGGGGCTTGTGATTGGGCTGTCTTGTTCAGGGGCGCCGCATCCGGGCGAGCACCCCCGGTGCCAACAGGGGTGCGAGGGCGGCCCCCGCGACGCAAGCCGCGATATCGGCCACCCAGTCCGCGCCGCCGCCCACCAGCGCGGCAAGGGTCAGCCGCCCGACGATCAGCACCGCGACCAGTGCAGTTGCGCGCAGTCGTGCCGGGGTGTCGCTGGCTTCGTGCCAGGCAAGCCAGCCATAGCAGCCCGCCAGCGCAAAGATCAGCGGATAGCCCCCGATCAGCCATGCGCCCGGATCGGCGGCAAGGCCAAAGGCAAAGCCACCCGCGGCCTGCGCCAGCGCCAAGAGGGCCAGCACCCGCAAGGAGCCGAGTCGCTCGGCGCAGTATTTGCCCAGTGCCGCCATGATCACCACCACCAGCGCGGCCTGCAAGGGCCCCGCATGCACCAGCCCGAAGGCCAGATAGCGCGCCAGATGGGGCAGGGGCGTCTGGCCCGTCTCGACCATCCAGCCCTGCACTGCAGGGCTGATCCCGACCGCCACCAGCGCCTGCGCGCGCCAGCCTGCGGCACCGGCCATGTTCACCAGCCCATGCGCCCCCGCCCAGAGCACCATCTCGACCCCGGCAATCGCCAGTGTCAGCAGCCACACTCCCCAGGGCAGCGGGTTCAACACTCTGCCCTTGTCCGCTGTCATCTGCTGCGTGTGCCCCCTTGAATTGACCTTGAGTTGACCTTGTGCCCCCTCAAGGCTAATGCAGCGGCCATGCCTTTGCCAGACAGGACACCCCCGATGAGCGACACGCCGGCCAAGAGTTTCCCCAAGCGCATCTTTTCCGGCATCCAGCCTTCGGGCGGGTTGACGCTGGGCAATTATCTGGGTGCCCTGAAGCGCTTTGTCGAAGCGCAGGACAATGGGATCGAGACGATCTATTGCATGGTGGATCTGCATGCGATCACTGTCTGGCAGGACCCCGACAAGCTGCGCCATGCCACGCGCGAGCTGGCCGCCGGGTTCATTGCCGCCGGGATCGACCCGGCCCGCTCGATCCTGTTCAACCAGAGTCAGGTTTCGGCCCATGCCGAACTGGCGTGGATTTTCAACTGTGTGGCCCGGATGGGCTGGTTGCGGCGGATGACGCAATTCAAGGACAAGGCGGGCAAGAATGCCGAAGAGGCGTCGGTTGGCCTGTTCGCCTATCCGAGCCTGATGGCCGCTGACATCATGGTCTATCACGCGACCCATGTGCCTGTGGGCGAGGATCAGAAGCAACATCTGGAACTGACTCGCGATATCGCGATCAAGTTCAACCATGATTTCGGGGTGGATTTCTTCCCGGTGGTGGAGCCTGTCATCGAAGGGGCGGCAACACGCGTCATGTCGCTGCGTGACGGCACGAAGAAGATGTCGAAATCCGACCCGTCGGACCAGTCGCGGATCAACCTGACCGATGATGCCGATGCGATTGCCTCCAAGATTCGCAAGGCCCGCACGGACCCCGAACCCCTGCCCGAGAGCCTTGACGGGCTGGAGGGCCGTGCCGAGGCGCGCAATCTGGTGAATATCTATGCGGCGCTAGCCGATATCACGCCCGTGGAGGTGATCGCACAATTCGGCGGGCAGGGGTTTGGGGTATTCAAGCCTGCGCTGGCCGATCTGGCGGTCGCGAAACTCAGTCCGCTCAATGCCGAGATGCGCCGCCTGATGCAGGACCCTTCCGAGATTGACCGCGTGCTGGGGCAGGGGGCGGATCGCGCCCATGCCATCGCGCAGCCGATTCTGGAGCAGACTCTGGATATTGTCGGCATGATCCGCTCGCGCAGGGGCTGAGGGGGCGGTGCGGCCCGACCTGCGCAGGGTTCTGGGCAGGGTTCTGGGCGCGTTGATGGTGCTGTCGCTGGTCTGGTCGGGCTGGTCGATGTGGCAGTTTTCGCGCTCGGGCGCGGGCGGGTGGCTGGTGGAACGCAGCACCGAACAGATGCAGGCCGCCTATGACCGCGCATTGGCGCACAGCGCCACGCCAGAGCGGCTGGGCGCGCTGATCGGAGAACGGCTGGCGGAAAGCCCGCGCAACTGGGTCGCGCTTGGCGGTCTGATGGATCTGGCACTGGAACAGGGCGTCCCGCTGCCCGAGAATGTGCAGACAGCCTATGCGCTGGCCCATGCACAGGATTTCGGAGCCTACGCCCGCGCGCAATCCTGCCTTGCCTGCGCCTATGATCTGCGTGCATGCGGGATGGGGGCGGAACTGGGCTGCGGTATCGGGGTTAACCTGACCGTTCTGGGGGATCTGATTTCGCTGGGGCGCGAATCGGGCGCATGGGCGCGCGGGCAAGAGGTGGACCAACTGGATGTGACGTTCTCATTCATCGGGGTGGGGGCAACCGGGCTGGTGCTGGTGTCGGGCGGGTCGTCGCTGAGCGTCAAGGCGGGGGCTGGCATGATGAAGGTCGCGCATCGCATGGGGCGGCTGACGCCGGGTGTGCGGCGCCTGTATCAGCGGGCCTTTCGCGAGGGGGTGGACTGGGCGCGCGTGCCCGCCATCCGCAATGCCGATGATCTGGCCAGTGTCGCCCGGATGGACGCGCTGAACCCGGCCATCGAGATGACGGGGCATCTGGGTGCGCTACAGGCGCGCCTGGGCACGCAGGGTGCGCTGCATATGGTCGGCAGTGTCGAGAACGTGACCGATGCGCGCCGGGTCCTTCGCGCCAGCGACGCGCTGGGTCCGCGCAGCGTAGGCGCGCTGGAGGTCCTGGGCAAATCGCGTTTCCTGCGCGTGGGTCTGCGTCTGGCGGATACGCTCCGCGAGGCGCTTGCAGGTCTGATGGCTGCGTTTGTCGCGGCCTGCGCGCTGATCTGGAACCGCCTGCTGCGCCGTCTGCGAAAGCGTGTCAAAGCAGCGGCCTGAGCGAGAGTGGCTTGGCCAGTTTGCCTTGTCCGGCGCCACCGGTCGCATTGTCGGCAAATGCGCCGCCGGACCGATCCG
>SKRW01000337.1 GCA_007118295.1 Paracoccaceae bacterium | reverse complement strand
CCATCATTGCCCTGGCGTGACAAATCTGTGCGGAAGCGGGTGCTGTCGCGGCCGCAAGTGCAGGTGACATCCTGTCCCGTATCACCGCCGCAAGCTAACTTCAGCAGCGGGCACTTGCCAGCGCCAGAGGCCGATATGTAAAGCTAACTGAAAACCATTTGGCCGGTTTGATCCGCGCCAGTTCGATACGCCCCTCTCTTGACGCTTTCACCCTTTGCGCATAGCACAGCGTCAGGTCGGGCCTGTAGCTCAATTGGTTAGAGCAGAGCGCTCATAACGCTTTGGTTGGGGGTTCGAGTCCCTCCGGGCCTACCATCCCCTTGTTTCTGAAAGTGGTCAGGCCATGCGGCCTGACCATGTGTCACGTGAAAATCTGCCGCGAAAGACGCGCCGGGACGTCGCCTACTGATCCAGAAAGCTGCGCAGTTTGCGGGACCGCGACGGGTGCTTGAGCTTGCGCAGGGCTTTCGCTTCGATCTGGCGGATGCGTTCGCGGGTCACGCTGAATTGCTGGCCGACTTCTTCCAGCGTGTGATCCGTGTTCATCCCGATCCCGAACCGCATGCGCAGCACGCGTTCCTCGCGCGGGGTCAGCGAGGACAGAACCCGTGTCGTGGTTTCGCGCAGATTGTCCTGAATGGCCGAATCCAGCGGCAGAAGCGCATTCTTGTCCTCGATGAAATCACCAAGCTGGCTGTCTTCTTCGTCGCCAATGGGGGTTTCCAGAGAAATCGGCTCCTTGGCGATCTTCATCACCTTACGCACCTTGTCCAGCGGCATCTGCAGCTTTTCGGCCAGTTCCTCGGACGTCGGCTCGCGCCCGATTTCGTGCAGCATCTGCCGGCCTGTGCGCACCAGCTTGTTGATCGTCTCGATCATGTGGACCGGGATGCGGATCGTGCGGGCCTGATCGGCAATCGAACGGGTAATCGCCTGCCGGATCCACCAGGTCGCATATGTGCTGAACTTGTAACCGCGCCGGTATTCGAACTTGTCCACGGCCTTCATCAGGCCGATATTGCCTTCCTGAATGAGATCAAGGAATTGCAGGCCACGGTTGGTGTATTTCTTGGCAATCGAGATCACCAGCCGAAGATTGGCCTCGACCATTTCCTTCTTGGCCTGACGGGCTTCTTTCTCGCCCTTCTGGACCTGTCCGACGAAGCGGCGGAATTCCTCGATATCGACCCCGACATACTGGCCCACCTGCGCCATGTCGGCGCGCAGTTCCTCGACCTTGTCGCGCGAGCGTTCCATCAGTGCCTGCCAGCCACGCCCCGGCTTGTCGGCCATGCGGCCACACCATGTCGGGTCCAGTTCGCAGCCGCGATAGGCGTCGATGAACTCGCGCCGGTTGATGCGGGCCTGATCGGCCAGCTTCACCATTGCGCTGTCGATGGTCATGATGCGCTTGTTGATGCCGTAAAGCTGATCGACCAGCGCCTCGATCCGGTTGTTGTGAAGATGCAGGGAATTGACCAGTTCAACAATCTCGGCGCGCAGTTTCTGATACTCGTGTTCCTGCCCGTCGCTGAAATTGCCCTGTTCCTGCATGGTCGCGCGCATCCGCGCTTCCTGCATGTGCTCCAGTTGCTCGAAATCATCGGCAATGCGGCCCAGAGTTTCCAGGACACGCGGCTTGAGCGCGCTTTCCATCGCGGCCAGCGACAGGTTCGACTGGTCGTCCTCGTCCTCGTCGTCGTCAGATTTCTCGATGGGGTTGCCGTCCGCATCAAGCTCGGGTTCGGTGCTGCGTTCACGCCGCGCGGCCGGGGCCGCAGGGCTTAGCCCTTCGGTGACGGGGACATTGTCTTCCTCGCCTTCCATGGCATTGCCAAAGGTCGCTTCGAGGTCGATCACATCGCGCAACAGCACGTCTTCGTTCAGCAACTCGTCGCGCCAGATCGTGATGGCCTGAAATGTCAGCGGGCTTTCGCACAGGCCCGCAATCATCGTGTTGCGCCCGGCCTCGATCCGCTTGGCAATCGCGATCTCGCCTTCGCGCGATAACAGCTCGACCGAGCCCATCTCGCGCAGATACATGCGCACCGGATCATCGGTGCGGTCGAGTTTCTCGTCGCTGCTGCTGGTGGCCACGGCCACCTCGCGCGAGCCGCTGGTCTCGACCAATTCGCCGGTCTTGGCTTCGGCCTCGTCGCCGTCCTCATCATCCTCGATGATGTTGATGCCCATCTCCGAGAGCATCGACATCACATCCTCGATCTGTTCGGACGCAACCTGATCAGGCGGCAGGGCCTGATTGAGTTGCTCATAGGTGATAAAGCCGCGTTCCTTGGCCTGTGCGATCATCTTCTTGATCGAGGCCTGGCTGACGGTTTGCCCGTTCTCGTGATCCTGATCGGTGCTGCGCGATTCGTCGGTGTCTTTGGCGGCCATGGAAGCTCCCGGAACTGCATATGCTCTGTGCAAGCGAATCACTCAGGCGAATCACACGCAAGAGGTTCACGATGGCTGCTATGTAGGCAATGAAGCGTGTGTTTTCCAGTTCCGGAAGGAAGATTCAGGTACAGGACCGTGCGCACCTGTCGCGAATCGGTCACTTTTTTCGTTTTACCCAGACCTGTGATTCGATCAGGCGGTCCAACTGGCTGGAAAGTGCAGAGCGATCCTCGCCCAGATCTGTCGAATCCGACAGGCGCGAGCGCTCGGCGCTGTTGCGCATTTCGGCGGCCTGACGCAGGCGCCATGTCAGTCCTTCATCGACCAGATGGGCCATGTCCTCGGTTGCGTCGCGCAACTCGGATACAGCGCCGCGCCGCGTGAACAGCTTGGCGAACTCCTCGCGCAGGCAGTTCCGGGCGAGTTCGAGATTATCTTTCTGACGCACCGGGGGGGCAATGCGCACATGGCCCAGTTCCAGCAGGCGCACAGCGTCGGCCTGTGCCGGGCCATCCAGCGCAGGCTGGCCCAGCAACATCGCCTGACGCAGGCTTTCATGGCCGGGGCCGCGCATTTCCGCGCGTTCCAGATCGTTCTCGAATTCGGACAGCAGGCTGGGGTGGGTCAGCAGGATGGCGAGGATGATCTCTTCGCGCATGCGCTCGGCCACGTCCGGGCCTTCGCCTGCGGCCAGCAAGGTGGCGCGCGTGGCAGGCAAGGGCTGCATGGGGGGCGCGAAACGTGCGCCGCCGAAACCACCCTGCCGCCCGGAACGCTGGGGCGGGCGAAAAAAACCGGCGCGCAGGTTTCGCAACTCTTCGGCATAATGGCCGCGCAGGCCGGGGTCGCCAATTCTGGCAAGGGCCGTGCGCAACTGCTTGTCGAGGGCTGAGCGCCGCTCGGGGCTGTCAAACACCTGCCCTTCGGTCTCGCGCTGCCACAACAGCCGTACCAGTGGCACTGCACCGTCGATCAGCTTGCGCATCGCCCCTACGCCACTGGCGCGCAGCACATCGTCGGGGTCCATCTTTTCGGGCAGCAGGCAAAAGCGGAGCGATTGCTCGGGCCCCAGATGCGGCAGGGCCAGATCAATCAGCCGGTACCCCGCGCGCAACCCCGCCTGATCGCCATCCAGCGCGATCACGGGTTCGGGCGAAAGCCGCCAGATCATGCGCAACTGGTCTTCGGTGATCGCGGTGCCAAGGGGGGCGACAGCCGCCTCGAACCCGGCGGCGACCAGCGCAATCACATCCATATACCCTTCGGACACGATCAGGGGCGAGTCCTTGCCGACAGCCCCGCGCGCAGGCCCAGCATTGTAAAGCGAACGTCCCTTGTCAAACAGTGGCGTCTCGGGCGAGTTCAGATATTTGGCGCGCGCATTGGGGTCCATCGCGCGCCCGCCAAAGGCGATGCAGCGCCCGCGCGTGTCGCGGATGGGAAACATGATCCGCCCGCGAAACCGGTCATAGGGCGTGCCGCCATCGTCGGGGGTGATGGCCAGTCCGGCCTCGACAATTTTGTCGGGTGCGATGCCTGCGCCGGTCAGATGCGCCCAGAGCGCTTGTCGGTTGTCGGGTGCAAAGCCGATCTCGAACCGGTCCAGCGTGGTCTGCGCCAGCCCGCGCCCGGCCAGATAGTCGCGCGCCGCAGATGCCGCGCCCGTGTTCAGTTGCATCCGGTAAAATCGCGCCGCGGCATCCATCACCTGCGCCAGTTCGCTCAGGCGGTCAGCCTTTTCGGCGGCGTGCGGGTCGCGCGCGGGCATGGTCATGCCTGCTTCGCGCGCCATCACCTCGACTGCTTCCATGAACCCCATGTTTTCCGTCTCGCACAGGAATTTCAGCGCATCGCCCTTGGCGTGGCATCCGAAGCAGTAATAGAACCCCTTGCGGTCATCGACATGGAACGAGGCGGTCTTTTCCTGATGAAACGGGCAGGGCGCCCAGAAGTCGCCCTTGGCCTGATTGGACTTGCGCATGTCCCATGTGACCTTGCGCCCGACAACGGACGAGATCGAGACACGATTACGCAGTTCATCCAGAAAACCGGGGGGCAGACTCATGCGGTGCAGCATGCCAGATCACGCAGGCTTGTTGAAGGCAGGAAGCGCATCATCCTATATATGAAACCAAGTCGGGCTGCGCCGCGTATCAAGTCTGACACCATACAGGAGGTTAGGATGTTCAACCGACGTTCATTTTTGCTCACCACGGGGCTTGCGCTGATGGCAGGCAGGGCCGCTGCCGCCCGTGACGGCGATTTTCCCTTTACCCTGTCCGAGGAGGAATGGCGCGCGCGCCTGACCCCCGCGCAATTCGCGGTTCTGCGTGAACACGGGACCGAGCGCGCCTATACCAACTCGCTCATGGGCGAACGCTCGCCGCTGCTGGATGAGGCCCGCGAAGGCACCTATAATTGCGCAGGCTGTGGCAATGCGGTTTACCGCTCTGAAACCAAATACGACAGCCGCACGGGATGGCCCAGCTACTGGGATGCGGTCGAGGGGGCTGTTGGCACGCAGACGGATCGCAGCTTCTTCATGGTCCGGACCGAGGTGCATTGCGCCAATTGCGGCGGGCATCTGGGGCATATCTTTGATGATGGTCCGGCACCGACCGGCAAACGCCATTGCATCAACGGGCTGGCCATGACCTTTACACCCGATGCGACCGGTGAGGTCGAGGGTCATCCAGTGGGGGTATGACCCCGGAATGATGACGTTCCTGAAATCCACTCTCGACAAGCTGCGCGGCCCGATTGTGGACGATGCGCCTGACCCCTTGCGTGCGCATCTGCCACTGGCGGCGCTGATGGTGCGGGCGGCGCGGTCCAATCATGATTATGACCCCCGCCAGATCGCGATGATCGACACGGTTCTGGCCGAACGCCTGCCTTTGGCGGGCGATCAGTCCGCCATGCTGCGGCGCGAGGCGGAATTGCTGGAGGCCGCGACAGGCGACACGGTCCATCTGACCCGCGCGGTCAAGGACCTCGTGCCGCTGGAAGAGCGCGCTGCCCTGTTGCAGGATATGTGGCGGGTCATCCTTGCGGATGGCAAGCGCCATGCCGAAGAGGACGGGCTGATGCGGCTGGTGTCCAACCTTTTGGGCCTCGCCGATCGCGAATCGGCCTTTGCACGTCAGCGGGTGCAGGCGGGCGCGCCTGCGTCTTGAACGCGATGTTGCGAATTTGCGTCAGTGACCGAAGGACATGCGCGCCGCCACCCGCAGGATGCGGCACGCGCCTGTGCTTTGCTGCTACAACCCCTTGGCGCGGTAACTTGCCGCCACCCGTTCGATCGACACGATAAAGGCTGCGGTGCGCAGGTCGTGGACATCCTTGCGGCGGTGCCATTCTTCCGAGATCGACTGATAGGCGTTGCGCATCGTGTCATCCAGCCCCGAACGCACCAGTTGCAATTCATCTGCGCCCTGCAGATAGCGTTTCTTGAAATCGGGCGCGAGTTCCCAGCCCAGCCCCTTGTCTGCCGACAAGCGTTCAAGTTCGCTGATGAGTGCCAGTGCGTGGGATTCTTCGTTGCGCCGCTGCATCCGTCCAAACCGGATATGGCTGAGATTTTTCACCCATTCGAAATATGACACGGTCACCCCGCCTGCATTGGCATACAGGTCAGGGATGATGACAATGCCCTTTTCGCGCAGGATGTCATCGGCGCTTGCCGTGATCGGTCCGTTGGCGGCCTCGATGATCAGCGGTGCGTGGATGCGTTCGGCGTTGTTGATGTTGATGACCCCTTCCAGCGCGGCGGGGATCAGGATGTCGCATTCCGCTTCCAGCACCGAGGCGCCCTCTTCGACAAACTCGGCCCCCGGAAACCCGCGCACGCCCCCGTTCTGGGCAATCCAGTCGCGCAGCGCATCGGGGTCCAGACCGTCAGGACTGACCACGGCGCCATCACGCTCGATGACCGCAATGATGCGCGAATCATCTTCCTCGCGCAGGAATTTGGCGGCGTGATAGCCCACATTCCCCAGCCCCTGCACGATAACCCGTTTACCGGCCAGCGACCCTTTCAGCCCGGTCATGGCGACATCTGCCGGGTGGCGAAAGAACTCTTGCAGCGCATATTGCACGCCGCGCCCCGTGGCCTCGACCCGGCCCTTGATGCCGCCTGCGTTCAGGGGTTTGCCGGTCACGCAGGCGCGTGCGTTGATGTCGGTCGTGTTCATCCGGGAATACTGGTCTGCAATCCACGCCATCTCGCGCTCGCCGGTGCCCATGTCGGGGGCGGGCACGTTCTGGGCGGGGTTGATCAGGTCGCGCTTGGCCAACTCATAGGCAAAGCGTCGGGTGATCTGTTCCAGCTCATGCTCTTCATATTTGCGCGGATCGATACACAACCCGCCCTTGGACCCGCCAAAGGGCGTTTCGACAAGGGCACATTTATAGGTCATCAGTGCGGCCAGTGCCTCGACCTCGTTCTGGTCTACTTCAGGCGCGTAGCGGATGCCGCCCTTGACCGGTTCCATATGCTCGGAATGCACCGCCCGGTAGCCGACGAAGGTTTCGATCTTTCCACGCAGGCGGACGCCGAAGCGCACGGTATAGGTGGAATTGCAAATCTGGATTTTCTCGGCCAGCCCCGGCGGCAGGTCCATATGCGCCACAGCGCGCCGGAACATGAGGTCCACATTCTCGCGAAATCCTGGTTCTCGTGTGTCAAGCATGAGTTGGATCCTTTCCCGGTTTTTTGGGCATCTTTTCTGACTATGCCTAAGACTCAGACTAGCAGGTTAAAATAAATGCGAAATGCCAGTTATTGAACTTTCGGGTCACTGTCGCCCCGGCGTTGCCCAGTGTTGCGTGCCGATAAGGGCTGATTCAACCTGAATTTCGCCGCAATTCAAAGGGCATTTGCCCAAATACTGCCACAGGCGAAGTGTAGGTTTCCTCCTGAATTCCTGATCCCGTGATCCGCAAGTCGCGCGGGTCGCCGTCAGTGCGCGTGTAGCGAGGTGTGAAATGGTGGGCCAAATGACGAATTCGAGGCAGAAAAAGACTCGTGCCGGGGCCGTGCGGGCCCTGAGCGCCTTTCGCCGGGACGAGGACGGTGCGATCATCGTCTTTTCGCTGTTCGTCTTTTTCATCATGATTGTCGTCGGCGGGATCGCCGTTGACATGATGCGCTATGAAAGCGAACGCGTGCGCCTGCAGGGGACTGCGGATCGTGCGGCATTGGCAGCGACTATGCTGCGGGGCAATCCCAACAACCCTGACGCACCAAGCGTTGAAGAAATTGTGCGCTCCTATTTCGAGGCCGAGGGACTGGGCGATTACATCAGCGGCGAGAACAGTATCGTCGTGAGCGAGTCGGTCGAGACCGGGCGCACGGTGACGATCCGTCCAACCGCGTCCATGCGGACGTCCTTCATGCGGTTGAGTGGCGTGAACGAATTGCAGATGAATCTCTTGTCCGAAGCTACCGAAGGGCTGGGCGAAATCCGCTTCGAGCTGGTCATGGTGGTCGATGTGTCAGGCTCGATGGGGGCAATGACCGCGTCTGGGCAGACCCGCATTCAGGAATTGCGCAATGCCGCCAACGTGTTCGTTGAAACGATGTTCGAAGAAATCCCGGCAGAATTCGTGGCGATCACCATCGTGCCCTATGATAGCTGGGTGGTTCCGCCCGCGGGCTTTACCAATCACTTCACAAATGTGACGAATCCTGACTCCAACGCGCCATGCATTGACTTCAGCGTCTGGGACACGGTCGCCAATTCAATCAATACCCCTGTCACACGCCATAACTGCAACACTGCGGGCTGGCGGACCGTGCGCCCGATGATCAACACTCTTGAAGCCGCGCAAGATGTCATCAATGATCTGCGCGCGGCCAACACCACATCGATCGATCTGGGCGTGCGCTTTGGCGGGCTGTTCTTTGATCCGACCATGCGCCCTGCAATCGACCAGATGATCGACAACGGGCAGATCAGCCAGGATTTTCGCGGGCTTCCCTATGACTGGAACGAACCACTGGTCTACCGGGCGATGATCCTGATGACGGATGGCGACAACTGCTGCTTTGGTCAGGCCACATCCCGCAGCCCGAACCGCGACCAGCAAGACCAGCAAACCGTTCAGGCTTGTCAGGCGCTGCGCGCGCGCGGCGTGCAGGTCTATGGGGTTGCGTTTGAGGCCCCCCCCGTCGGGACAGCCCTGATGGAAGGTTGCGCCTCCAGTCCGGGTCATTTCTTCAACAGCTCCGGCGCAGAACTATCTGCTGCATTTCGCAGCATCGCGACGCATATCCAGACCAGCGCCCTGAGGCTGACGAGATGAGCGTCCTTTCCAGATTGCGCGCCGCTCTCGGGCAGCGCTGGCGGTCCGAGGACGGGGCCGTGACGGTGGAATTCGCCATCGTCGTGCCGTTCGTGCTTGGACTGCTGTTTATGGCGATTGACTCAGGCATCGTGCAACTGCGTCAGGTATACCTGCATCGTGCGGTAGATCTTGCCGTTCGCGAAGTGCGCCTCGGGCGGGTCAGCGAATCCGAACGCATGTCGGAACTGATCTGCGACCGCACGACCATGTTGCCCAATTGCCGCCAGCGCATCACCGTCGAGATGCTGCCCATAGACACGGCTGTCTTTTCGGGCCTGAACGGCCCGGTCACTTGCGTGGATCGCGAAGAAGAAATCACGCCTGCCTTGGCCTTCAATCCGGGCGCTGGACAGCAAGAGCTGATGTTGGTCCGTGTCTGCGTGGTTGCCGATCCGTTCATATCATACATGGGGTATGTCAACGGGCTGCCGAGGGATCAGAATGGCGACTACGTCCTGATTGCAAACAGTGTCTTTGTGAACGAGCCGAGGTAACCGGAATGAGCAGTTTTCGGATGTACACGATTTTCCTGAATGCCCTGCGCAGCTACCGCGATGATCTGCGCGGGTCACTGAGCGTTGAACTGGTCATTGTGCTGCCGATGCTCATGTGGGGCTATGTGGCCATGATGATCTTCACGGATGCTTACCGTGCCCGCATGGAAGCGCAGACTGCCTCGCTTGCCGTTGCAGACCTGATCTCGCGCCAACCCGACACGCTGACAATTTCCTATCTTGACGGGATGAATGACGTCTTTGATCAGTTGACGACGGCCAATCGTGATACCCGGTTGCGCATCTCGTCGATCATGTGGGTTCCGGATAGTGACACGCCCACGATTGCCTGGTCTCACGGGACGCGGGGGCTGCCATCGCTGCTGGATCTGTCTCTCGCCTCTATGGGCGGAGAGGATGGCGATGGGCCTGCGCCGACTGGCTTTGATATCCTTGAGAATCAGGTGCCAATTGCCGATCTCGCGGATCGTATCCCGCAGGTTCTGCCAGGCGAGGCGATCATCCTTGTCGAGGCCTTCACCTTGTGGAGCAGCCCGCTGGAGCGGTGGGGCGGTTTCGATTTCCTGAACAGTACGCGCCTGACGCCGATCGCAGTCACCCGGCCGCGGTTTTCACCGTTCATCCGGTTCGAAGGGGACAATGATGTCTATCCCGAAGGTTTGCCGGAAACCTCGCCAGAAGTCGGTGATCCGCCCCCGCCAGTCGATGATTCACCTGACCCGGATGATCCGGTCGATACCAGCGTTGTCGTCGTCGATACGGATTTCACAGATGGCGATACAAGCGGCTGGTCGTCAGATCAGGTCACGCACACGTCCAATTCCAGTGTTGGCAGCTTTCTGGGTCCATTCGGTCAGGAAACCCGCAACAACCCTGTCACCCGGCAGATAAATCTTGGCGGTGCATCGCAGACGGCGCGCATCGAGTTCGATCTGTTCATCATCGACAGTTGGGACGGGTATAACCGGAGCTGGTCATTCCCCGAGGGCGAGCATCTGATGCTTCTGGTCAACGGCACCAGCATCGCCACAGAAGCGTTTCAGCACGATCCTTTGGGTGCAATGTCGGCGGAACGGCGAACTGTGGCCTCGCGCGCCGAGGGCAGGTTCACGACGCGGATGACCCTCATGGACTCGGTTGCCAATGTCTGGGGATCTGGCTGGACGGATCAGGTCTGGCGCGTGGTGATCGACATCGAGAACCCGGCAGAGAATTTCACACTGGGATTGTCGGCAAATCTGGATGAACCGATCCACAATGAATCCTTCGGTCTGATGAATTTCCGTGTCACGGCAGAACCCGGTGACCATGGGTCTGCGCATTTCGTGCCGCCTGCCGGAAGCTTGCTTGGCATCGATTCACTGACGCGCTTTGCCGCGTATTCCGGGTGCCCGGATCATAACATACCGGCACAGAATCTGGCAGTCTACAATTCCAGTCTGTCGCAGACGCTGATCATGCGCCGCAATGTCGGTCGGTCCACCTGGATCAATGGCTGTGGCATCTCGGGTGCCTTCAGATACATGAATGCCTCGCCCACCATCGTTCTGGACTATACCAATGACACCTCGGATGTGCATGGCAACCGGCTGCGCATCCGGGCGGATGACTACAACAATGGACGCAGTTGCGACTCAACAATCCTCGTCCGCTTCCCGAGTGGCCAGATGCAGTTTATTGATGACCTGCCGGGCTACGGCTGGAATGCGGGTATCAACCTTGATAACGCACCATCGGGCGAATACCATATCTGGCTTGGCAATTATGGCACGAATGCCTGTCATACTGACCTGATCCTGGAGCGGTACTGACATCCCATATGCGGGGTCGGGGCCAGATATCAGGCCCCGACCGCCTTGCGCACCATGTCCCAGTAGATATCTTCGACCCGCGCAAGGCTTAGCCGCCCGCCCTCGCGGTACCATGTGTTGACACCCGTCAGCATGGCGATCAGCGCAAAGGCGGCAAGTTTCGGGTCGGGCAGGGTGAAAGCGCCCGCCGTCTGTCCCTGTGTCAGCAGACCCGCCAGATGCGCCTCGTAGCGGCGGCGCAGGTCTTCGATCCGTTCAAAATTTTCCGGCTCCAGATTGCGCAACTCCATATAGGCAATGAACACGGCATCGCTGCGCGCGCGGTGAAAGCGGATGTGAAAGCGGGTGAACTGCTCCAGCGCGGCACGCGGGTCGGGCGCGTCGGGCAGGGCGGCCAGCGCGTCCAGCAAATCGAGCATATGCGCATGCATCAGGTCGAACAGCAGCGTTTGCTTGTCAGGCGTGTACAGATACAGCGTGCCCGCCTGAACGCCGACATCGCTTGCAATCTGGCGCATCGACACGGCCGCATAGCCGTGCCGCGCGAACAGACGCAACGCGGCCTCGCGGATGCGCAGGCGGGTGGTTTCGGCAGAGGCGTTCTTTTTGCGGGCCATGGTTGCTGTTTGCCCGCGATTGGCATGGCAGTGCAAGCCTGCTTGCGCAGGGCCGCGATCTGGCGCAGTCTGTCGGCTGACCGTATCATACCCGAGCGATTGCATGCCGCGCCTGCCACATCTTGCGTTTCTATTGGGCCTTGTCGTCCTGAGCGCCTGTCAGGCGCCGACTGACCTGCCCCCGCGCAAGGCGTCGTTTGATGCCGATCCGCCACAATTGCTGCCACTCAGCGCGCTTCTGGACCAACGGGCCGATGGCCCGAACGCCGCGCGCCTGACCGCAGATCCGGATACCCGCGCGCAGGCGTTGAGGGCGCGTGCGGCGCGCTTGCGCGGCCCGGTGATCGCGCCCGCCGACCGTCAGCGCATGCTGGGTTCAGAAACGCGTCTGCGCTGAGCGCAGGTCGTCGGGCAGGGCGGCGGCCTGTTCCGGTGTCAGGCTGTCCCTGTGAACAACCGCAGTATGGATCGAAAACACCACTGCACCGCTTTGTGGCAGTTTCAGCAGGCATTGCCGTTCAGACCGCAAGTAAGGGCCGTTGTGGTGCGGGACGCGGGGGGCGTTTTCGCGCCGGGGCTGGAACAGGGCCGGGTCGGCATAGTCCAGCAGATTGGCCCGCCACAGGGGGTGCTCGGGGCGGATCAGGTCGAACATGCGCTGTACCCGCGCGCCCATCTGAGCGTCATAGCTGGCAACAGGTCGGTGGATGCGCATCAGCGGCCGGCCCAGTTTCTCGGCCAGGGTCCAGCTTGAGGGGAAACACAGCACGGCACCAGTCAGGACATGCTCATCATGGCCCTCGGGTTTCTGCAGCAGGCAGAAATCGGCCTGCAGCAGGTGTCCAAGCGTCCAGAGTGGGCGTGCCGCATCCAGCGGCACTGTGCGGCCATCGGGGCAGCGGGCGTTCTGGCCGTGCAGGGAAAAACCATGCGCGGGCAGGTCGCGCAGAACCTCATTCAGCAACTCGCGGGCGGCGTCCTGCGCCTCTGGCAACAGGCCCAACACCTCGTCTGGTCGGTCCGCCAGCAACCGCGCCCGCTCTGCCATCTGCAGGGCATAGGCCGCATCAACCATCAGCCAGTCCGCGCGCGCCAGCGGCATGATGCCGGGCAGGCGGCGTCCGGCAGGGGTCGTCCAGGGGGCAAAGGGCAGAGAGGCGTGCAGGATCGACATGCGCAATCTGGTAGGGCCAGCCGAGGGGCGCGTCAATTACTGCTTGCGAGATGGAAAAAGCGCTATAACCTTGCCCGATGTCCGATCCCTTGCCCGACTATACCTTGGGCATCGAGGAAGAGTATCTTCTGGTCGATGCCGAAACATGCGCGCTGGTCGATGTGCCCGACGCGCTGATGCACGATTGCGCGCGCGAGTTGGGCGACAAGGTCTCGCCCGAGTTTCTGGCCTGCCAGATCGAGGTCGGGACCGGCGTCTGTGCCGATATCACCGAAGCCCGCGCCGACCTTGGCCATCTGCGCCGCACGATTGCCGATTGTGCCGCCGAATACGGGATGGCGCCGCTGGCCGTGTCGTGCCACCCCTTTGCCGACTGGCACACGCGCAAGCACACCGAAAAACAGCGCTACAACGACCTCGCACGCGATCTGGCCGGGGTTGTCCGTCGCATGCTGATCTGCGGGACGCATGTGCATGTGGGCCTGCCCGATGATGATCTGCGCATCGATATCATGCGCCAGATCACCTATTTCCTGCCGCATCTGCTGGCGCTCTCGACTTCTTCACCCTTCTGGGGGGGGCAGGATACCGGGTTGAACAGTTACCGGCTGACGATCTTTGACAACCTGCCGCGCACCGGGTTGCCGCCGGATTTCATCAGCCACGGCGAATATCGCCGCTCCGTTGACACGATCATCGAGGCGGGCCTGATCGAGGATACCACCAAGATCTGGTGGGATATCCGCCCCTCGGCCCGCTTTCCCACGCTTGAAGCGCGTATCTGCGATGTGATGCCGATCATGGAGCATACGCTGACCATCGCGGCGCTGGTGCAATCGATCACCCGGATGCTGGTCGAATTACGCCGCCGCAACCAGCGCTGGCGGATCTATGACCGGTTCCTGATTGCCGAAAACCGCTGGCGCGCGCAACGCTACGGCCCGCGCGAGGGGTTGCTGGATATCGGCAAGGGCGCGGTGGTGCCGATGCCCGAACTTGTTGCCGAGCTGATCGAATTGCTGGAGGCGGATGCCATGGTGCTGGGTTGCCTGAACGAGTTGCGTTCTGCTCAGGATATCCTCGCCATGGGCACCAGCGCCGAGCGGCAGCGCGCTGTATATGCGCGCGCCTGCGACGCTGGCGCGGACGAGGCCGAGGCATTGCGCGAGGTCGTGCGTGCGTTGATCGCCGAGTTTCGGTCAGGAGTGTAGGCATTGTGCGAAAAAGCGCGGGAT
>SKRW01000108.1 GCA_007118295.1 Paracoccaceae bacterium | reverse complement strand
GGACTGGTCCTGCACGAGGGACACCTGTGGTATTTCGACCAGATCGACGAGGCGCTTGCCGTGCATGAGGACCTGATGCAGCACAACGCCGCATCGGGGCGGCGCTAGGCGATGCGGGTCCTGCAGTATAACTGGGTCGATCCGGAGGATCTGGCCGGGCGCGGCGGCGGTGTGCGCGTCTATATGCAGGGGCTGGTGCGTGCGCAGGCAGAGTGTGCCGGGATGCAGGTGGTGACACTGGCCTCGGGGCTGGCGCATGACTTGGGCGCGCGCGCGCCGCGCTGGCGATGCGTGCGCAAGGGCCATTTCGAGATCGTCAATGCCCGCCCGCTGGCCCCGTCACAGGCCGATTTCGCCAGCCCTGCCCAGATCAGCCACCCCCCGACCGAATCCACCTTTCGCGATCTCCTGATGCGGACAGGCCCCTATGACGTGGTGCATTTCCACACGCTCGAAGGGCTGCCCGCGCAGGTGCTGGCCATCGCCGCCGCGCAGGCCCGCGTGGTCCTGAGCCTACACAATTACCACACGCTGTGCCCGCAGGTGAATCTGTGGTGGCAGGAACGCGGGCATTGCACCGATTTTGCAGGCGGCGCGCGTTGTGCCATCTGCCTGCCACAGGTTCCCAACATGCAGGCCGTGCGCCGGGCCTATCAGGTGGAAACGGCATTTGCCCGGCTTGGCATTGGGCCGGGCCGCTGGCCCTATAACCATTTGCTGCGCCCGGCATTGCACGCGGGCTGGCGCGGCCTGAAGCGGTTGTCGCGGCGCGACACGTCCCCCCCAGCAGCGCCCGCCAGAAGCGCACCATTCGCCCAGCGCCGCGCGCAAATGATCGCGCTGATCAATGCCCATTGCGCGCAGGTTCTGGCCGTTTCGGACTGCACGCGCGCAATCGCGCAAGCGCATGGCATGGACCGGGTCCAGACGCTCTATATAGGCACCGGGCACGCGCGGGAATGGGCGCGCACCCAGCCGCGCGACTGGCCCGCGCGCTTTGGTGCCGCGCGGCCCCTGCATCTGACATATCTGGGCTACATGCGCCGCGACAAGGGGTTCGATTTTCTGCTGGAGGCGCTGCGCGCCCTTCCGCCCGACATGGCCCGCCGTGTGCATCTGCGGGTAGCCGCGCGGCGCGGCCCGCCTGCGGTCATGGCGCGGCTGATCGCATTGCGCGGGCATCTGGCGGGGCTGGACTGGCAGGATGGCTACCGTCATGCCGATCTGAACCGCCTGTTGAACGAAACCGATCTGGGCGTGGTGCCGCCCCTGTGGCAGGATAATCTGCCCCAGACCGCGCTCGAAATGCATGCGCGCCACATTCCGCTGCTGACCTCGGACCGGGGCGGTGCGCGTGAACTGGGCGGATGCGATACACTGACTTTCCGTGCGGGCGACACCGCCGATTTCACCGCCCGCCTGTCACATGTGCTTGGCGGCGCAATCTGCCTGCGGCGCTATTGGGCGCGCGCGCGGGTGCCGCAATCCATGGACCAGCACGCGCAAGACCTGATCCACCGCTACCGTCAACTGAGCCGAGAGAGCTGTCATGAACGCCCTGATCCATATCGGTATTCCGAAAACCGGCACCTCGTCGATACAGGCGTTCCTTGGCCTGAACCGCGCCGCACTGGCTGAGCAGGGGGCGCTCTATGCCCCGTTCAACCCCGCTTTCGGCAGCCAGTATGAATTGCCCGTCACCGCGCTGGAGGCGTGCGGCGATGGCATCGGCCCGGATCTGGAACGTCGGCGTCTGGGCTTTCACCGGCGCACTGACCAGAGTGGCTATGTGCGGGCCTATGCGGACTGGCTGAACCGCACCTTGGCCGCTGCGCCCCAGCCCCGTTTCATTGCATCAAGCGAGCATCTCCATGCGTGGCTGACAACGCCCGAACGGGTGGCGGCGCTGGATCGCTTTCTAGGCATGCATTTCGCGCAAGTGAGCTATCTGATCTATCTGCGCCCGCAGGAAGATTTGCTGACCAGCGGCTATTCCGAAGCCGTGCGCCGGGGCGCGCGCCATGATTTCGCGACTCATCTGGCGCGCCGGTCGCGGATGAATCTCTGGCATGGGCTGAAACCCTGGCTGGCGGTGGTGGGGCGCGACCGGTTGCAGGTGCGCCTGATGGTTCGCGACGCGCTGCAGGGCGGCGATCTGCTGACGGATTTCTGCGCGGCAGCGGGTATCTGTGCTGACGGGCTGGCCCGTCCGCCGCGCGTGAATTCAGCGCTCAGCCCCGGTGAGATTGCGCTGCGTCGCCGGTTGAACTGTCTTTTGCCAGTGCAAGCGCGCTCAGGGGGGATGCACCCGCTTTATGCGGCGGCGCTGCGCGCTCTGGCGCCGGTTGCGCGCAATGACAGGCGGTTGCAACTCAGCCCGGCGCAGGTGGCAGACGTGCGCGCGCGCAACGCCGCCAGCAATGAAAAGATCCGCAAACACTTCTTTCACAACCGCCCCGCCCTGTTCTGATGGGCGCTTCGGTCAGGGGCGGTTGTCCTTGGCGGGGGTATCGGCAAGGGGCTGGCCAAGGCAGGCGCGCAGATAGGGGCCGATATGGGGCGCGGTCCCCGTCGGCGGCAGACCCGCGCGCACCCGCGCGAGGCCCGCCCCGAATGCGATGCGGTAGCGCAGGTGGCGGGTTTTGGCGGCGGCAAGGCGGCACTGGGCGAGATGGGCAAACACCGCTGCGCGGTCGCGCGCGGGCAGGGGACAGAGGCAGGCGGGCAGCGTGGCAAGGGCTTGCGCGATCTGCGCCAGCGGCGCGGGCCTGCGCGGGGCGAGCGTTATCAGCGGCTGCGACAGGGTCAGCACCGCGCCGCGCCCTGCCATCTGGTACCCGAGGCATGCCGCCGCAACGCGCGCGGGTAGGGCGGTATAGGGGCCGAAACCGTCCTGACAGGCGCCCAATCGTGCTGTGCGCAAGACCATCGCCGACAGGTCGGCGGCGATCAGTGGCGCGCGACCATCCAGCGCAATGCCGCTGTCATGGCTATGCCATGCGCCTGCATATGTGCAGGCGGTCACGATCAGGCTGGCCGGGTGCGCGCGCGCCGCGTCCAGACAGGTTGCGGCCCAGTGCGGCGCGGGTGTGTCGCCTTGCCCGAGGATCGCGACCCAAGGGCTGGCGGCCTGCGCAGCAATGGCCAGAATATGGTGCAACGCGGCACCATTTCGCGCGCGCAGCGTTTCGGCCACAGGCAGCGTCTGCGCGTGCAAGGCGGCGCTGGTTGTGCCCGCCGGCTTGCCCACCAGCACCACGCTCAGGCGCATTTCGGGGTCAATGGCGGGGGCCGGGCCGGGCGCGATATCGGGCGCGCGGGTTCGGTCCCAGCGCCAGCCCTGTTGTGCAAACAGGGTTTGGGCATGGTCCAGAAACCGCGCGCGCAATTCAGGCGGCGGGTCGCTGCGCAACCGCTCATCCACGGCGCGGGTGGCCAGCCGTGACAGCCCTTGGCGCTGCCGCGTCAGGCCCGAGGTACGGGCAATCTGCGCAACCTCGGACAGTCGGTCGAGATGCTGGAGTATCCCCGCATCCGCCCGCGCGGTTATTTGTCCCTGCCGCCCGTGATGATAGCGATACAGCGCGCGCGGCAGGTAGCGGATGCGCCGCGCGCGGCACGCGAGCGCCCAGTAGAAGGGATGATCTTCATAGAGCGCACCGGGGCGAAAACGCAGATCCCCGATGAGTTCGCGCCGATAAAGCTTGTTCCATGCAGAAGGGAACAACGCCGAGATATCGCAGGCGTCCCACAGCGGCAGCCAGCGTGCCCCGCCCTGCGGCGCAGGCGCGCCATGGATGGCAGAATGAGCATCACAGCGCCCATCTGACCAGACCAGCGTCAGCGCCGAGGCCGTCCAGGGGGCAGCATGTGTGATCAGGTCTGCATGATGGTCGCGCAGAAAGTCTGACTCATACGCGTCATCGCCGTCCAGAAAACCGATCACATCGCCGCGCGCCAGATCCAGCCCGATATTGCGTGCCACTGACAGCCCGCCATGCGGGGCAGCGATCAGGCGAAAGCGGATGTCCCCTTCCATGGCGCGGCCTGCGGCGTTCCGGGTGCCATCGGTAGAGCCATCATCAATAATCAGCGCCTCGAATGCGG
>SKRW01000106.1 GCA_007118295.1 Paracoccaceae bacterium | reverse complement strand
GTGGCGATCTGGACGGCGCGCGCAGTGCGGTCGCGATGATCGTGGGGCGCGACCCGGCGCTGCTGGATGCCTCCGGCGTGACCCGTGCCGCACTGGAGAGTCTGGCCGAGAACACATCTGACGGGATCGTGGCCCCGGTGTTCTGGGGTGTGGTGGCGGGGTTGCCGGGGATTGCCATCTACAAGGCGATCAACACGCTGGATTCGATGATCGGCCACAAGTCTGATCGCTATCTCGCGTTTGGCTGGGCGTCGGCGCGGGTGGATGATCTGGTCAACCTGTTGCCTGCGCGGCTGACAGGGGTGATTTTCGCGCTGGTCTCGGGGCGCGTGCGCGCAAGCCTGCGCTGCATGGCGCGTGATGCGCGCCATCACCGTTCGCCCAATGCAGGCTGGCCCGAAGCGGCCATGGCCGGGGGGCTGGGCGTGCGGTTGTCGGGACCGCGCGCCTATGGCGCGACCCTCTCGCCCGAGCCGTGGGTGAATGCAGATGCGCCTGATCCAACCCCACGCGACCTGCGGCGGGGGCTGGGCATCTATGCGCGCGCAATGGGTGCCATGGCGCTTGTTCTGGTGGTGCTGGCGGCGATTTGACCATGGCCAAGGACAGCGGAATCGGCAAAGCTGCACCCAGTTTGATGGAGATGCATTTGCCTGCCTGCCCCACATGCCCACTGTGCCATGCTGTTCACCGCGCTTGATTTCATCGCAGGTCGCGCGCGGCTGGTGCTGCCTGTCGGGCTGGTCTTTGGCATTGGCGCGGGGCTGGTTGCGCCTGAGCTTGCGCTGGGGCTGCAAGCGATGGTGGCACCTGTTGTGGTGACGTTGCTGTTTCTGGGCGTTTTGCGGCTGGGGCCGGAAGGGGTGCGCGCGGGTCTGCAGGGCTGGCGCGGCGGGTTGGTGGCAGTGCTGGCGCTGCAGCTTGTACTGCCCCTGCTGGCCATACTGGGGGCGCTTGCACTGGGGCTTGGCGGGGTGTTTCTTGCAGGGGTGGTGCTGGTGCTGGCCGCCGCACCGATTACCGGAAGCCCGAACCTTGCGATCCTGTCGGGGGCCTCGGGGGCGGTGGCGTTGCGCCAGCTTGTGCTGGGAACCGCGCTGCTGCCTCTGACCGCGCTGCCGGTCTTTCTGCTGATGCCCGGCTGGGGTGCCCCGCGCGAGGTGATGGTCATCGTGCTGCGCCTGTTGGTCCTGATCGCACTGGCGGGCGTGCTGGGGCTGTGGCTGCGAAAGCGCGGGTTTGTCGGGGGGGACGCGCGCAGCCTGCGCTGTATTGACGGTTTCGCAACCCTGTTGCTGGCCGTGATCGTGATCGCCTTGATGGGGGCGGTTGGCCCTGCATTGGCCACGCAGGCCAGCGCCTGGGGCCTGATGGTGCTGGTTCTGGCGCTGGGCTTCGGGCTGCAACTGGGCGCGCTGCTGGCGTTGCGCGGCCATGTGCCCCTGACCGAGGCGGCGGCCCTTGGTCAGGCGGCAGGCAATCGCAACATCGCGCTGTTTCTGGGCGTGCTGCCTGCCGGGCTGGCGGCTGACCTGTTCCTGTTCATCGGGTTGTATCAGATACCGATGTATCTGACCCCGGTGGTGATGGGCTGGGTCTATGGCCGCATGGGGCTGGCGCAGGGGTCTGGTTGACTTTGTCGCCATGCATCCTGTAGCAGCCAGACGATCCCTGACCCCCGAAGAGGAGGGCTGTCCTGTGACTCTATCGGCCCCGCGCCCTGACACAACTGCCCTGCAGGATGGACAATCGGTCCTGCTGGCCGAAGCTGCCGCCCTTGGCACGCTGGCCGAGGCGCTGGACGCGCGCTTTGTCCAGGCGGTAGAGATGATCCTGTCCACGCGCGGGAGGCTGATTGTGGCCGGGATCGGCAAATCCGGTCATGTGGGCCGCAAGATCGCGGCGACCTTTGCCTCGACCGGGACGCCCGCGCATTTCGTCCATGCCGCCGAAGCCAGCCACGGCGATCTGGGCATGATCACGCGCGAAGATGTCGTGCTGCTGTTGTCCAAATCCGGCGAGTCCGCTGAATTGAGCGATCTGATTTCCTACACGCGCCGCTTTGGCGTGTCATTGATCTCGATTTCCGGCAATGCCGAGAGCACCTTGGCGCAGAAATCCGACATCGCACTTGTATTGCCTGATGTGCCCGAGGTCTGCGCCATTGGCATGGCACCCACCACCTCGACCACCATGAGCCTTGCGCTGGGCGATGCGCTCGCCGTTGCGGTGATGCGGCAAAAGGGGTTCGATCCGGCGCAATTTCACCAGTTCCACCCCGGTGGCAAGCTGGGTGCGCAGTTCCTGCGGGTCGGCGAGTTGATGTACACGGGCGATGTGCTGCCGCTGGTCGCCGAGGATCAGCCGATGGAAGATGTGTTGATGCGCATGACCGGCACAGGCTATGGCGTGGCGATCATTGCAGAGGGCGGGCGGCTGACCGGGATCATCACCGACGGGGATTTGCGGCGCAACATGGATGGCCTGATGACGCGCCGCGCGGGCGATGTGGCCACGCGCGACCCCAAGACCATCGGCCCCGAGGCGCTGGTGTCCGAAGCAGTCGCGGTAATGAACGGCAACAAGGTCAATGCGCTATGCGTGATCGATGAGGCGCGGCAGGTCTTGGGCATGATTCGGTTGCATGATTGTCTGCGTGCGGGGGTGATCTGAAATGGAACGTGTCATCATCATTCCGGCGCGCTTTGCCTCGTCGCGGTATCCCGGCAAGCCGCTGGTGGGGTTGAGAGGTGCCACAGGCGAAACGCGCAGTCTGATCGAGCGAAGCTGGCGGGCCGCGCGCGAGGTAGACGGCGTGGATGCCGTCTATGTCGCGACCGATGATGACCGTATCGCAGAGGCCGCGCACAGTTTCGGTGCCGATGTGGTGATGACCGATGCCGGATGTGCCAATGGTACCGAACGCTGCGCCGATGCGATTGCGCGGTTGGGGATCGCGCCAAGGGTCGTGGTCAACCTGCAAGGCGACGCACCGCTGACGCCCTCCTGGTTCGTGTCTGCGCTGCTGGAGGCCGTCGAGGCAGGCGCGCAAATGGCGACACCCGTGTTGCGCCTGACACCCGAAACCCATGCCCGTTTCATGGATGACCGCCGCAACGGGTTGGTGGGCGGCACCACGGCTGTGATGGATGTGCTGGGGCGCGCGCTCTATTTCTCGAAAGAGGTGTTGCCGCATACGGGGCGCATCTATGCCGAGGGTGAAACCGTGCCTGCGTTCCACCATGTTGGCGTCTATGCCTATGCGCCGGATGCTCTGGCGCGTTACATGCAGGCCGGTCCCTGCGAGTTGGAGATCCTCGAAGGGCTGGAACAGTTGCGATTCCTCTATAATGGCATCCCGGTGACCTGTGTCGAGGTGACGGCACAGGGCCGCGAGTTCTGGGAATTGAACAACCCCGCCGATGTGGCGCGGATCGAGGCCGTTCTGGCGCAGGAGGGGATCGCATGAGTGTGACAATCGGGGATGTCGAGATCGGCAATGACCTGCCCTATGCGCTGATCGCGGGGCCGTGCCAGATGGAATCGCTGGATCATGCGCGGCTGATCGCGGGGCAGATGGCCGAAACCTGCGCGCGGCTGTCCATCCCGTTCATCTTCAAGGCCAGCTATGACAAGGCCAACCGCTCCAGCCTGGCGGGCAAGCGGGGGCTGGGGATGGCTGCGGGGCTGGAGGTGCTGGGTCGCATCCGCGAAGAATTCGCCTGCCCTGTCCTGACCGATGTGCACGAACCCGGCCATTGCGCGCCAGCGGCAGAGGTGTGTGATGTGCTGCAGATACCCGCCTTTCTGTGTCGCCAGACGGATCTCTTGCTGGCCGCCGGGGCGACCGGGCGGGTGATCAATGTCAAGAAAGGGCAGTTTCTGGCACCCTGGGACATGGAAAACGTGGCGGCGAAAGTCGCCTCGACCGGGAACGGGCGGATCATGCTGTGCGAGCGGGGCACATCCTTTGGCTACAACACGCTGGTATCCGATTTCCGCGCGCTGCCGATCATGGCGGCGATGGGCTATCCGGTGATCTTTGATGCGACCCATTCGGTGCAGCAACCGGGGGGGTTGGGCGGCAGCTCGGGCGGACAGCGCGAATTTGTGG
>SKRW01000164.1 GCA_007118295.1 Paracoccaceae bacterium | reverse complement strand
GGCGCGCTTTTGACGACACGACCCGCATCGGCAAATTCGGTTCTGTTTGATGGGGCGTGGGATCATCTGACTTTCCGGCGCCTGACCCCCAACCGGTTCGAGTTGCGCCAGTCCCGCCTGACTGTGATCGCAGACGGGTCGTCCTCGATCCTGTACCGGATTTTATCTGACGAATTCCGTGGGGCCACGCGCGCGTCGTGGTCATGGGAAGTGGAAAGCTCTGTTCCCCCGTCCGACCTGTCACAGATCGGCAATGATGACCGCAACCTTGGCCTGTTCTTTGTCAGCATGTCAGAGTCTGCGGCGGCAAGGGTTGGTCCGAATACCAGCATCCGCAGCCTGATGACTAATCGTTCCGCACAGGTGTTGATGTATACTTGGGGCGGCAGCCAGCCCCTCGGCACTGTGGTGCCCAGCCCGCACGCCCCCGACAGGCTGCGCAATCTGATTACCCGACCGGCGCAGACCGGGCGGTTTTCGGAATCAGTCAATCTGGCGCAGGATTTCCCGCGTGTCTTTGGCGGACCGCTGGAAAGGCTCGTGGCTGTGGCCGTGTCGTCGAACAGCGAAAACACGCCTGCCCGCGTTGTCGCCCATATCTCGGACCTGCGCGTCACCTGAGCATCTCACAGGCAGACTGCCACATGGCAGACGCCTCGCCGTATCCGGCCTGAAACAACGCACCGTTGGATTTCAGGCCGATCAGGGATAGCTTTTCACCCGGACCTTGCCCGCGCAGCACGGCGTTGCCGGACGCTGAAGCCGCCCGGCAGGCAACTTGAGAGGCGGGTGAAATATGAGGGCGTGGCCAATAGCAGCGGCAAAATATCTGGGCATCGCGCTTCTTGCGGTTCCGCTTCTTGGTTTTGCGGCCTATTCCCTGCGCTTTGGCATACGCGGGTTTGGCGTCGATCTGACGCAGGAAACATATATCTACACCCCTGACGGACCGTTCACCAACGCCGCAATCTTTTCGCATATGGTGCTGGGTGGATTGATCATGATGCTTGCGCCGCTGCAGG
The DNA here is from genome assembly GCA_007118295.1 of Paracoccaceae bacterium. Lineage (GTDB taxonomy): Bacteria > Pseudomonadota > Alphaproteobacteria > Rhodobacterales > Rhodobacteraceae > Roseinatronobacter. Next base: position 13,308 of record SKRW01000164.1, on the reverse strand, counting down.
TGATCGGGCGGCTGCGCACGAACTATCCGCGCGTGCACCGGATCACAGGGCGGGCCATCGTCGCGGCATCACTCATCGTCGCGCTTGGTGGATTAAGTTACATAGCCCTGCGGGGCACGCTGGCGGGGCCGCTGATGGATGCGGGCTTTGCCTTGTATGGCGGGCTGATGCTATGGGCAGCCGTGCAGACGCTACGTTTTGCGCGGGCGGGCGAGGTTGACCGCCATGGCTCGTGGGCGCTCAGGCTTCTGGTGCTGGTCATGGGGTCGCTGATCTACCGCTTGCATTATGTCATCTGGTATATCCTGACCGATGGGCTGTGGAGCAACGAACAGCTTGATGGGCCCTTCGACAAAATCCAGTATTTCGCATTCTACCTGCCGTATCTGGCGGCACTGGAAGTCTGGATACGGCGGCGCGGCAGGCATGGTGCCCGGTCGTCCTGCGCCGGGTCAGTCAGGTGATATCCGGCGCGTTATGCGCATCACACAGCTTGTCGAAGAAACCCTCGACCTCTGCTGCCGTGGCGCGTTCGACAGCGTCATCCGTGACCTCTGCGCGCGACCAGATCCAGGTCGCGGCAGGGTCATGCAGCATGGCCCATTTTCCGAACATGCGCTCTGAAACGGCTTTCTCGACATGCACTACGACTTCGAGATGCCTGTCGTCGCGCTTGATGCGCTCTACCGTTTTCTTGACCTCGCCTTCAGGGCCTTCAAGCAGTTGCAGATAGATATCTTCCCTGCAGATAAGCGCACCGGTTATGCCGACGCGGGCATTCTCCTGTTGCGCATGGACCAGAATGCCATTCAGCGTGCCGCTGTCGAACCCGAAGGGCCGAGAGGTGTAGATCATCCGATAAAGAGACATGAAACCGCCTTGTGATGTATCGGGTGACGATGACACACTCTGTCTGGTTTCGCACTGACAAAAGCGGCCCGGCACTACCTTGGCGGCTGGAAGGATTACAAACTGAACATGCGCGCGCCATTGCGGGCCTTGATTGGTCTATGACGGCCCGGAATCGCAAGGCTTGCTCCGTCCGGCCGCTGTATCCCAGGCGCACTCATCCATGCTGGCCGATGCCGTCCAGCCATTGGCCCTGTAAGGGCGCTTGCCCGCAACGCGACTTAGCGCATCACACCCGCCCGGAATTTCCGTGTCTGATAGGCGCTGTCGATCATCCATTCGCGCATCACGCCCAGAAGTGCCGCTTTCTGCGCTGCCGCCTCGGGCACGTCCCAAAGGTTGCACTTCTCTTTGGGGTCCGCAGTCAGATCAAACAACTGGCCATAGTCTTGCCCGCGATAATGGACCAGTTTGTGCGTATCAGAGCGCACCATCGTCATGTAATCGACCCCGGTGAAATTGACGTCCCCCCCCTGCTCGGCAAAGACATGGGTGCGCCCGGAAAACTCTGCGCCGTCCAGCGCCGGGTTCAGGCTGATCGCCTCCATCGTTTCGGGCACGTCCACCCCCGCCCATTCAAGGATGGTCGGACCAAGGTCGAACAACTGCACCAACGCATCGACCTTGCGCCCGCCGTCAAACCGCCCACGTGCGCACACGATCAGCGGCACGCGCGTGACCTCTTCGTAACAGGCCCATTTCTGGCTCAGTCCATGATCACCCATCAGGTCACCATGGTCTGATGCAAAGATGATGATGGCATTGTCCAGCCGCCCCTGCTCATCGAGGATATCGAGAATCTCTCCGACTTGCCGGTCGATCATCTCGACATTGGCGCAGTAATAGGCGCGCATCTTGTGCAACTGCGCGGGCGTGGGGTCCAGTGACCAGGCAACGCTGTCATGATCGACCTCGACGTCATGCCGTCGCTTTTCCACCAGCGCAGGCGGCAGCGCATCAAGGTCTTCGTCCGTGTCGGGCAAGGGAATGTCACGGGCCATGTATTTCGCGGCAAGTTCAGGTGTCGGGTCATAGGGCGGATGCGGCCCCGGAAATCCGATTTCCATGAACAGCGGCTTGTCGATGGGCTTGGTGCGCAGCCAGAACTTGGCCATCTCGGCAACGTAATTGTCCGATTGCAGATGCGGTGGAAGATCCCATGTGAAAGCCCCCAGCGCCTGCCGGTAATCGGGGCGCTGGCGATATTCGCTGCGCTGCTGTTTCACCAGACCATGTGCGGCAAGGGCGCGGTCCCAGTCATCGAAGAACCAGCGGTGTTCGTAGAAACGGTCCTTGTTTTCCACCACGATGCGTTCGTGAAAACCCGCAGGCGCATCATAGGGGATGGTGTGCATCTTGCCGATGTTCACGCAATGATAGCCCGCCGCCGCCAGATCAGAGACCCATGTGCGCGCCCATGGCGTCCCATTGGCCAGAACGCCGGTTGTATGCGGGTAATATCCGGAAAACAGGCTGGCGCGACAGGGCACGCAACTGGGCGCGGTGACGTGGCAATTGGTGAAGGTGACGCCCTCATTCACCAGCCGGTCAATATTGGGTGTGTCCATATGCCCGGCCCCCAGCGCGCGGATGGTGTCGAAACGCTGCTGGTCTGTCAGAATGAAAATGATGTCAGGGCGGGTCATGGTGCAGGTCCTTCCGGGTCAGTCGGTAAATCCGAGGTCGAGAAACCGCTCTATCAGCACATCAACATGCGCTTGCATGGCGGTTTCCGCCTTGTCAGGTGCGCGGCGATGCAGCGCGCGGGCGATGCGGGCGTGGTCCGCGATCGATATGTCGCGGTTGTCCCGCGTGCGTGTCTGGCCATAGCGCTTGCGCCACATTGCGCCACCGCGAAAAGCCCACATCCAGTCCACCAGACCGGGACCGAGGCTGTTGCCCGAGGCATGAGCGATCTGAAGGTGAAACTCGCGGTCGAGCCGGTCAAACAGCGGCACATCATCAATCGCGGCCCGCATGGCAACCACCGTCGCTGCAATTTCGGCAAGCGCCGCGTCGCTTGCCCGTTCGGCAGCGGCGGCAGCAAGGGTGCCCTCGATCACGCGCCGCAACTCCAGCACCTCAAGGGGGCCGGGTTCGTTCATGGGCACGGGTGTATCAGACGACTTGCGCGCCGAAGCGGGCAGCACATAAATGCCCGATCCGGTGCGGATTTCGACGTAGTTCATCAACTCCAGTGCAATCAGTGCCTCGCGCAAGGTGGTCCGGCTGACATCCATCTCGCGCGCCAGGTCACGTTCGGCGGGCAGTCTTTCGCCGTCGCGAAAGACACCACTGTCTATTCGCGCGGCAAGGGACTGCGCGATCTGCTGATAGCGGCGCTCTGATCCGGGCTGGCTTTGCAGGTTCATTGGCGGGTTACCTCGGGTCGGGGGGGACGCCGACGGCGATAGACCGCCGCAAGTGTTGGCGCAACCAGCGTCACCAGCGCCACCACGAGAAACACCAGCGCCCACGGACGCGTCAGGATCTCGGACACATCGCCGTCCGAGCGCATGAAGGCCGCGCGCAACTGTTCTTCGGCAATCGGTGACAGCACGAAGCCGATCACAAACGGGGCCAGCGGGATGCGCGCCCATTCCAGCGTCAGACCGATCACCCCGAAAGCGATCATGACATAGACGTCAAACCAGGAGTTGTTGATCGCGAATGAACCGACGACACAGAACACGAGGATTGTCGAGAACAGCGCCGCGCGTGGAATTTCCGTTACCCGCGCAATCCAGCGCACCGCCCCCCACATCATGAAAAGCATCAGGATATTGGCCACCAGATAGGCCGCGATGATGCCATAGGCGACTTCGGGCGCATTCTGGAACAGCAAGGGCCCCGGTTGCAGATTGTGGATGATCAGCGCTCCGATCAGGATCGCCTCGGTCGCACTACCCGGAATGCCCATGGTGATCATCGGAATAAGGGCACCGCCGATGGACGCGTTATTGGCGGTTTCGCCCGCGACCACGCCGTGGTCATGCCCCTTGCCGAATTCCTCGGGCGTGTCTGACATCTGGCGCGCGGTCGAATAGGACACGAGCGCCGCGATATTGCTGCCAATGCCCGGCAACAGCCCGATCCATGTACCGATCACACTGGACCGCAGCATGTTCGGACCGAAACGGCGAAAATCGCTCAGGTAAACCGGCAATCGTCGCTTCGGGCGCGGGGCGCGGACTTGGCCGGCGCTGCCGGTCGAGGCATCGCGCAGGATCTGACTGATGGCAAATGCCCCTATCAGCACCGGAAGCAACGCAAAGCCGGAAAGAAGCGTTGTGTAGCCAAAGGTCAGCCGTTGCTGGCCGATAGAGCTGTCGATACCCGGTAGCGCGAAGGCCATGCCGAGTGCAGCCGCCAGCAGCCCCCGCAGCAACGTGCCCTGTGCCAGAACCGCCAGCATCACCAGCGCCATCATGACCAGCCCGAAATATTCCCATGGACCGAATTGCAGCGCGAACCGTGCCAGCGATGGCGACAGAGCCGCCAGAAAGACCCAACTCACAATTCCACCCGCGACACTGGCCATGATCCCAAGTGCCAGCGCACGTTCGGTCAGGCCGTTCTGCGACATTGGATAGCCGTCGAATGTCGTGACGATCGAGGCCGGAGTGCCCGGCATGCGCAGCAGGATCGCGGTAATCAAGCCGCCCGATATGCCGCCCACATACTGCCCGATCAGCAATGTCACCGCATTCACGCTGCTCATGTAAAAAGTCAGCGGCAGCGTCAGTGCGATCAGCATTGTCGCTGTCAGCCCCGGTATGGCACCGACAACTATGCCCAGCGCTACCCCGAATACCAGAAACAGCATCGGTTCGATGGTCAGCAGCGCGACGAATGCATCAATCATGCGTCAGACCCTAAGGCAGGTTGATATAGAAAAAGCGCGTGAAGGCGAGAAAGACACTGCCGCACAGAACCACACCCCACAGCGCCGACCACCCCACCACGCGCCACGAAAGCCCCCCTACCAGAACCGATATCACCACCACGAAAACCGGCCCGACTGCGACAAACGGTAGGCGCGCGACATCCATCGCCACCACGAACAGGATGATCGCGCCCAGAATACAGCCGCCGCGCAAAAGCCGTGCGTTTTCGACCGCAAAGGCGGGCACTTCGGCGCGCTGCAACACCCCCCGCACCGCACCCGCGGCCAGCAGCAGCGCGAACAGCGCCAGCAGCGTCCCCAGCGCCCGTGGTGCGGCGGCGGAACCCAGCGGTTCCCACCGGGGCGCTGGCAGTTTGGCGGCCCCGACAAACAGGGCCGCCGCCGCCGCCGCGACAAGCGCCGCGACGATCAGGTCAGTTCCAGGATGGGCAGGGCGTTGCATCGCTGCCTACTGGATTTCCGCCGCGACGACGCGCAACCCTTCCAGAGTTTCGCTTGCGGCAGCCAGCGCGTCAGGGCCCGACATCCAATATGGCTCCAGTGTATTGCTGGTAAAATACTCCTGCATTTCGGGCAGGGTGATCGCCTTTTCCAGCGCTTCGCTCAGCTTGGCCACTACGTCGTCCGGCGTTCCCGCAGGCGCAAGCCACCAGTTCGGATTTGCCCAGTTCGTGGCAAAGCCCAGCTCAGCCGACGTCGGCACATCAGGCATTTCCGGCAGGCGCGAGTTGCCAAAATAGACCAGCGCCTTGATGCCTTCACTGTTGAGATATTCAGACGCCGCGAACAGCGAGATGTCGGCATTGCCCCCCAGCAATAGGCGCATCCGGTCCGCGCCGCTGTTTGCGGTGACAAGGCGGGTCTCGAATTCCGCTTCCTTGGCAAGCATCGCGCCAACCAGATGTGGGATCTGGCCAATACCCACCGCTTCGACCAGACTGCGGGGGTTGTCCTGCAAATGGTCGATCAGGTCTTGTAGCGACTCAAAGGGCGCATCGTCGCGCACTGTCCAGACCGGGCTACCGCCACCGGTGAAACCAAGCGAGGTGAACTGATCCAGTTCAAACCCGCCCAACTCCATCGCGATCGAAATCAGCGCGTCGTAGCTGTAATGCATGATTGTGTGGCCATCAGCATCCTCTGCCATCAGGGCAGCGACTGCAGGCGCTCCCGCGCCACCGGCCACGTTCAGAATCGTCAAGGGTTGGTCAAGAAAGCCGTTTTCCTGAATCGCCTGTGCAATCAGCCGGGCCACCGTATCGGTCCGCCCGCCCGGCGCGAAGGGCACGATGATCGTGATTGGCTTGGTTGGAAAAGCGCCCTCCTGTGCGACTGCACCACCCCCCGGAACAACCGCCGCAACTGCAAGCCCGACTGCCCCTGCCAGAACATTCCGCCGTATCGTCATGGTTCTCTCCTCCCGAATGCCATGAAAACTGGTCCAACCATAACATTAATTTTCAATATTTGGATAGACCAATTTTGCGCGGCTCTTTTCAAGGATCATTCGTAGCGGTTGCGGGCCTTGTCCGGATCGGTCCAGCGATATGGCTCGGGCGGGTGCACGGCATGAACCCAGCTTCGAATCACCTTGCCACGCTCGGCCTTGCGCTGCTGGGTTGCGGCGATTTCCTGCGGGTTCCAACCCTCCAGCAGGGCAAGCGACAATTCCTCCCGCAGGTCGGCATAGTCCGGGTTGTCGGCAAGGTTCACGCGTTCATCCGGGTCTGCCACCATGTCGAACAACAAGGGCGCATGGCCATCGAACCAGACCAGCTTCCACTGGCCGGCGCGCAGCATCCGGTGGCGTTGCAGCGGCAGGTCGATATTCATCAACCCACCATAGTAGCTGCTGAACGACACATCCGGGCGGGTCTTGTCGCGCAGGTCATGGCCCTGATGCCCCGGAAGCGATGCCTGCCCAAGCGAAAGGATCGTGGCCGACAGGTCCATCAGGTTCGTGACCTTGCTTTCGGTCTGCCCGGACGGAAAGCCGGGGCCGCGCAGGATCAGCGGCACCTTGGCGCTTTCGTCATACATCGTGCTTTTCCACCACAGCCCGCGCTCGCCCAGCGCCTCGCCATGGTCTGAAGCATAGATGCTGACAGTATCCGCACGCCCGGCAACATGATCGAACACCTGCCCGGCAAGCTGGTCAACCATACGCACAAGCCCGTAATAGGCGGCTCGGCTGGCAGCGACGGCCCCGGCGCTGACGGCATCAACCTTGCCAGCCGCGCGCCATGCGGCGATGGCAGGCGGATCATCGGGCGGCACTGGCAGACGCGGCGGGGGAAGCCGCCCATGGAACAGATCGAAATCCGCGCGCCGCGCGATGTACGGCGGGTGCGGGCAGAACAGCGAGACAAGGCAGAAGAACGGCTTACCGGTTTCATCGCGTTGGCGCGACAGACGATCCAGCGTCACCATCGCCGCGTCGATTACGGCATGGTCATAGGCCTGATAGGACGTCTCGCCTGCGCCCGAATGTTCCAGTTCCGGCCCGCGATTGCCGCGCCCCTTGGTCAGCGGCCCGATATCGGGTGGCCCCGCGCCCGGCCAGTTCGGCCCGATATCACCGATGGGGCGATGAAAACCGTGGGTCTGGTCTGTGCCGTAGAAATGCATCCGTCCGACCAACTGGCATTCATATCCTGCCGCCCCAAGCGCATGGGCCAGAGTGGGGATATCTGACGGCAGGTAGTCATCATTGCCCAGAACACCGGTTTCATGCGGTTCCAACCCGGTCAGAAAAGCCATCCGCGACGGCACACACAGCGGCGAAGGACAATAACAAGCGTCAAACCGTACGCCTTGCGCCGCCAGTGCATCCAGTTCTGGTGTCTGCGCCCATGGGTCACCAGCGCAGCCCAGTATGCGCGCTGCGTGCTGGTCGGTCAGGACCATCACGATATTGGGGCGATGGTCATTCTGTGGCATGCTTATACTGGTCTGGACAATATGGCATATCCAAGGATACTGGCTGGACCAATTTTGTGCAACAGATCAAAGCCGACCATGACCGAAAAACCGCCCACCCCGCGCTCGTGTTGCAGCATATCCGCGAATTCGGCACCAGACTTTGCCAAGAGCCTTGAAAGGCGCGCGCGCGCCGTCAGACCGGCGTCACCGCAGGTGCAGGCAGACCTGCGCGCGCGGCTCCTGCCCGTTCCGGGCGGTTTTTTCGACATGGGCGCACGCAAAGCAACCTTTCCCACTGATCTGGACAGCCCCCGCCGCAAGGTCAGGGTATCGCCTTTCCTGATCTCGCCACACACCGTCAGCAACAGTGATTTCGCCCGTTTCGTGGCCGAAACAGGCTGGCGAACCGTAGCCGAGACCGAAGGCTGGAGCTTTGTTTTCCATCTTTTTCTGGGCAAGGACGCGGGCCGTTTTCGCAACCCGCCCAGCCTGGAATGGTGGCGGGCCGTCGAGGGCGCATACTGGGCAGCACCCGAAGGTGCCGTCAGCACCACCTCGGGCCGCGAGAACCATCCCGTTGTGCATGTCAGTTGGTTTGACGCGGTCGCCTATTGCACCTGGGCAGGATTGCGCCTGCCGACAGAGGCTGAATGGGAACGCGCGGCGCGCGGCGGGCTTGGACGGCGGAAATTCCCGTGGGGCGATGCGCTTGAACCCGGTGGAACGCACCGGATGAACATTTGGCAAGGGCGGTTCCCATACGAAAACACTGCTGATGATGGCTATGTCGGAACCGCCCCGGTCGATGCGTATGAGCCAAATGCCTATGGCCTGTTCAACATGACCGGAAATGTCTGGGAGTGGGTCGCCGATCGCTTTGGCGCACCCCTCGCCTCGTCCCAGCCGCTGATTGACCCGACAGGTCCCGCAGATGGCTTGGAAAGGGTGCAGCGGGGGGGGTCGTACTTGTGCCATGACAGCTATTGCGACCGATATCATGTGCATTCCCGGACGCGGAACCCGCCCGACACATCGACGGGGAACCTTGGCTTTCGTGTCGCGGCGTCGGTGGAACCTGACTGACGGCGCAGCCCCTGGCGAGGGCGTAGCAGCGTCCGGACACGCCAGTCAGGGCGCGTCCTGCTCGGCTTCGTCGCCGAATTGCAGGGCATGCAGCCGTGCGTAAACACCACCCTGCGCCAGAAGCGACGCATGGTCGCCCCGCTCGACCACACGGCCCCGGTCCATCACCAGTATCTGATCAGCCTTGCGCACAGTCGAGAGGCGGTGCGCGATCACCAGAGTCGTCCGCCCCTGTGCCAGCCGTTCCAGCGCGTCCTGAACAAGCGCCTCGGACTTGGAATCAAGCGCACTTGTCGCCTCGTCCAGCAGCAGTATCGGCGCGTTGCGCAAAAGCGCGCGGGCAATCGCCACGCGCTGGCGCTGCCCCCCTGACAGGTTTGATCCGCGCGGCCCGGCCAGTGTATCGATCCCATTGGACAGTTGCGGCAGGAAATCATCGACATGGGCCGCGCGCAACGCATCGGCAAGGGCGTCCTCGGGCGCATCGGGCGCACCCAGCAGGATGTTGTCGCGAATCGTCTCGTCGAACAGCGCGGTATCCTGACTGACCACGGCGAACAGCCTCCGCAACGTGGCCAGATCCATCTGCCGCACATCCTGCCCGCCGATCAGCACCGCCCCGTCCGACACGTCGGCCAGCCGGGTCAGCAGCGCAAAGACAGTCGTCTTGCCAGCCCCCGAAGGGCCAACGATGGCAGTTGTCTTGCCCGCCGGGGCCTCAAAGCTGAGCCCGGTCAGCACAGGTTCGCTGTCATAGGCGAAATCGACATCGCGCAGGACAACGCTGGCCTGCGCACGCGCCGGGGCGGGCAGATGCGGCGGCGGCGGATTGGTCACCTTCGAGCGCACCTGCAGCAACTGATGTGTCCGCTCAAGCGAGGCGAGGATGTTCTGCCATTCGGCTGTCAGGGCAGTGAAACGCCGCATCGGGTCAAACAGCAGGCCCAGCGCCGTGAAGAAGGACATGAACTGCCCTACCGTCCGCGTGCCTTCGATGATCTGCATGCCCCCCACGATCAGCACCATCGCAAAGCCAATGGCCGCACCGAAATCCATGATGGTCGAGACCGACGCCTGACCGATCACGGCGCGGGTGATCTTGGCTGCGAAATTGCGCATGATGATACTGAAACGGTCGAGTTCGCGCGCCTCGGTGCCCGTCAGTTGCAATGTGGCGATCCCGTGAAACGCCTCATCCAGCCGGTTCGAGCTTTCGGCAGCAGCGCGCCGTGCCTCGGCGGAACGGCGCCGGATCAGGCGCTGAATCGCAATCAGCGGGATACCCAGCAACGGAATGCCCGCCAGTGCCACCAGCGTCCACTGCCAGTCGGTCCAGAATGCCACCCCCATCAGCACGATCAGCGCCGCCCCGTCGCGGCCAAAGCCCGTGATCAGATTACCGAACACACGGCGCAACGCCTCGGAATCGCCGCGCACACGTTCGATCAGGATGCCGGGTGCATTGCGCTGGAAAAAGCCCTGATCCAGCGAAATCAGATGCGCCAGCAGGCGCGATTGCAACTCTGCCGTGGCCAGTTCGGCCTGCCACGCCATAAGCGATTTATGCGCCAGCCGCGCCAGCCCCCTGCCAAAGAAGGTCGCGGCCATCGCAATCGCCACCACATAGACGCGGCCCCGGTCCCCTTCGATCAGGACATCATCGAACATGGGCTGCACAAGGTAGCTGAACGCGCCAAGGGTCAGGGCTTCGAGAACCATCAGCACCAGTGCGCCGATGATGAAGACCATGCGGTGCCGGATGAAGCTGTCCCAAAGCCAGCGCGCAACGATCCGGTCGTTGCGCGACTGTAGCTTGCGGTGGGACTTGTCAGAACTGGACACCGGCGGGCCTGCAGTTGGGGGCGTTGGGCGGCGGCATACCTGCTTTCGTCGCCCGAAGGAAGCCCGCTCCCAAGCTCGCCGTCGCGGTGGCACGGTGCAGAGACATTTCCCGCAGCATGCCTCGATGCTTATGGTGCGAATTGCAGCAAGATGCCTGACTGCCCGCCAGTCTGCCGGATATCGGCATGGGCACCGTTTCCGTATTGCAGGATTACCTGCGAATTATGCCCGCCGGTCTGGGACAGGTTGGCCGAATGGTTTGCCCCGCGCTGGCGGATGATGCCGCGATTCTGGCCACCGGACTGGCGCATCTGCACCTGATGGTTCTGGCCTGTCTGGCGGATATCGGCCCCCGACCGCAGGTCGCGGCGGATCGCATACAGGGTGATGGCCGCGCCCAGCACGCGCGCTTCCTGTGCGGTGCGCGGTTGCAGGTGAAGCGACAGCGAAGAGGCGAGCACCGGTCCCGTAGGTGCAAGCAGGGCAAGGCCCAGCACGGTCGCAGCAAGACCGCGCCGGAGTGAGGTGACAGCATGTGGCAGCATGGGTCTGTCCTTTCAGGTAAAGGGTGGGTCAGGGATGGATGGGTCAGAGCGAGGTCGAGCGGCAGGTCTTGGTCTGGCCGTTCGCGGTGACACTCAGGCGTGCGTCGAGATCGCGCGCACGCCCCGAGAATGTCGCCTCGCCCAGCACGGTGCGTTCACCCGCGCGCAGGTCGAACTCGCCGCCCTGCCGGATGGTCGAACGGCCACCAGAACTGCGCTGGTCGATGTCGAGCTGATAGGTCCCGTGCACCGATTGCCGCGCTTCGGCTTCGGCGTAGAGCGTGACCTGCCGCGCGGCCTCGGTCAGGCGCAACTCGCAGACCAGCGCCTCGGGGGCGCGAGTGCTGTGCGACAGGGCAAGCCCCGCAGTAGAGGCGACACCCGTGATGACAAGGGCCGCAACGGCATATGAGGACGCAGTCATGGGAAAACTCCTTTGGCCGGGCCGGGGGCCTGCGCCCCCGGACATGAATGGGCAGGATCAGTCCTGAATGATCAGCACGACATTGCCGTTTCCGTGCTGCGTGGTGTTCGCGGTGTTGCCGCGACCGGTCTGGATGACACCGACGGCATTGCGGTGCCCGCTCTGCACGACGGTCGCATCATTGCGGCAGCCCATCTGGGCCACGCCGACGATGTTGCGATGCCCGCCCTGTGCGGTATCGGCGACATTGTTGCAGCCGGTCTGCCCCACAGTGACGCGGTTGCGCGCGCCGTCCTGCGTGTTGAACGACAGGTTGCCGCGACCGCGCTGCGAGATCGAGACCCGCTGGCGATGCCCGGTCTGGGCTGCGGCGGCACTGTTGTCACGGCCCCACTGGTCCACAGTGACGCGGTTGGACCCTGCCTCGGCGGGCACGCTGGCCAGCGCCATGACAAGCGCCATCGCAAAGACGGGCGCAGCGGTGGTCAGTCTGTTCGAAAATGCAAAGGTCATGGAGTGATCTCCTGATTGGGTTGGTGTCACGGGGTGTCCGGTCTGGGTGCATCCCCGCAGGCTTTGGTGTCGCGGTTGATCCGCTGCCCCAAACCTGTGGCCGGTGGGCTGTGCCGCGCAATAACGTCCATCCGTTAGCCAATGACGCGCCGCCTGTTATCGGATAACACCTGTCGCCCTGCGCGAATGCAAGGCGCGCGATCCGGCGCGGCTGCTGCGCATTTATGGTCGTGTTTTCTGATGAATAAGGATAAATTCATGCCATTGGGCGGCGGCCACATTCTGCGTGACCGCCGCCCAATGGCCGATGCCTGCGCTACAATCGCCCAGAACCAGTCAGCAGCAAGGATTGTTATGGATGCGGGGGCAACCCGCTTTGTCAGGCAGTGGCCAGGTAGCGCAAATGGCAAAGAATCCGTCATCTGCCGACGCTTGCAGGTGCCGGTTCACGGCTCTGCAGACCGGCAAGCTGGCGCGCTTATGGGCCGCGCGCCGCGTTCAACCCTTCGCGCGTTTCCGCCGTGGCAAGCTGGGAATGGAGCCGCTCGAATTCGGTGCGTGCGACCGTGCGCTGGCCCGCGTTCAGATAGGCATAGGCGCGCAGGATCGACAGGTCACGCCGCAGCGACCCGTTCAACTGTTCCAGCGCGTTGAAATACCCTATCGCCTGCCGGTGATCACCCGCCCGAAAGGCCCGGACCCCACGCTGGTCAAGCACAGTCGCTTCGACCTCTTGGTGCTGGGTTTCGGTCAGGCGCACCTGCGCGGCAATCTGCGCGGCCTGTTCAGTCATGTTCATCGACAGATAGGCGAGGGCCAGCCCGAAATGCGCATCGCGCCGCACATTTGGCCCCAGCGCATCACCAGCCAGCGCCGCGGCCTGAAAGCCGGTCATCGCCTCGGTCGGGCGCTGGTGGCTGAAGGCGCACCATGATCGCTCATACAGCACATCCAACGAGCGCGGCGATTGCGAGGCGGCAAGGCAGCGGGCAAATTGTTCCTGCTCTTTCAGGCGGCGCACCTCGGTGACGCGCCCATCTCCGCGCAAGGGCAGCGCACCGGGGCGCGGCGCGGCCATCTGGGCTGCGGGCTGGGGTGCAGGCTGGGCGGGCGCGCTGGGTTGGGCCGCCGTGGCCGCACCGGGGCGCGGGGCTGCGGGAACT
>SKRW01000228.1 GCA_007118295.1 Paracoccaceae bacterium | reverse complement strand
GGTTTCACACCACCCTCTATCAGGCCAGCGGGCTGCCCTATCACATGGAAGTGCTCAGCAAGGCCATGGACCGCATCGACCCCTATCTGCGCGCGCAACTCCTGCTCAGCGACGGCATGGAGCGCGCCAATCGCGAGCACCTGGCCATCGTCGAGGCCTGCAAGGCCAATGATGCCAACCGCGCCGCAGACCGCACCAGACAACACATCCTCGACGCCAGAAACTCCCTCGTCCAGCACTGGAAAGACTAACACCAAACGCGCGTCCGGACCGGGTCACAGGCCCGGACGCGCTTGGCAGGCGCGCAATCCCCGGTCAGCGGGGTATATCACCAACATGGCCGATCACCGGGCTTGCAGGCCGGTTGGTTGCATCGCCAGGCGCGCAGGACCAGTCAGCTATTCGGCGGCACGAAGTGGCATCTGCGGGGGCAGCGGGTCATTCAGTTGCAAAGGAAGTTGTTTCTGAGCGGGTTCGGTGGGGATGTCCCAGATCAGTTCCGCCTCGCGGATGGCGGAAAGTTTCCGTTCAAGCGCGCGGTCGCGGCGGGCGGCGGAATCGCGCGGCGACAGCACCCAGCGCAGCCCCAGCGCCCCGCGATAGGCCCCTTTCTCGATCCAGACACGCAGCGCCAGCAAGGAGGGCGTAACCAGCAGCGTCAGCAGCGTGGCAATGCCCAGTCCGAACACCACTGCCGTGGCGAGTTGCTTCCACCACAAGGCCGTGGGGCTGTCGAGCGAATAGCCGCCATTCACGAAATCCAGCGACAGGCCCAGCATCATCGGCGTCAGACCGGCCATGGTGGTGATGGTTGTCATCAGCACGGGCCGGATGCGGGCCTCGACCGTGCGGATGATGGCTTCGATCCGCGGCATGATGCGGGCATAGTTCTGATAGGTGTCGATCAGGACAATGTTGTTGTTCACCACAATCCCGGCCAGCGCCACGATTCCCGTGCCCGTCATGATGACCGAGAAGGTCTGATCCATCACGATCATGCCGATCAGCACCCCCGCCGAGGACAGAACCACTGCGAGCAACACCAGCACGGCATTGTAGAAGCTGTTGAACTGCGTCAGCAGGATCACGAACATCAGCCCGAGTGCAGCGGAAAAGGCCACTGTCAGGAATTGCGTGCTTTCTTCCTGATCCTGTTGTTCGCCGGTCCATTCCCAATCGACCCCGGCAGGCAGCACATCGCCCGAGGACAGCCAGTCGGTCAGCGTATCAATGCGTTCGGTGGCTGTGATCGGGACCTGCCGCCAGCCATTGCGCTCGATCTCGGCCAGATTCTCGCGCACACGGTTATAGCCTTGCGAGCCGGTTTCATGTTCGCGCGGGACCAGATCGGCGCGGGTGGCGACGCGGATCGTGTTGCCCTCGCGGTCTACGAGGCGGATCAGGCCCGAACGCACATCTGCCTTGACGTCGAAAAAGCGTTGCTGGTTCACGCGGTCGATCTGGCCGCGCGAGCGCACGGTTTCGGATGTGATGAAATTCGACAGGGGCACCAGCCCGAAATTGGTCTGCACGCGCAAGGTTTCCAATGTCGAGAGCAGGCGGTCCGTTTCCGGCAGGCGCACGCGGATGTCGATTTCTTCCTCGGACGTCTCGACTCGCATGGTGTCCAGCAGCAGTCCGCGTGTCACCAACTGGACCATGCCGCCAATCGTGGCGACATCGGCCCCGAAGCGGCCAGCCATTTCGGTATCGACATTGATCTGCCAGTCGATGCCGGGCACAGGGCGCGAATCTTCCAGATCGAACAGGCCTGCGGTTTCGCCAAAGCGGGCGCGCACGATCTCGACGGCCTCTTCCAGCGCACCAAACTCCTGCCCGGTCAGGCGCAGGTGAACGGGTTTCGCACCTGCCGGACCGCCAGAGGAGATAAGAAACTCGGTCTGGATGCCGGGAATCTGGTCAAATTGCGCCTCTAGCCGGTCAAGGATCGCGCGGCCCCGCATCTCGGGGTCGCCCTGACGGCCCTGCCAGTGGGTCAACTCGAACTGGATCTGGCCGATGGAATCGCGCGGGGGGCCCTGGCCTGCGGTATTGGTGTTCAGCCCGCCACTGCCTGCAAAGGCAAAAACCGAAGCAACCGCAGGTTCGGCGAGGGCGACTTCCTCGACTTGACGCACCAGTGCGTCCTGTTCGGCGAGCGACAGGTTGCCGCGCGCGCGCACATAGATGATGCCTTCCTCTGGCTCGGTCTCGACAAAGAATTCCACGCCGCGGTTATTCTCGCCGTAATACTGGAACACACCAGAGACGAAAAACGCCACGCCCACGATCAGCACGATGGGCATGATCGGGTTGCCAACAAAGAGCTTCGCGGCATAGCCTGCGGGTGAATAGTGGCGTTTTGCGTCGATCTTGCGGGGCTTGCGCACCGGGGCCAGTGTGGTGAATGTGGTGGATATGCCTATCGCGCCCAGTGCCATCAGGACCGCGCCGGGGATCATCTGTGTCACACTCTGTGCTGCCTGCGTACTGCTGGCCATAAAGCCGGGATTCAGCATCATCATCGCACCGGCATAGAGCGCCATCACCGAGATGACCGCAAAGGGCAGGCGGGCCAGCCATGGCAGACGGCGCAAGGCGGCACTGAGCTGACCAAGACGGCGGGCAAGGCGGCCTGTGATGCCGCCCAGAACCGGCAGGAAAATCAGCGCCACGATCAGCGAGGCGGACAGAACGAAGATCAGAGTGACGGGCAGAAGCCCCATGAACTCGCCCGCGACACCGGGCCAGAACAGCATCGGCAGAAAGGCGCAGAGCGTCGTCGCGGTCGAGGCGATGACCGGCCAGAACATGCGCTGCGCGGCCTTGACATAGGCTTCCATCGGGCCATCCCCGGCCTGCAACCGTTTGTCGGCGTATTCGGTCACGACCACGGCCCCATCGACCAGCATGCCAACCGACAGGATCAGGCCGAACATCACGATATTGGACACGGCCACATCCATCAGACCCAGCAGGATGAAGCATAAAAGGAACGAGGTCGGGATCGCGACACCGACCAGCAGCGCCGAACGTGCGCCAAGGGCGGCCAAAACCACGATCATCACCAGCGCGATGGCGGTCAGGACCGACCCTTCAAGCTGGGTCACCATCTCGCCGGTCTGGATGGATTTGTCGAGTGCAGGGGTGATATGGATCGCGGATTGCAATTCTTCGGGCCATGTCGCGCGCTCGGCCTCGATCGCATCGCGCACGGCGATGGACGTGTCGATGGCGTTGAAGCCCTTGCGCTTGACCACCTGAATCGCAAGGTTCGTATCGCCATTGAACCGGGCTGTGCCCTGACGGTCGGCAAAGGTCAGGCGGATCTCGGCCAGATCGCCCAGCGTGACGACCGAATCGCCATTCACCTTGACCGGCAGGCGGTAGATATCCTCGGGGCTGGAAAAGCTGGACGGCAGAGTGACCGAGAACGCGCCTGCGCTGGTTTCAACCTCGCCTGCAGCGACAAGCTGGTTGTTGCCGGTGACGACGCGGATCAACTCGCCCGCAGTGACGTTATAGGCTTCCAGTCGCAGCGGATCGATCAGGACCTCGACCATCTCGTCGCGTGACCCGGCGATTTCGGCCTCAAGCACCGAATCAATCCCTTCGATCCTGGTTTGCAGGTCGCGGGTGGCGCGCAGCAGCGTGCGCTCGGACACGTCGCCGGAAACGGCTACAATGATGATGGGGAATTGCGAGAAATTGATCTCGGAAATCGAGTAGTTCTGCGCCCCGTCGGGGAATTTGCCCTCGGCCCGGCCCATCGCGTCGCGGATATCGGCCATGGTGGCGGTCTTGTCCCAGCCGAATTCAAACTCCAGCACGGCAGCGGCAAAGCCATCGGCAGAGAACGCGCTGATGGTCTTGAGGCCGTCCAGATCGGTAAGCTCGGCCTCCATCGGCTTGACCAGCATCGTTTCGCCATCCACCGCCGAGATACCGGGGAAGGGAACAGTGATGATGACGGCCGGAACCTCGATATCCGGTTCGCCCTCTTTGGGCAGGCCGATATAGGCGGCTGTGCCAGCCGCCAGCACCATGATCATGATGGCCATGATCATCCGTGCGCGTGACGCCGCCCATGAAACAATACCGATCATTCGGCGGACCCTTCGCTTTCGCGCCATGTGACATGCACGTGCGCCCCTTCACGGGTAAATTCCTGCCCGACGACAATGGCACCAATCTCATCGGGAAGTCCGGCCAGCCAAATGCCATCTGCCGTATCGCGCAGAATGCGGGCCGGGGCAAAGCTGACCAGCCCTTCGTCATCGACCAGTCGCAGGCCCAGTTCGCCCGCGTCATTCAGCGTCAGCGCAGAGCCGGGTATCAGATGCCCTTCCTGATTTTGGCCGGAAACAAGGATGTCGGCGCTTTGCCCATCACGAATCCGCCCGTCTGCATTGGGGATCGTGACCTCGACGCGGAAGGTGCGGGTCTGCGGATCGGCAGAGCGCGCAATGAAATCGACAGTGCCCATGACTTCGCGCCCAGAGGCAAGGCGCGCACCTGCGGTGGCACCGTGTTCCAGCAGATCAACCTGTGCTTCGGTCACGAAGCCCACCAGTTTTATCGGATCTAGCTGGATCAGCGTGGCACAGAGTGCGCCGGGTTGCAAAAGGCTGCCCAGTTCGGCGGTGTCGGTTTCCAGCATCCCGTCGAATGGTGCGTGCATGACCAGACGCGCCACTTCCTCGACGGCGCGGTCAACGGCGGCCTGTGCGGACAGACGCGCGGCGCGGGCATTGGCAACGCGCGTTTCGGATGCAAAGCCGCCCTCGGACAGACCTTCGGCGGCGCGCAGGTTGATTTCAGCCTCGGCCAGTCGGGCCTGTGCTTCGTCCAGCGCGGCCTTGCGCACACCAGATGACACCTCGCATAGCGGATCGCCTGCCTTGACGGTGGCACCCCTGCGGATCGGGTCGGAAACCACCAGGCCTGCCGTTTCCGAACGGATCTCGACCTGGCGCATGGCCGCTGTCCGGCCACGCAGCACGACACTGCTGGTCACAGGCTGCGCCACCGAACGCAGACCCACAACACGGACCAGCGGTGCCTCGGGGGCTGCTTCCTCGATTTCGGTTTCAGCGGCGGACACGCCTGCAAAGCTGAGAAGCGCGTCACGCTCCATCACCAGCAGATACATCACCAAGGTCACGGTGAACGCCGTCACCAGTGGAAAAAAACGCATTCCGATACCCTCTGCTCCGAAACCTGACTGCCAGATAATCCATATACGCTAAACTGACCAGTTCAGATTAGTTTCGCACACGCAGAAAATCAAGTAATGTTTATCGCATTAACATGAACGGCTTGCAAGTATGTGACGTGCGAATCTGTGCTGATGGGCTTGGCTTTCCTGTGCCTTTCGGGCAAAGAGGGGGCGGTTTCAAAGTGAGGTGGGCTCTTGAGCAATCCCGACAGTTTCATCGACGAGGTGACAGAAGAACTGCGCCGCGACCGGATGATGGGGTATCTGCGCCGGTATGGCTGGATTGCCGTGCTGCTGGTTGCGCTGATCGTGGGCGGCGCGGCATGGAACGAATGGCGCAAGGCCAGCGCCCGTGCAAGTGCCGAAGCCTTTGGTGATGCCGTGCTTGCCGCGCTGGAAAATGATGGTGCCGCCGACCGCGTGCGCGCCTTGGCCGAGATCGAGACGACGGGCGCGCAGCGTGGACTTCTGCAATTGCTGAGTGCAGGTGAATTGCTGGAAAGCGACCGTGACGCAGCGCTGGCCGCGCTGGACGGTGCGGCGAATGACAGCGCCCTGCCCGAGGCTTACCGCCAGCTTGCCGCACTGAAGCGCGTGATCGCCGGAAGCGCTGCGCTGCCGCTGGAAGAACGCGAAATGATCGTCGCGGGCCTGTCGCAACCGGGCCAGCCATTGCGCCCGCTTGCACTGGAACAATCGGCCCTGTTGCAACTGGAACAGGGTAATCGCGAAACAGCCATTGAAATTCTGACTGACTTGTTGTCACAATCCGATGTGTCAGAGTCATTACGCCGCCGCGTGTCGCAATTGATCGTCGCGCTGGGCGGACAGCTTGAGGCAGGGTAGATGCATTTCCGCATCTGGCGCGAGAGACTCGCGGGTTTGGGTGTCAACGGGCGATAGGAGCTGATGGTGAAACTTTGGACCTGCGTGACGCTATTGACGCTGACCGGATTTCTGGCGGCCTGTAATCGTGATTTCATCCTCGAGGGCGAGCGCTTTGCTCTGCGCGCGCCCTTTGCCGAAGATGCGGGCGAGCCGCCTGTCAATCGTGCTGCCCCGATTTCGCTGCCTGCGACATCGCTCAATTCCGAATGGACGCACCGTCTGGGCACTGCCTCGACGCGGATTGGGCATCCGTCATTGGGCGGTGGTCTGCAACCGGTTTGGTCGGTTCCCATCGGGCAAGGCGACGGGCGGCGGCACCGGATCACGGCAGAGCCTGTCTCGACTGGGGGATTGATCTACACACTTGACAGCCGCGCGCGCGTGACAGCCGTCACCACGGGCGGCGAAGTCGCCTGGACCCGCGATCTGACACCTGCCGACACGCGCAACCCTGACAGCGCCTCGGGTGGTGGCCTCGCGGTTGCGAATGGCAGGCTGTATGTGACATCGGCCTTTGCCCAACTCTGGGCGCTGGATCTGCGCTCTGGCGAGGTGGTGTGGAACAAGCGCTTTGATGCGTCCCTGTCTGCGGCACCCACAGTCACCGGCTCGCATGTCTATGTGGTGGCCAGTGACAGCACTGGCTGGGCGATAGACGCCGCGACCGGGCAGACCGACTGGCAGCTTTCGGGTGCGCCGTCGCCGTCGTCCATAGTGGGCGGGGCCGCTCCGGCGGTTGCGGGCGATCTGGTGCTGTTCCCGACCCCGGCGGGCGAGTTGATCGCCGCGCGGCGCGATACCGGACAGGTCATGTGGCGGCGCGCTGTGGCGGGCACGCGGATCGGGATGGCCTATGCGGCTGTGACCGATGTGACCGGTGACCCGGTGGTGCAGGGCGATGTGATCTATGTGGGCAACCAGTCGGGCCGGGTGATGGCGCTGAATCGCAGCGATGGCCGCCCGATCTGGACTGCAGACGAAGCTGCCTATGGTCCGGTCTGGCCTGCGGGTGGTTCGGTCTTTCTGATGTCGGACCGCAACCGTGTGGTGCGGCTGGACGCGGGTTCGGGCGCATTTATCTGGGGTCATGCGCTGCCCCTGTTTACCGAAACGCGCGAGCGTCGGCGCGCGGGCATTTATCCGCATTACGGGCCTGTTCTGGCTGGTGGCCGGTTGATCGTGGGGTCAGGTGACGGGGTTCTGCGCAGTTTCGACCCGACCTCGGGTGAGCAGATCGGCGAAGTTGCGCTGCGCTCGGGTGCCGCGATCAGCCCGATTGTGGTTGGCGGCACGCTGTATGTCGTGTCGCGTGATGGGCAGTTGACGGCCTATCGCTAGGGCCTGCCCTATTTGGTTTTGCGCATGGCCCCTTATGTAAAGGGGCCATGTTTGCGTTCAGGAGCATGAGAAGATGAGTTTCACCCTGGCCATCGTGGGCCGCCCCAATGTCGGCAAATCGACCCTGTTCAACCGGCTGGTGGGCAAACGGCTGGCGCTGGTCGATGACCAGCCGGGCGTCACGCGCGACCTGCGCGAAGGCGATGCACGGTTGGGCGATCTGCGCTTTACCGTGATCGACACGGCCGGTCTGGAAGAAGTCACCGATGACAGTTTGCAGGGGCGCATGCGCCGCCTGACCGAGCGCGCGGTCGACATGGCCGATATCTGCCTGTTTGTGGTCGATGCGCGCACAGGCATTACCCCCACGGACGAGATGTTCGCCGATATTCTGCGCAAACGTGCGGATCATGTCATCCTGGGCGCGAACAAGGCCGAGGGGCGCGCGGGCGAGGCGGGCGTGCTGGACGCCTATGCGCTGGGCCTTGGTGAACCGCTGCGCCTGTCGGCCGAGCATGGCGAGGGGATGGACGAGTTGTATCACATCCTGCGCCCGCTGGCCGAAGGCTATGCCGCGCGCGCGGCGGCTGACGCGCCGGTGGTCGAGGTCGATGTCGACGAGGACGGCGAGGGCGCTGATGGCACGGATTTCGCCCCCAGCGCAGCGCGCCCCTTGCAGGTGGCGGTCATCGGGCGGCCCAATGCGGGCAAATCGACACTGATCAACCGGATTCTGGGCGAAGACCGTCTGCTGACTGGACCCGAAGCCGGGATCACGCGCGATTCCATCTCGGTCTCGATGCAGTGGCATGGCACGCCCGTGCGGATTTTCGACACGGCAGGCATGCGCAAGAAAGCGCGGGTGATCGACAAGGTCGAAAAGCTGTCGGTGGCGGACGGGTTGCGCGCGGTGCGCTTTGCCGAAGTGGTGGTCGTGCTGCTGGATGCGGCCATCCCGTTCGAGAATCAGGACCTGCGCATCGCCGATTTCGCCGAGAGCGAAGGGCGCGCCGTGGTCGTGGCAGTGAACAAATGGGATCTGGAAGATGACAAGCAGGACAAGCTGAAAGCCCTGCGCGACGGGTTCGAGCGGATGTTGCCGCAATTGCGCGGTGCGCCGCTGGTCACAGTCTCGGCCAAGACCGGCAAGGGGCTGGACCGGCTGCACGCGGCAGTCCTGCGCGCGCACGAAGTCTGGAATCGTCGCGTGCCCACGGCAAAGCTGAACCAGTGGCTGGGGGCCATGGTCGAGGCGCACCCGCCCCCCGCGCCCGGCGGTCGGCGGATCAAGCTGCGCTACATGACGCAGGCCAAGACGCGGCCACCGGGGTTTGTGGTGATGTGCTCGAACCCCGAGGAATTGCCCGCAGCCTATACGCGCTATCTCGTCAACAGCCTGCGCGAGAGTTTCGACATGCCGGGCACACCCATTCGGGTGTTTCTGCGATCGCAGGCGGACAAGAACCCCTACAAGGGTCGCAAGAAGGCCCCGCCATCCAAGTTGCGCAAGCATCTGGAAGGGCGGCGTGAGAGTTGAGCCGGGCAAGGGGGCGCTCGCGCTCCCTCTGGGCCTGCCGCCCGTCGCCATTGTTCTTGAACAAATGGCGCATAATGACGACCCCCTGAGGATATTTCCTGCTAAGATGAAAGGGCAGATTGTGCGGGTGGCTTTGACTTGGATTGCCGTGATGTGGATGACGAGCGTGTCAGCACTGGCAGACACGCCGCTGGATGCACGGGTGGTGATGTCGGGCCATTCGCTGACCGACCCGATCCCCGCGATGCTGTTGCCCATGGTGCGCGCCGCCGGGGCGCGGGGCGCGGTGATTGAGCGTTCGACCATTCCGGGCAGTCCTATGGACTGGCGTTGGGAGCATCGGGCAGCACCTGTCGACGCGCGACACGAGATTGCCGAGTATGACCTGCTGGTGCTGACGGAACGCGTGCCGCTGTTGAACACGATGGTCTATCACAATTCGGCGGATGAGGCGCTGCGCTGGGCGTCGCACGCATGGGCGCATGGTGCCGCGACCGTGCTGTATGCAAGCTGGACCAGTTGGGTAACCGGTGCGGATGGCGAAGATGACGAAGCGCGCGCGGGGCTGAGCCTTCGCGAGCGCTTGTTGCGCGAGCAGGCCCGCTGGGAAGAGATTCGTGACCATGTGAACACAGAGCGCCCCGACGGCATGCCCGAAATGCGCATGATACCGGGGCCGCCGATCATGCTGGCGCTGATGGATGCGATCGAGGCAGACGCGGCGCCGGGGCTGACCGATATCCGCGATATCTTTCACGATAATATCCATGTGAATGATCTGGGCGCCTATCTGATGGCGCTGGCGCATTACGCCGTGATCTATGGGCGCGACCCGCAAGAGGTGCCGCTTGCACTTGGTCGGACGCCTGTTCCAGAGCCAGAGTTGGCACACTGGATGCAGGGGCTGGTAGCGCAGGTTGTGGCGCAGCAGACGCCCTAGCCGATCTGACCGATCTGGCCGACAGGTCCGGTCCGGCCCGTCTGGGCGCGGTGCAACAGCAGGTGATCCAGCAGGGTGCAGGCCATCATGGCTTCGGCCACGGGTACGGCGCGGATGCCTACGCAGGGGTCGTGGCGGCCCTTGGTCACAACCTCGGTCGGGCTGCCATCGCGCAGGATGGACGCGCGCGGTGTGTGGATCGACGAGGTGGGTTTGACGGCGAAACGCACCACAACATCCTGCCCGGTCGAGATGCCGCCCAGAATGCCGCCTGCCTTGTTGCTACGGTAGATGGGGCCATCGGGGCCCATCTCGATCTCGTCCGCGTTTTCCACGCCGGTCAGATGTGCAGCCTCCATGCCCGCCCCGATCTCGACGCCCTTGACTGCATTGATGGACATCATGGCCGCAGCCAGTTCGGTGTCGAGTTTTGCGTAGATCGGTGCGCCAAGGCCGGCAGGCACGCCTGCGGCGATAACTTCGATCATGGCCCCGACCGAATTGCCATCCTTGCGGATCTGGTCGAGGGCGCGTGCCCAGTCTTCGGCGGCCTGTGCATCCGGCACCCAAAAGGGGTTGCGCTCGATCTCGGCCAGATCAAAGCGGGCGCGGTCGATCTGATGGGGCCCCATCGCCACCATATAACCGGTGATGCGCAAGCTCGGCACCAGCGCGCGCAGCACTTCGCGCGCGATGCCGCCTGCGGCCACCCGTGCGGCGGTTTCGCGCGCTGACGAACGCCCGCCGCCACGCGGGTCGCGCAGCCCGTATTTCTGGAAATAGCTGATATCGGCATGGCCGGGGCGGAAGGTGTCAGCGATATTGCCATAATCCTTGGAGCGCTGGTCCATGTTTCGGATTATCAACTGGATCGGCGTGCCGGTGGTCTGCCCTTCATAGACACCTGACAGAATTTCGACCGCGTCAGGTTCGCGGCGCTGGGTGGTGTGCCGGCTTTGCCCCGGTTTGCGCCGGTCCAGCCAGTGCTGGATCATGTCTGCGTCCAGCGGCACACCCGGCGGGCAGCCATCGACGGTGGCACCAAGCGCAGGTCCGTGGCTTTCGCCCCATGTCGTGACACGAAACAGATGGCCGAATGTGTTGTAGCTCATACGCGCAGCACTCCTTGATCGGATCATCCATAGCGGGATCGGGCGCAGGGCTCAAGCGGCGGGCTTGTCCTGCGGGCGGTGGCGGGTTATGTGCAGTGTCACCTCGGGGTGCCTGTTACAGGGCTGAGATGCGGCCAATCCGCGAACCCGTTGAACCTGAACCGGTTAGGACCGGCGGAGGGAAGGGTGCGGGCAGTTGGCTTGCTTCATTCTCCGCCTGTCGTGAGAGTTGGAGAGAGACAATGAGAGTATCCTTTTTCGCGGCAGTCATTCTGGCAGGGGCGGCGCAGGCCGATACCCCGGTGGTGACTGTACTGGCGCCCGATTATTTCGGGTCAAGCTGGGGGCCGGGACCGGCCATCAAGGACGGGTTCGAGGCCCGTTGCGGCTGCACGCTGGAATACCGCACCGGCGATGTGCTGCCGCGTCTGATGCTGGAGGGTGCACGCGTGCAGGCCGATGCCGTGATCGGGCTGAATACCGACATGACGCTGCGCGCGCGGGAAACCGGCCTGTTTGCGCCCCATGGGCAGGAACTGGATGCGCTGACCGTGCCGGTGGACTGGGAGGATGACGTGTTCATCCCGTTCAACTGGGGCTATGCGGCATGGGTCTATGACCGCAACCGCGTGGAAAACCCGCCCAGCAGTTTTGCCGAGCTTGTCGCGCGCGAAGACCTGTCGCTGATCTGGCAGGACCCGCGATCATCCGGGTCGGGGCTGGCGCTGCTGTTGTGGGTGGACCAACTATACGGCGAGGACGCCGCCGATATCTGGCGCGCATTGCAAGCGCGCACCGTGACCGTCACGGCCGGCTGGTCCGAGGCTTATGGCCTGTTCTCGGATGGCGAGGCCGACATGGTGCTGAGTTACACCACCTCGCCCGCCTATCACATCGTGGCCGAGGAAGATGACAGCAAGGCCGCGGCCATCTTTGACGAGGGTCATTACTTCATGGCCGAGGTGGCGGGCGTGCTGGACGGCGCGGCGCAGCCCGAGCTTGCGCGCGATTTCATGGCCTACATTCTGTCGTCCGAGTTTCAGGAGATGATCGTTTATGCCAACTGGTCCTATCCGTCGGCGCTGCCGCGCGCAGACTGGCCCGAGGTGATGCGCGACCTGCCCCTGCCGGACCACGCGATCTTTCTGGATGAACAGGCCGCCGAAGACCGGCGCGGTCCAGCGCTGGATCTGTGGCTGGACGGGATGACCCGGTGACGCCAGTTGCCGCCCGGCGCTGTGCCCTCTGGGCCGGTGGGGCGGTGGCGCTGTGGCTGCTGGTGCTGAATTTCGGCGCGCTGGGCGCGGTCGCCTGGCGCGCCGAAGGGTTTACGGCACTGCGGGGCTCGGACTGGGCCGCTGTGCGGTTCACGCTGGTGCAGGCCATGTGGTCGGCGGGGCTGTCGGTCGTTCTGGCGATCCCGCTGGCGCGCGCCTTGGCGCGGCGGCAGTTTCCGGGGCGGGGGGTGCTGATCACGCTTATGGGCGCACCATTCATCCTGCCTACGCTGGTTGCGGTGCTGGGATTGCTGGCCGTGTTCGGACGCTCGGGGCTGGTCAATCAGGCGCTGGGTGCTGCGGGTCTGCCCGGCGTCAGCATCTATGGGCTGCACGGGGTGGTGCTGGCGCATGTGTTCTACAACCTGCCGCTGGCCACGCGTATCCTGTTGCAGGGCTGGGGCACGATTCCGGCAGAACGCTTCCGGCTGGCGGCGTCGCTGGGGTTCACACCCTGGCAGTCGTTCCGGCAACTGGAATGGCCGATGTTGCGCGAACTGGTGCCTGGCGCGGCGCTGGTGATCTTTCTGATCTGCCTGACCTCTTTCGCGGTGGCTCTGACACTGGGCGGGGGGCCGCGCGCGACGACCGTTGAACTGGCGATCTATCAGGCATTCCGGTTCGATTATGACATGGGCCGCGCCGCGATGCTGGCGCTGGTGCAGTTCGGGCTGTGCGCGGGTGCGGCAGTGCTGGCATGGCGCGTGGCACTGCCTGCGGGCCTGGGCGGCGGGATGGACCGGCCCGTGCAACGGTTTGATCTGGGGCGCGGCTGGCTGGACGGGGCGATGATTGCGCTTGCGGCGCTGTTCCTGCTGACGCCGCTGGGCATGATCGTGGCGCGTGGTGTGGCGCAGGTGCCCGGATTGCCGGTCGAGGTGTGGCAGGCGGCTGGGCGGTCGCTGCTGGTTGCGCTGGGCGCGACAGCAGTGACGCTGGTCATGACGTTGGTGCTGGCGCATGCGGTGCTTGGCCTTGGTGGTGCGCGCGGTGCGGCGCTGGAGGCGCTGGGGCTGGCCTCGCTCGCGGCCTCGTCGCTGGTGATCGGGACAGGGCTGTTCGTGCTGATGCTGCCGGTGACCAACCCGCGCGATTGGGCGCTGGTCGTGACGATGCTGGTCAATGCAGGCATGGCGCTGCCCTTTGCGCTGCGGCTGATCCTGCCGGGGCTGCGCGAGGTGCAGACGACGCAAGGGCGGTTGTCGGATGCGCTGGGGCTGCACGGGCTGGCGCGGCTGCGGATCGTGACGCTGCCGCGTTTGCGGCGGCCACTGGGCTTTGCGGCAGGTCTGACGGCGGCGCTGTCGATGGGGGATCTGGGGGTGATCATGCTGTTTGCCGAACGCGAGGGCGCCACGCTGCCGATGCAACTCTATCGGCTGATGCTGGCCTATCGTCAGGCAGATGCGGCAGGCGCGGCCATGCTGCTGCTTGGTGCGTCACTGGCGTTGTTCTGGGGTTTCGATCGGTGGGGGCGCGGGCATGCTGAGGCTTGAGCAGGTCGAGATTGTGCAGGACGCGTTTCGGCTGCGCGCGGATGTGACTGTGGCGCAGGGCGCGCGTGTCGGGGTGATCGGGCCATCCGGGGCGGGCAAGTCAACGCTCCTGGGCGCGATTGCGGGCTTTGTGCCGGTCGCGTCGGGCCGGGTCTTGTGGGACAGGGACGCGCTGAACGCGCAAAGCCCGTCCGCGCGCCCGGTCTCGATCCTGTTTCAGGACAATAACCTGTTTCCGCATCTGAACATCCATCAGAACGTCGCGCTGGGTCTGCGCCCGTCCTTGCGCCTGAGCAGTGCCGAAACGGCCCGCGTCGCGGCGGCACTGGCCCGGGTGGGTCTGGACGGGCTTGGTGCGCGCCGGCCCGCGCAGCTTTCAGGCGGGCAGCAAGGCCGCGTGGCACTCGCGCGGGTGCTTTTGCGGGCACGTCCCCTGCTGCTGCTGGACGAACCCTTTGCGGCACTTGGCCCGGCCCTGAAAGCCGAGATGCTGGAGCTGGTGGCCGAGATCTGCGCCGAGACCGGGG
>SKRW01000118.1 GCA_007118295.1 Paracoccaceae bacterium | reverse complement strand
GGCCATGCGCAGCATGCGCTTTATGACGGGTCATGGTCGGAATGGGGCCAGTTTCCAGACCTGAAGGTCGAGACGGGATGACACTTCACCGCGCAGGCGAGGAGGTTGACTATACAGTCACCTTTCTGGAAATGACGGCACGGCCATCCTATGGCTGGCCGCCGACCCCCAATGGCATGACCGGTGCATTGCTCAAGGCAGTAACACCGCCTGTCTGGTATTTCCGCGCGCTCTATGACGCGGTGGGGCGCGACTACGCCTGGACCGACATGAATGACGTGCCCGATGCCGAACTGGAAGCGTGGCTGGCGCGCGAGGATGTGGTGCTGTATTCGCTGATCGATCATGGCTGGCCGCAGGGGTTTTTCATCCTCGACTGGCGGGCGGATGGCGGGTGCGAACTGGACCTGTTCGGACTGGTGCCGCAATCGGTCGGGCGGGGCCTTGGTGCCTGGATGCTGCGCACAGCCATCCTGACCGGCTGGTCGCGCGAGGGCGTGGAGCGGCTGACCGTCAACACCTGCACGCTCGATCATCCGCGCGCGCTGGCACAATACCAGAAACATGGCTTCAGCCCGGTGCGGCAGGAACAGCGCAGCCGCGTTCTGACCCGCGACTGGGCACCTGCCCATAGCTGAAAGGCCCCTGCAATGTTCGAAACCCTGCCTGACCCCAAACTCGACGGGATCATCGCCCTGATGCAGGCCTTTGCCGAGGACCCGCGCCTTGGCAAAGTTGATCTGGGCGTGGGTGTCTACCGCGACGAGGCAGGCCGCACCCCGGTCATGCAGGCGGTCAAGGCAGCAGAACAGCACATCGTCGAGACGCAGGAAAGCAAGACCTATCTGTCACTTGCAGGCGATGCAGCCTTTCTCGACACAATGCGCGATCTGCTTCTGGGGGGGGCGGTCCCGGCAAGCCGCGTGGCCGCTGTGGGCACACCGGGGGGCACGGCGGCGGTGCGCCAGATTTGCGAATTGATCCGCCGCGCCCACGCGCAGGCGACAGTCTGGATCAGCGCCCAGACCTGGCCCAATCACAGCCCGCTGATCGCTGCCGCAGGGCTGCCGACGCGCCCCTATCGCTACCTTGACCCTGAGAGCGGTGCGCTGGACCGCGCAGGCCTGCTGGCCGATCTGGAAGAGATCAGCGCAGGCGATGTGGTCTTGCTGCATGGCTGCTGCCACAACCCGACCGGCGTGGACCCCACCCCGCAGGACTGGGCCGAGATCGCAGCCCTGCTGGACCGGCGCGGGGCAGTGCCCTTTGTGGACATGGCCTATCAGGGCTTTGGCGCGGGGCTGGACGCCGATGCGGGCGGGTTGCGCCATCTGGCGGCACGCCTGCCCGAGATCCTTGTAGCGGCAAGCTGTTCCAAGAATTTCGGGCTCTACCGCGAGCGGGTGGGCCTTGCGATGGCTATCGTCCCCGAGGGCCAGCGCGCCCGCCTTGCGGGCACGCTGGCCGGGCTGAGCCGTCGGGCCTTTGCCTTTCCGCCCGACCATGGCGGGCGCGTGGTCAGCACCATTCTGGGTGATGCGCGCCTGCGCCATATCTGGCAGGTCGAACTGTATGAGATGCGCGACCGCGTTGCCGCCAACCGGCGCGGGCTGGCTGATGCGCTGCGCGCCGAAACCGGGTCGGACCAGTTCGGCTTTATTGCCGCGCAACAGGGAATGTTCTCGCTCTTGCCACTTAGCCCGGAGCAGATCGAGCGGCTGCGCGCTGAGCATGGTATCTACATGCTGGGTGACGGGCGCGTGAACATGGCGGGGCTGAACGCGCAAAGCGTGCCTGTGCTGGCGCAGGCCATGGCGCAGGTGTTGCGCTGAGGGGGCCCTTGCCGAAGGTCAGGGCGCTGGACGCGTCGGCGCAGTGAGTATTTGGAGCAAGATGAAACACGCAGAGACCGGTTCGGAAGAGACCCGGTTTCCTTTGAGGCGCTGATTGCAAACGCGATATGGCAAAGATCCTGCGGGCGCGGTGTCGTCCTGTTGCCATGGCACATGGCTGATTCTGCGCGCCTGTCGATTGCGACGCCCCGGCATTGACGCAGGCGTCGCGCGACCAGGGACGGGACGCCGGGACAAATCCGCACAGCGCAGATTTGTCGCGCTTTCACGTGGCAGGGGTCGGGCCGCGCAGACCGCGCTCCTGGTGCGCGAGAGGCGGGGCGTGCGGCCCTTGCCTGCCTGCCCGCCAGGTACGGCGCCGATTTCGTCCACTCAGGGGCGGCAAGGTTGCGCAAAAACACGCGGCCATGCCCTGTTGTTGGTGTCGGACGAGGCCGGCACGGGGTATCGCGCATTCGCGTCTGCGCCGACACAGGAGCACAGCGCGCCGGGCTTGCCAGACCTGCTGTCAGGGCGTCACAAGGCGCGCCAGCCGATATCACGGCGGCAGAACCCCTCGGGCCAGTCGATCTGGTCCACCATGCCATAGGCGCGGTCGCGGGCCTCTTGCAGGGTTGCGCCGCGCGCCGTGACATTCAGCACCCGCCCCCCTGTTGCCAGCAACGCACCGCCCCTGGCAGTCGTGCCCGCGTGAAACACCATATGCGCGCTGTCCTCGGGGCAGGATTCGGTCCCGCGTATGATGCTGCCTTTTCGATAGCTGCCCGGATAGCCAGTAGCGGCCATCACGACAGTCAGCGCATGGTCATCGGCCCAGTTGACCGCCATCTGATCCAGTCGCCCCTCGGCACAGGCCAGCATCAGGTCCAGCGCCTGCGCGCCAAGGCGCATCATGAGAACCTGACATTCCGGATCGCCAAAGCGGGCGTTGTATTCGACCAGCCGGGCCTGACCGTCCTTGATCATCAGACCCGCATAGAGCACGCCCTGATACGGGGTGCCGCGCCGGGCCATCTCGGCCATGGTGGGGCGGATGATCTGGTCCAGCGCTGCCTGCGCGATCGCATCGGTCAGCACAGGGGCCGGTGAATAGGCCCCCATTCCGCCCGTGTTCGGCCCGGTGTCGCCGTCACCCACGCGCTTGTGGTCCTGCGCCGTGCCGATGGGCAGGCAGGTCACGCCATCGACCAGCACAAAGAAGGACGCCTCTTCGCCCTCCATGAATTCCTCGATCACGACGCTCTGACCCGCCGCGCCATAATTGCCGAAGGTGGATTTGACCGCGTCCAGCGCGATATCCAGCGTCTCGGGAATGACAACGCCCTTGCCGGCAGCCAATCCGTCGGCCTTTATCACCAGCGGCAGCCCGATCTTCGTGATATAGCGCCGCGCGTCCTCGACAGTGTCGAACTGCGCCCATGCGGCGGTCGGAGCCCCGACGGCGTCGCAGATTTCCTTGGTAAACGCTTTCGACGCCTCAAGCCTGGCTGCAGCCGCCGAAGGCCCGAAACACAATATTCCTGCCGCGCGCAACCGGTCGGCCACCCCTGCCGCCAAGGGCGCCTCGGGGCCGATCACCACAAAGTCAATCGCCGTTTCCTCGCAAAAGGTACTCACGGCGCTGCCATCAAGGATGTCTATATCCGCGCATTCAGCGATCGCGGCCATACCGGCATTGCCCGGCGCGCAGATCAGCCGGTCGCATTTGGGGTTCTGCATGATCGCCCATGCCAGCGCATGTTCGCGCCCGCCACTGCCCAGCACCAGAATATTCATTACCTGCCCTCTCTTGGCCTCGGCCTTGGGGCGTTCTAGGGTGGTCGCGCGCCCGTGACAAGCGCGAGGGAGCCTATGGACCTGATCGACGAGCCTGCCCGCAACACGCCAGAATTCTCGGTCTCCGAGATTTCGGGTGCCGTGAAGCGCGTGCTGGAGGGTGAGTTCGGCCGCGTGCGCGTGCGCGGCGAAGTGGGTCGTGTGGTGGTGGCGCGCACGGGACATATGTATTTCGACCTCAAGGATGACCGCGCCGTGATCGCCTCGGTCAGTTGGAAAGGTCAGGTCGCGCGCATGCAGGTCCGCCCCGAAGAGGGGATGGAAGTCATCGCCACAGGGCGACTGACAACCTTTGCGCCGCAATCGAAGTACCAGCTGCAAGTCGAGAGCATCGAGCCCGCGGGCGCCGGCGCGCTGATGGCCATGCTGGAGCGGCGACGCGCTGCCCTTGCCGCCGAAGGGCTGTTCGCTGCCCAACGCAAGCGCCCGCTACCCTATCTGCCGCGCGTAGTCGGGGTCGTCACGTCACCACAGGGGGCCG
>SKRW01000248.1 GCA_007118295.1 Paracoccaceae bacterium | reverse complement strand
TGCAACCGTGAGGCCAGCGTATTGTGCAACCACAACCACGCCAGAGCTTTCGAAGATCTGGCCGAGTTCCTCGACCACTTTCTCTTTTTGGGCTCTATCCACAGGGTCTCTCCAATTATCAGAGGGTTTCCCCTCCGGCTCGTTTTGTCAGGCGACGAGCGCCTGAGCGAATGTCCAAACGGGCATTTTCCAATATCGCCCGAGGAAAACCCCGGAGAATTGTTCTACTCCCGTCTCAGGCAGGATTTATGATGGAAACCACCACCCACCGTCTCGGACGAATCATCATGGCGCACAGGCGACGCCCTGCACCATGACAGCGGGCTACGTAGACCGTGCAAACCGATTTGCCAAGGGCAAAAACGCCGCTGCCCCTGCCGCCACCTCTGGTTGTGGCCATATGCAGCGATCCGGCGGTTCGCCAGATTACTGCGTGCCCTGCTTCAGGGCCCTGTAGTATTCAGCCTCCGCACGTGCTTCGCGCAATCCAGCCATCGCGGCGTCGAGTTCCGCCTGCGTCTGACTTAGTCGCGCTGTCAGATCACGTTCGCGTGTTTCGACATACTCGATTGCCTGATCGCGGATTTCTTCGGCCTCGTGCAGGGCCTGCGCCATACGGTCAAGCTCGCCCAGATCCTGTTGGCGCACACGGGTAAAGCGATGGACCAGCCAGTTGGTGAACCAACCCAGCGCAAAGGCCACAAACAGAATGACAGCCGTCGCAATGACAAATTCCGTGCGGTTCATCTTCTCCCCAATCCCCCTCAGGTGCGGCCCAACCGCTTAGCGTTGTGGCCGTTCGGGCGGGCGCGGCGTCTCGCCAGCACCCGATGTCACGACAATCTCCAGATCGGATTCGTCAAGTGGTTCCGGTCCATTTTGCGCATTCTCGGCCAGATCTTCACCGCGTTCTGCCTGCGCAGCTTCCGCCGAGGCCCCGATCAACCGAATCTCGATCCGACGGTTTGCCTCGCGGCCATCTGCGGTTGAGTTGTCTGCAATCGGGAACTCGGGGCCATAGCCCTTGGCCACGAAATCCGACACCAGCGCACCGCGCGACAACAGCCCCGCGATCACGGCCTCGGCGCGCTGCTGGCTTAGCCGCATGTTGGTTTCCAGACGGCCCTGGCTGTCCGTATGGCCTGCAACTTCCATCTCAAGCCGCCCACATTCGATCAGGGTTTCGGCAATCTTGTCCAGCACCCGCGCGGCCCCGGACACAACCGAGGCAGAGCCCGGATCAAAGGTGATCTGCTGTTCGTCCAGCACGTCCTTGATCCAGCGTTCGCATCGGGCGGGGGTGGGTTGCATCGCGACAGGGTCAAACCGCTCGTCATAGGAGATATCGAGGTTGAACACCGCCCCACGCCCCAGCTTGTCCACAACCTTGCGCGAAATCCTGTCCGATGCCGCCGCATCCCCCGACACCCCGCGGATATCAATCCGGTCAGGGCGGACACGCACTTCACCGTGTTCCAGAACTGCCAGTACATCGATGGCCAGCAACGCGCGCACAGGCCAGCCATCGGGCAGGTCCGGGTCAATTCGCGCGGTCATCTGCACGGCTGGCAGGCCGAACTCTGCCTGCGCCAGCGACCGCGCCGCGTCGCGCAACCGTTCGTCAATCAGCCGACCGCGCAGGTTGACCCCCCCCTCGGGAGAACGGCTCGCCGTAAATTCCCGCACATCATCACCCGCCGGAGCGTCGTCTTCGCTGGGTGCCAAACGTGTGGCTTGCAGGGAAAACACGTCAGGCAGGCGGTTCTCCAACTCTCCCACGGCACGATCAAAGGCTTCTGGCGTTACCGTATTTGGAACGATCAGCGTGATATCGGTGTCCGCCATGGTCACGGACCCCGCCCCGAGCTGCCCGATGGCACGAAGGGATTCGATGGCGCCGTTCTGCCATCTTGGCGTCGGGCTGCCCAGCCCGATCGGGCAGTCCAGCACGCCCGTTGCACCTGCGGCGCGCCCTGCGCGCAGGATCGTGGTACGAGCCTCCAGTGTATCAGCCGAACAGGCATCAAAGCGCCCGCCCTCTTTATCCAGAACGAACCGCAGGGTGAAAGGCGTAATGACAGGACGCGGGGCCGAAATGTTGATCGAGGTTATCAATCCGCGGGGCCGGTCGCGCACCAGTTTGTCCCGGATGTCGTCGCGTTCACGTTCGCTTTGGGCAAGCCCGGTAACCTCGACCTGATCGGCTGCGATCGAGACCTTGCTCGCTGGGATGAGCGCCAGCGCATCCAGCCCGTAGGACACCGCCTGTTCCCATCCGAATGGCACCGGATGGCTGGCGGTCTCCAGCATGTCGATCACCGAAATCTCGGGGTCGATAGCCTCGATCCGTGCGACGAGATCGGCGGTCTCGGTGCTGGCCGGGATCAACCCGATCATCGACACATCCAACCCGTTGCGCAGCATCTCCAGCGAAAAGCGGGGCGCGGCGATGTCCATCGAGGGCGCGACACTCACATCATCGATGACGCGTTCGGCGGCGACGACAGTGCTGACAGTGCTGAGTGCCCGAAAGCGGATCGCCTCGGACGGGGCTTCGCCCGACAGCGTCAGCAACAACCCGTCGGTCGAGACCTGCGCCCAGTCAAGGTTCTCTGCCGCCAGCGCATCACGCGCATCGCGCGCAACCACATACTCGATCCCGCGCACGGCGTAACTCGCAGCGGCAACCGACAGGACGGCAGCCAGTACAAAGGCGACAGACATCAGGACCAGCGGTGCATATGCGCCAAGCCTGACAGGTGTCAGACCCTCAAGACGTTGCCGCAAAGACAAGAAACGTTCTTTCATGGGGGTCCCCTAGCGCCCCGGCGCCGCGGGTTCAATCATACGAAAATCGTGATGGCAAGAAACAGCGCAACGAACAACCCCGCATCCCTGTTCGAACGGAACAGACGCAAGCACATCTTCGTGTCGTGAATGTCCAGTTTTGACAATTGCCAGTTCATGTGACCGCCCAGCGCCCATGCCCCTGCAAGACCAATCGACATCTTCAACGGATTGGCCAGCGGGGCCAGCGCATAGATCACAGCAAGCGACATCAGCAGCACGGTTGCAATCAGGAACCCGCGCAGCCATGCTTCGGTATTCTCGCCGAACAGGCGCGCTGTGGACTTGACGCCGATCAACTCGTCATCCTCGCGGTCCATATGGGCGTAGATGGTGTCATAGAACAGCGTCCAGCAAATGCCCGCCAGATACAGGAACACTGCCGGCAAGCCGGGCGCCCCTGTCTGCGCCGTCCAGGCCAGCAGCGCCCCCCAGTTAAACGCCAGCCCCAGAAAGATCTGCGGCCACCATGTGAACCGTTTGGCATAGGGGTAGATCGCGACCAGCGTCAGCGACAACAGCCCCAACCCGATGGCAGCCCAGTTGAACGTGAACAGGATCAGCGCCGCAACACCGACCTGCACCGCCATCCAGATCATGGCCTCGCGCACCGTCACCTGCCCCGAAGGCAGCGGGCGCGACCGGGTGCGCGCGACCTTGTCGTCGATGTCGCGGTCGGTAATGTCGTTCCATGTGCAGCCTGCCCCACGCATCAGAAATGCGCCTACCGCACAGCCGACCACAATCCAGACCGTCAGCCAGCCTGCCGTATCGGGGCGCGCGGCGGCCCCCAGAAACACGCCCCACCAGCAAGGCAGCAGCAACAGCCATGTGCCAATGGGTCGGTCCGCACGCGACAGGCGCAGATACGGCTTCAGGTCCGGGGGGGCATAGGCATCGACCCAGTTCTGCGCAGGGGCATCGGCCACATTGTCGGGCGATGCTTCACCCTCTGGCCTTTGCTCTGGCTCGGTCATATTGTCACCCTCATGGTCGCGGCGCGTGCAAAAATCCGGCTCTTTGTAGAGCAGCCCTTGGGGCAGGGGCAAGAGATTGCCCTGTCGCAGGCGCAAACACATTATCTGGCAAACGTGATGCGCCAGCGCGAAGGGGCCGAAATCGCCCTGTTCAACAGTCGCGATGGCGAATGGCTGGCGCGACTGACTCGGGTGGGGCGGCGTGATGCGCTGGCCGAATGTGTGGTGCAAAGCGCCCCGCAGCGCATGCCACCGGACCTGTGGCTTCTGTTCGGCCCCATCAAGAAAACGCGGACCGATTTCATCGTCGAGAAAGCCGCCGAGCTTGGCGCAGCCCGCATCCTGCTTGTTCAGACCGACTACACCAATGCCGAGCGCATCCGGCAGGACCGGCTGCAAGCCCATGCCACCGAGGCCGCCGAGCAATGCGGCGGCACCTATGTCCCCGAGGTGGCCGCCCTTGCCCCACTGGCCAAGGTACTGGACCAATGGCCAGAGGAACGCGCGCTGATCTGGGGCGACGAGACACTGGCCGAGGGCGCACCTTCCGCCGTGCCACCCCTGCCCCCTGCCCCCGCCGCGATCCTGATTGGCCCCGAGGGCGGTTTTTCACCCGCTGAACGCGCGCGACTGACCGCGCTGACGATGATCTACCCAGTCGCGCTTGGGCCGCGCATCCTGCGCGCTGACACAGCCGCTGTCGCTGCACTGACATTGTGGCAGGCAGCACAGGGTGACTGGCGATGATTCGCGCCGCACAGCCCGAAGATGATGCCGCGCTGCGCGCCTTTCTTGCGGAGCATATCGAGACCTCGATGTTTCTGCTGGGCAATCTGGAGGCTCATGGCATCGGCAACATGAGTGACCCGCATGGCACCCGCTATCTGCTGCATCACAGCGAGGGCCGCATCACCGGGGTCTTTGGCTGCACCAATGGCGGCTATCTGATGTGCCAGCACCCCGGTGTCAGCGTGGCCACGGCGCGTGCTTATCTGGGGCAACTCGCGGGCCGGGTTGTGCAGGGAATCACAGGCGCGGCAGATCAGGTGGCCGTGTTTCTGCAGGCCTTGCCATTTGCCAGTGCCGCATGGCACCTCGACCGGGTCGAGCCACTGTTCAGCCGTGCCGTTACCCCTTCGCCGCCCCCCGCGGCCTGCCTGCGCGCGCCCACAGGAGCGGACAAGGCCATGCTGGAAAGCTGGTTCGCCGCGCATCTGACCGAAACTGGATTTCACGATGCCAGCAGCGCCCCGACGCATGCCAGCGACCGGGCACAGGCGGCCATCGCGTCCGGCAGGACGCGCCTGCTGGACGGGCCTGACAGGGCACCTGTCGGGATGACCTCGATCAATGCGCGGGCGGGCGATGCTGTCCAGATCGGCGGGGTGCATGTGCTGCCAGACTGGCGCGGCAGGGGGTATGCTGGCCAGATGGTTGCGGCACATCTGGCGGAACTGCACGCCACCGGCATACGCCGCGCGATCCTGTTTGCGGCGTCGGACGCGGCTGCACGCGCCTATCGGCGCATCGGCTTCACGCGGGTGGGCACATACCGCGTCGCAATCCTGCGCCAGCCCTGCCTGCTGCATGCCGGCGGTGCGACATGATCCGCCCCGAATTGCGCATTGCAATCTCGCGCTGGTCCGAAGTGCTGACCGGGCTGGCCATCGCTGTCCTTGGCCTTTGGGCATTGCAGGCGCGCGACGTGTTCTTTCAGGGATTGGCCGCGCTGGTCGTGCTTGCCGGGCTGGGGCTGGCGCTGATCGGCTGGCGTCGTCTGCGCTTTCGCCGCGACGGGGCGGCCCCCGGCATCGTGCAGGTCGTCGAAGGGCAGATTTCCTATTTCGGCCCCCAGACAGGCGGTTTTGTCGGCACTGGCGATCTGATCGAATTGCACTTGATCGAATCAGGCACCTGCTGGCGGCTGCTGGGCGAGGATGGCACCGTGCTGGACATTCCCGTTTCGGCCAAAGGGGCCGAGGCGCTGTTTGACGCCTTTGCCACGCTGCCGGGTCTGCCGATGCAGATCCTTCTGGATGCACTGGACACCCCGGTGCCTGCGCGGCTGCTCTGGCGTCACCCGGCGCGGACGTCCGAGTTGCGATTGCCCCGGCGCTAGCACCGTATGCCCACACTGCATATCCACCTGAAAGCCCCGTGGCGGCACAAAGCGCAGGCGGGTGACGTCGGCCTGTTCAACCGGCTGGCGCAGGCTCTGCCCGGCTGGAACCTGCGCTTTCATCCTGACACGGCGTTTCATCGCCAGCTTTCGCGCCTGCGCACCGGCTACAGCCTGTTTCACAAGCAAGACCCGGTTGGCGCGCGCGGTCTGTGCTTGCGGCAAGCCTATCTCTACCCGTTCTGGCGCTTTGAACGCAGCAACCTGCGATGGGAGTTTGACGTGGCGAGGGCCGCATTCACGGCGCAGGACATCCCGCAAACCGACGCCCTGCGCTTTTATGCGCCGTTGCGAAAGCGGTATCTGGGCACAGCGCCGATCACGCGCGACGGGTTTATCTTCATGCCGCTGCAAGGCCATCTGCTAAGCCATCGCAGTTTTCAAAGCATGTCCCCCGCGCAGATGATCGAAGCGACCCTCGAACAGGACCCGCGCCCGATCCGCGCCACCCTCCACCCGCTTGAAACCTACAGCCCGGTCGAGCGGGCGGCGCTGGACGCGTTGCACCGCAGATTTCCACGGTTTCAGGTGGTGGAGGCGGCCAGTCTGGACCTGTTGCGCGCCTGTGATCTGGTGGTGACACAGAATTCGGGCATGGCGCTGCAAGGCTATCTGGCCGAGAAACCCGCCATCCTGTTCGGGCGAAGCGATTTTCACCATATCGCCGGGTCCGTTCCGCGCGATGGCTTGCGCGCGGCCTTTGACCTCGCGCGTGCCGAACCGCCTGATTTTGCGGCCTATCTGTTCTGGTTTCTGCGCCTGAACGCCATCAACATGGCCTGCCCCACGACCGAATCCGACATCCGCACGCGCCTTGCGAATCTAGGTTGGCGTTTGTGAGTGCTTGACTTGGGCCACGCCCCGCGCCAAGTCTCGCGCCGAGAAGAGCACAGCAATCAAAGATCGGAGGGCGCATGTCCATCCCCCAGACCGGCGGCGGGCCGATCGAGAACAAGGCGCAACTGGCGAAGTATCTTGCCGAAGGCTGCAAGCCCAAGGACCAGTGGCGCATCGGCACCGAACACGAGAAGTTCGGCTATTGCCGCGACACGCTGCAGCCTATCCCGTATGATGGCCCGCGCTCGGTCAAGGCCATGCTCGAAGGGCTGCGCGACCGCTTCGGCTGGGCCCCCGTGCTGGAAGGCGGCCATATCATCGGGCTGGAAAAGAACGGTGCAAATGTCAGTCTGGAACCGGGCGGACAACTTGAGCTTTCGGGCGCACCGCTGGAAACGATTCACCAGACCTGCGACGAGGTAAATACCCATCTGCGCGAAGTGCGCAGCGTGGCCGACGAAATCGGCATCGGCTTTATCGGTTTGGGTGCCGCCCCCATCTGGTCGCATGAACAGATGCCCGTCATGCCCAAGGGCCGCTACCGGCTGATGACCGATTACATGGACCGCGTCGGAACCATGGGCAAGGTGATGATGTATCGCACCTGCACGGTTCAGGTGAATCTCGATTTCGCGACCGAGCCCGACATGGTGCAGAAACTGCGCGTCGCGCTGGCTCTGCAACCTGTGGCCACTGCTCTCTTCGCCAATTCGCCCTTTTTCGAGGGGGTGCCCAATGGGCACAAAAGCTGGCGCTCGCGCGTGTGGCGCGATCTGGACGCCGCGCGCACCGGAATGTTGCCCTTCGTGTTCGAGGATGGTTTCGGGTTCGAGGCATGGGTTGAATATGCGCTCGATGTGCCGATGTATTTTGTCTATCGCGATGGCAAGTATATCGATGCGCTGGGCCAGTCCTTCCGCGATTTCATGGTCGGTCGCCTGCCTGCACTGCCCGGCGAGGTGCCGACACTTTCGGACTGGGCCGATCATCTGACCACAGCCTTTCCTGAAGCGCGTATCAAGAAGTTCATCGAGATGCGCGGCGCGGATGGTGGGCCATGGCGCAGGCTGTGTGCGCTGCCCGCGCTCTGGGTCGGGCTGACCTATAACCAGACCGCGCTGGATGCTGCATGGGATCTGGTAAAAGACTGGGATGCCGAAACGCGCGAGGAGTTGCGGGTCGCAGCTTCGGTCGCGGGCCTGCAGGGCGCAGCGGGTGGCGTGAGGTTGCACGACCTTGCACGAGAAGTCGTCACGATTGCCGAAGCGGGCCTGAAGGCCCGTGCGCGCCCCGGTGCCGGCGGGCTGTTGCCGGATGAAACCCATTTCCTGAACGCGCTGAAAGAAAGCGTTGAGAGTGGGCAGACCCCGGCAGATGAACTGCTCAACCGCTATCATGGCGACTGGCAGGGTGATCTGTCGCGCATCTACGCCGATTACAGCTACTGAGGCATTGTCCCCGTCCGCTTGACTTCGCGCGACGGGACAGTGCAATCAACGCCAATGACACGGACCACACCCACCGCGCCAGATGACCGTGACAGTGCCCCCCTGAGTTGGAAGCACTGGCTGGAAGACCGTGTGACGGCAGCGATTCTCTCGATCACGCGCCCGCTGCCCTACCGGTGGCGTGTTGCCGCACTTGGCTGGCTGGGCGCATATTTCATCGGACCGCTTGCCGGGATGCCGCAGCGCGTGCGCAACAATCTTGCGCTTGTCTGCCCGAACCTGCCGGAAGCAGAGATCCGTCGCCTGAGCCGCGCTGTGCCGCGCAACATGGCGCGCGCCATGGCTGAAACATTTTCGGGCGATACCTTTATCGCGCATGTCCGCGACAGCCCCATAGAGGGCGACGGCCTGACCGCGCTGGACGCTGCGCGCGACGCGGGACAGCCGGTCGTGCTGGTGACGGCGCATCTGGGCAATTACGACGCCGCGCGTGTGGTGCTGCGGGAACGGGGGTGCCAGATTGCGGGTATTTACATGCCCATGCGCAACCGCGCCTTTAACACGCGCTATGTCGCGGCCATGGCGCATATCGCCGAACCGGTCTTTCCGCGTAACCGCTCGGGGCTTGTTGGGCTGGTCAAGCATCTGCGTAAGGGCGGGATGATCGGTCTGGTCGCGGATCACTACATGGCACATGGTGCGTTGATCGACTTCATGGGCCATCCGGCGCGCACTTCGACCGCTTCGGCGGAGATGGCGCTGAAACATGAGGCGCTGCTGGTGCCTGTCTACGGGATACGGGCCAAGGACGGGATCAGCTTTCGCATCCGGGTAGAAGCCCCCATACCCCATACCGACCCGCTCACCATGACGCGCGCGCTCAACACTTCGCTGGAGGCGGTCTTGCGGGACCACATGGACCAGTGGATGTGGTCGCACCGGCGCTGGAAGAACAATCTGCCAGACCGAAACAGCTAAACCCGTTCAGTCGTCACGTTCGACGGGCTTCGGCTTGTCGTCATAGCGCGGGTCAAGAATACGCTGGCTGTCGCCCTCGGGGTCGTCATACATGCCCTTGCGCAGCGACCAGACAAAGGCCACCAACCCCATCAGACCCAGAAACAGCGACACCGGTATCAGGATTGCCAGAACTTCCATTGCCGACCCTTCATTTCAGTCGAAGTGCGTTCAGTGTAACAGTGATCGACGAGACCGACATCACGAAAGCGGCCCAGAGCGGCGTTGCAAAGCCCAGCAGCGCGATTGGCACGAAAATGATGTTGTAGATCCCCGATTGCCACAGGTTTTCGCGGATACGCTGCATTGCGGTTTTCGACAAGCGCAGTGCATCTGCCACGGGTGACAGGTCGCGGCCCAGCAGCACCATGTCCGACGCCGCGCGTGCCGCGTCCAACGCCGAGGCGGGCGAAATCGAGACATGCGCCGTCGACAGGGCAACCGTGTCATTCAGCCCATCGCCCACCATCAGCACCTTGTGGCCACGCGCATGCAGATCGGCAATCGCGGCGGCCTTGTCCTGCGGCAGCGCTTCGGCCTGCCAATGGTCGATCCCCAGACGTTGCGCCAGATCGGCAACCGCGCCGGGGACATCTCCCGACATCAGCCGGACTGCCTTGCCCTGCGCCTGCAGGGCCTGCACCACCTCTGCCGCACCGGGGCGCAACTGGTCGGCAAAGGTAAAGGTGCGGGTCCGGTCACCGATGCCCAGATAGGCCGCAGTCATGGCGCGCGCGTCTGCCCCGACCCAGCCCGCACGGCCCAACCGCACGCGCTGTCCTTGCCAGAACCCCTCGATCCCGTAGCCCGGCTGTTCGGTGATGTCGTCCACCGGGGCCGGTTGCACCCCCCGTTCGGTCAGAGCGCGCGCGAGGGCAACAGCCAGCGGATGGCTGGACGCCGCGGCCAGCGCCAGCGCCACGCGCATGTCGTCAGCCGGGTGCTGCTCCAGATTGGTGGGTACGGGCGTGCCCATGGTCAGGGTGCCGGTCTTGTCGAAGATGACTGTATCGACCTCGGCCAGACGTTCCAGCGCGGTGCCATCCTTTATCAGCAGGCCCTTGCGAAACAGTTTGCCGCTGGCAGATGTCACGACTGCTGGGACAGCCAGACCCAGCGCACAAGGGCAGGTGATGATCAGGCTGGCGACTGCGATATTCAATGACAGGCGCAAATCACCACCCGAAAGATACATCCACACGATAAAGGCCCCCAGCGCCAGCAGCGGGATAGTGGGCGCGTAAGCCGCTGCGGCGCGCTCGGCGATAGTGGTGTAGCGCATGCGCGCGGATTCGGCATTGGCGACCAGATCGGCCATGCGATGTAGCGAACTGTCCTTGCCCGCCGCCGTGACGCGCACCTGCAAGGGGCCGGTGAGGTTGACTTCGCCCGCGCTGACGACATGGCCCTTTTCTGCAAACACCGGCAGAGTTTCGCCGGTCAGAAGTGAACGGTCGATCTCGGACTGGCCCAGCGCGATCACGCCATCCACCGGCACCCGCCCGCCAGGTCGGACAAGCACAAAATCGCCCACCACAAGATCGGCGACAGACACGACGCTTTCCTGACCATCGTTCAGCCTTGTTGCGCGCGGCACTTCCAGCGCGGCCAGTTCCTGCGCGGCGGACCGCGCAACTGCGCGCGCGCGAAAATCCAGATAGCGGCCCACAAGCAGAAAGAAGATGAGCATCACGACCGCCTCGAAATAGGCGTGCGCGCCCGACAGCAGTGATTCATACAGCGAGATGAACAAAGTCAGAAGGATCGCGACGGAAATCGGCCCGTCCATATCCATCCGGCCCGCGCGCAAGGCTCTCCATGCGTTGCGGAAAAACGGCTGGCCTGCAAAGGCCACGGTCGGAATCGCGATCATCGCCGAAATCAGGTGCAGCATGTCGCGGGTCGCCCCTTCGGCCCCGGCCCAGACCGCGACAGACAACAGCATGACATTCATCATTGCGAAACCGGACACGCCCACCCGCATCAGAAGGTCACGGCCCTGTTTCTCGGTCTCGGTCATCGAGATGGTGCCTGCGTCCATCTCGTGGGCTTCATAACCCAGCCGGTCCAGCCGCGCGACGATGTCCTTTGCCTCCAGCCCTGCCCTGGCATCGACGCTCAGGCGCTTGAGTGTCAGGTTCAGCCGCGCGGAATTCACACCCTCCATGTCAGTCAGGTTGCGCTCGATCTTGGAAATGCAGCCCGCGCAGTGAACACCCGGCACCGACAGCAGCAAGCGTGCATCCGGCAGGGGCGCACGCCCGGCCAGAGCCTCTGCCGCAGGGGCAGCGTCGCAGGCCGGACAGGCAGATGGGCGCATGGACGCGATGGTCATGAGGCGTCAGCGCAGATGCAGAACGACGCGCTGGCGAAACTCCGTGCCGTCGGCGGCGACAGCGTGCAGACGGATATTCCAGTTCCCTGTTCCGATATCCACCGGGGCACGATAGGCACCATCCGTGAACCGGAATTCCGGTACCTTGTCGGCGCGCACATGGGTCGCCGCACCCAGAACTGCATCCAGATGCGCGACCTGCACGGGTTGGCCTTCGGGATCGGTGATCGACAGGGTCAGTATTCCGTCCTCATGACGGGCCTTTACGTCCCAGCCAAGCGCCAGTTGTTCGGCCAGTTCCTGATTGAAGTTCTGGCTGGCGACAAAGCTGTTATCCACTTCCAGCCCCGGAAAGGTGCTGACGGCGTTATAGGCCAGTGTCAGATTCGCCGCGAGGATCACACCGAAAGACGACACTGCGATGATCAGCACCTTGCGGCCTGTCATCTGAAATCCCTTGTGCTTGTCCTGTGTCATTGGTTTCTCCCGTTGAAAACAGTGTCGGAATAGACCCGCTCGGTCTCGCCCACGATCGAGGCCCAGATCCGCACCGTGCTGCGTTCGGCCGTATTTGATGGCGTGCCCGGCGGGGCGGTCAGATAGACGCGCAGCAACGCCTGCTCGTCAACCCCGACCGTCACCCGGTTCGAATCCTCGCCCTCTATGGACAGGCTCAGGTCGGGGTTCTCGGTAACCG
Source organism: Paracoccaceae bacterium (assembly GCA_007118295.1). GTDB lineage: Bacteria > Pseudomonadota > Alphaproteobacteria > Rhodobacterales > Rhodobacteraceae > Roseinatronobacter. The sequence continues at coordinate 2,072 of SKRW01000248.1, read as the reverse complement.
AGAGGATGAAGTCACGCGGTTCGTGATGCATGTTGCGCAAACGGATATCATAGATGTTCCGCACGGTCCCGTCCGACAACACGATATGCGTCGGGTTGCGGACAGGGGCCACGCTCATGTCAAGGTCGGCACGAATGAACAGCGCCACGATCAAGCCGATACCGACAAGCCCCCAGATTGTTGTGTAAAGAATCGTGCGTGGGCGGAAGACATGCGTCCAGACCGATTTGACTGGCTTGCCCGCCTGTTCATCAATCTGATCCGACAGCGCCATATAGCCGATCAGCCCGCGCGGCTTGCCGATGCGGTCCATCACTTCGTCGCAGGCATCGATGCACAGGCCGCAGGTGATGCATTCCATTTGCTGGCCGTCGCGAATATCGATTCCCATCGGGCAGACATTGACGCAGGCCATGCAATCGATGCAGTCGCCCTGATTGGGGTCCATCTCACCCTTCTTCAGCTTGCCGCGCGGTTCGCCCCGCCAATGGCGGTAGTCGATGGTCAGCGTGTCTTCGTCCATCATGGCGGCCTGAATGCGCGGCCATGGACAGGCGTAAATGCAGATCTGTTCGCGGAAGAACCCGCCAAACAGAAAGGTCGTCATGGTCAGCACCAGCACCGAACCATAGGCAATCGGGTGCGCCTGGCCCGTGAACAACTCGACCAGCAGCGTTGGCGCATCGGCGAAATAAAAGACCCACGCCCCGCCGGTCGCCATAGCGATCAGGAACCATGCGGTCCATTTCAGGCCGTATTTGCGGATCTTCTCGCCATCCCAGCGCTTGCGGTGCAGGCGCAGGCGCGCGTTGCGGTCACCCTCGACCCACCGCTCGACCAGAATGAACAGGTCCGTCCACACCGTCTGCGGACAGGCATAGCCACACCAGACCCGGCCCAGCGCCGAGGTGAACAGGAAAAGACCAATCCCGGCCATGATCAGCAGACCCGCCACGAAATAGAATTCATGCGGCCAGATTTCGACCATGAAGAAAAAGAACCGCCGGTTGCCAAGATCCAGCAAGACCGCCTGATCGGGCATCTCGGGGCCACGATCCCAGCGAATCCACGGGATCAGATAATAGATGCCCAGCATGATCGCCAGCAGCCACCATTTCATGGTGCGGAAGTTGCCGTTCACACGGCGCGGAAAGATTGGTTCGCGCTTTGCATAAAGCGGCGGCGGGGTCTGGTCTGCGGAACTCACGTGAGCGCTCCTGAAAGGATATCGTTCTGCTCGTCCCATATGGTAACAGAATGAGCCTTGACCTGAATCAAAACAGGCATCGAAAATGCACCTTTGGACAAGATGACGCAGCGATGCCGATTCGCGCAGGGTCGCCCCGGCCCCCGCAAACACGCGCGAACGATAACAGCAGGCCAGCGCGGCCCCCAGCATCCGGGGCTTGTGAAGACTTGCGGTATTCGGATACTCAAGACATTGATTCAGGTCAAACCCGGAAGGCTGCGACATTCAGTCCGGATCGTGCTGCTGCCTCGCGGGTGATCCAGAGGACAAAGGCGCGCAGGGGCGGTCGCTGGACCCCCTGCCGCGTGACCAGATAATAGCCGCGCGCCGTGTCATCACGCAGCACGATCTGCAAACGACCGCTTTCGATATCGGGCGCGGCCAGCGCCTCGGTCACGACGGCCAGCCCATGCCCGGCGCGCACGGCATCCAGCATCAGATTGCCCGGCAGATGCGTGACGCCCCCGCTCAACGCCCTGACGACACCATAGCGCGACAGAAACTCAGTCGCCTCGTTATGCCCCAGTTCACTCAGCCATGGCAGACCGGTCAGGGCGTCCAGATCATCTGCCGCAAGCCCGTCCAACAGATGTGGGGCCGCAACCACAACCAGCGGCGCGGGAATCAGAAGATGCGCGTCCAGCCCCGGCCAGTCACCGCAACCCGAACGCAGCGCCAGATCATACCCGCCCGCTTCCAGTGGGCGCAGGCCGGGCGAGGGGTCGATCACAAGGTCTATGGCGGGATGGGCCGCGCGAAACCCACCCAGACGCGGTACCAGCCAGGCGCTGGCAAACATGGGTGTGGTGGTAATCTGCAGCGG
>SKRW01000038.1 GCA_007118295.1 Paracoccaceae bacterium | reverse complement strand
CGCAGACGCTCTCCGATTTCGAGGTCCAGCACCGGCAGGTGCTGCAGGACGGCATTGGGACCGATCCGCGCTGTGGATGCCATTTGTGCTACTCCGCTGGTGTGCGTATGGCGGGCGCCGCACCATTGGGCATGCGGAAGGGGCGCTTGGCGTCTCGCAGATCTTCCATCTGCCCGCCTCCGCCGCAGGCCTTGATTGCGTTGCGCTCTTCGGCCCGCGCCTTGCCTTGGGCACGCAAAGCCTCGCGGCGCTCTTGTGCCTTGCGCTTCTTGTCGGCGTGATCTTCCCAATCGGCAAGCTGCGCATCGGCAATCGTGCGGGTCATGTCAAAGCCGAAGTCCAGATCATCGCGCGATTTCATACTGAAGTAATCGGTCTTGCCCAGATCATAGAACTGCCGCTGCACACCCGCCTTGAGAAACGCCTTGAGGCAACCCAGCAGGTATTTGCGCCGATAGCCGGTCCCGCGCCAGGGGTAGTGGAACAGCGCCTTGCGCATGTAGAAGCGGCGATAATTCTTCAGCACCCCTTCCAGCAACCCGCCGCGCGTCATTTCCTTTGGCTTCATGATCGGGGTCACGAAATTGTATTTGGAATAGTCGAACACCTCGACCTGATCGCGCAATTCCTGAAACAGCGGGGTGAAGGGCCAGGGCGTATACATGGCCCAGTTGGCCAGATCCGGCTGCCAGTCCCACGCCATCTGGAAGGTTTCTTCCAGAGTTTCGACGGTTTCGTTATCCAGGCCGACGATGAACTGCGCCTCGGTAAAGATATCGGCCTCGCGCAGCAGGCGGATCGCCTCCTTGTTATCGGCGACGGTGGTTTCCTTGTTGAACTGATCGAGCTTCAACTGTGCGGCAGCCTCAGTGCCCAGCGAGACATGCACCAGCCCGGCCTTGCGGTAGAAGGGCAGCAGATCCTTGTCGCGCATGATGTCGGTGACACGGGTGTTGATACCCCACTGAATGCGGCGCGGCAGGTCGCGGGCGATCAGTTCCTCGCAGAATTCAATGAATTTCTTGCGGTTGATCGTGGGTTCCTCATCCGCAAGGATGAAGAAGCCGACACCGTGGTTCTCGACCAGATCCTCGATTTCATCGACCACTTTCTTGGGGTCGCGTACCCGGTAGTCGCGCCAGAATTTCCACTGGCTGCAGAAACTGCAGGTGAACGGACAGCCGCGCGCCATGTTGGGGATGGCCACGCGCCGGTTCAGCGGCACATAGATATACTTGTCCCATTCAAGGATCGACCAGTCCGGCTTGATCCCGTCAAGGTTCTTGACCGTCGAGGCGGCTTGCGTTGCGACAATCTCGCCTTCGTCGATAAAGGCGAGTCCCTGAATCTTGCGTTTGTCGGCAGGCCACCGCCCCTCGGCAATGGCGTTCATCAGGTTGACAACGATCTCTTCGCCCTCGCCGCGCACGATCACATCAATCCACGGGGCCTCGGTCAGCACCTGGCGAAACATGAAGGTCGCATGGATACCGCCCAGCACCGTCACCGCATCCGGGGCAACTTCGCGGGCGATCTTCAGGACTTCTTCGGCCACATAGATCGAGGGGGTGATGGCTGTGGTGCCGACGACGTCGGGCTTCAACTCTGCCAGACGTTCGCGCAAGGCATCGTCATCCACATGATTTGTCATCGCGTCGATGAAATGAATATCGTCAAAACCCGCCGAGCGCAGCGACCCGGTCAGGTAGGCGACCCATGCAGGCGGCCAACTGCCAGCAATTTCGGCTCCGCCGGAATGGTAGTTCGGGTGAATGAAGACGATACGCATGCCAACCTCCGCTTGTGTAAGCCAAGATTGACAGCGCACATGTCAGATGTAATTGACACAGATCAAACGCAGGTGACGTCTAGTCATCCTCGCGGCTGATCATCCCGTATTTGCGCAGCTTCACATAGAGCGATTGCCGCGACAGGCCCAGCATTTCGGCTGCGGCAACGCGATTATTGCGGGTCAGTTCAATCGCTGTCTCGATACAGATCTTCTCGATGACATTTGTCGTATCCGAGACAATATCCTTCAGCGTGGAAGACCCGACAAGTTCCATCACGCCGCGCATGTCGGAATCGGGCGGTGCGCTTTCGGTACGATGAGCGGCCGAATTGGACGCGTTGCGAATCACCAGCGCCAGAACCGGGTCAATCCGGTCATCCAGCCATGTGGCTGACATTTCAACGGCAATCTGCGCCTCGAACCCTGTTTTCAGTTTTGTGGCATACATGCGCAACTGCCCTGCGCGCTGCGCGTTCTCGACCAGCACTTTCAGGTCAACGGTGCCGCGCGCCAGGAATTCGGCAATACTCACACCGCGCAGATCATTCATGCTGGAGACGTCGGTCAGGTTCAGGAACGTCTCATTCGCCTCGACAATTCGACCGTCTCGGTCCGTAAAGACCATCGCATCCGGGCCACGATAAAACAATTGCCGTAAATTCGCGACCAGACGCCCATCCGCGACCGAGCCAAATTCGGGGTCGATCAGGCGCACAAGGATAAGCTGTTCCCCGGCTGCGCGAAACAGTTTGGAGGACAGCAACAGATTCTGTTGCGCTCCCTTGATCTCGACCTCGACAGGTTCAGGCGATTCGAGTGCAACATGCGTGGTCAGGCTGGCAATCAACCCGGTCTTGCCACGCGCTACAAACCGGTCTGCGAACAATGTGTCAATCAGGTCGGCCCGCTTGATCCCGAACAGTGAGGCTGCGTTGTGATTGATATCGACCACGCGCCCGGTGCTGGCAGAGACAAGCGCAATCGCATCCAAGGTGAAATCCATCAACAGGCGATAGCGCGTATCCATTTCGCGCTGAGCTTCGTAATCCTGTTCCAGCGCAATCTGCGCATTCAGCAGCTGTTGCTGCATCTCGATGATGGGGCGCTGGTCCTGTCCCAGCATCAACACCTCATCGCGCGACGATATCCAGTGCATGGCATACCGCACGGGCATGGAATGCCCCGCGCTGTCACGGTGTTCCAGTTCGACCCAGCGAAATGGTGCGACCTCGCCCTGCGCTGCACGCTCGGCGAGTTCCGATATACGCTGTTCAAAACGACGCAGCGAGTCACCCTGAATGAGCGCAGTAAATCTTTGCCCGACCCAATTTTCAACATGGCTTGAAAAGGGCGATGACGGTCTTGCAACAGATGCAGTGACGACACGATCCTGATCCAGCGTCAGGGAAATGTCCGAAAGCGCCGCCACGACAGATGAAACCACCGGGTCTTGCAGTATGGGTTGTGACCCATGCAATCGAATATTGACTCCATCATTCGACACGCTCGGCCCGCTCCTTTTCACGGCCCGATAGTGACCGCACTCTCACTTCTAACTGATCATTCAGCAGCAAACTGCCTGCTCTGACCGCCAATAAAGGCGAGTGCCTCGGAAATGTCCGCTGTCGCAAGGCCCGCACCAATCTGGGCGGCCAGTGCACGTGAGGTCATCTCCTGCCCCATTTCGGCGACAATCCCGCCTCCACAGACTACAGGCATCCCCTGACCGGAATAATCGCGGATTGTCTTTATCAATTCCGCACAAGACGCAAGACACGATCTGTTTGAGCAAGACAGAAAAACGGCAGAATACCGGCTCTCGGACAACAATTTCTGCAAATGGCCCTGAGTCGGCACCAAACACAGCTTAACTGACACACCTACCCGTCTTAACTGATTGGCCGCTATCATGGTTCCAAGCGTGTGCTGCTCGCCCGCAGGCAAGGCCAGCAGGACACATGGTCCTGATGTATGCCCCACCCGATCGGAGATCCACGCGCGACCAAGTTCACGCAACAAACCCTGAAGGCGCGACAGCGCGATCGAGGTCTGCAGAACGTCCATCTCGCATTCGTGCCAGTCCGCACCGATCCGGTCTATCGCGGCTGGCAGGTATACGTCGACAACCTGCTCTGCGGACACACCTTTATGCTGAATCATGCCATAAAGCTCTGTCAGCGCACCTTGCTCGCCAGTCATGGCATGCCGGATGAGCAGATGAAGAACATCACGCTGAGGTTCTCCGGATTCTATCCTGTGCGTCCGTGTCAATTCGGAAACGCAGCGAAGTGCAAATTTTGTCAGCACGGCCTCCGCGGGGCGCTGACGATATTCCAGCATATGGCTCAGGCTGTCCATATCGTCCCTCGTTCGTCCAAGCAGCGTTACGCGGCCCAAAATAGCCGACTCGGCGCAAGCAGCGATAATCTTTATACGGTCGCAGGATTGGCCGCAGTTGTCAAAAGAAACTTACAGTTGCCGCACTGGCATCCAGAGATTCTATACAGAAGCCCCTATAAATGCAGAATAATACGGCTTTACGGCAAGATTTGTTGCGGAAAGCCCCGCAGCCAGCCCTGACAGATTTGGGCGTCAGGTGTGTAAATTATAATTGACACTTTGGCCGACGGGGCGCTAAGATTTGCTTGGGAATCGAGAACTGGGGGCTGCCAGATGGGCAGAAAAGCTATCCAAAAGCCACTTTACACACCCGAGCAACGCCGCATTCGCGATGCATCTCACTGGACCTTGGTGCAGGGCATCCTTGCACCGGTGCAATTCGTGATCTGCATCATCTCGGCGGTGCTGGTGATCCGGTTCCTGATGACGGGCGAGGGGTATCTTGCCGCCACGATTTCGGTCCTGGTCAAGACCCTGGCGCTCTACACCATCATGGTCACCGGTGCGATCTGGGAAAAAGAGGTTTTTGGTCAATACCTGCTGGCGGAACCCTTCTTCTGGGAGGATGTGGTCAGCTTTGCCGTCATCGCCTTGCACACGCTGTATCTGGTGGCGCTGTTTGCAGGCTTCATGACACCGGACCAACTCATGGCCCTCGCGCTGCTGGCCTACGCAATCTACGCCGTCAATGCCATCCAGTTTCTATGGAAGCTGCGCATGGCACGCCTGAGCAGCCCCCAACACTCAGAGGTCATCGCATGAACGCTCCGCTTCAATCCGGGTGCCGCAGCACCCCTGTCCTGCGCGAGCGTGGACAGCGCGAGGTTTTCTGCGGCCTGACCGGCATTATCTGGCTGCACCGCAAGATGCAGGACGCCTTCTTTCTTGTCGTTGGCTCGCGCACATGCGCGCATCTTCTCCAATCGGCCGCTGGTGTGATGATCTTCGCCGAACCGCGCTTTGGGACGGCGATTCTTGAAGAGAAAGACCTTGCCGGAATGGCCGACGCCAATTCCGAGCTGGACCGTGAAGTCGCCCGTCTGCTGGCCCGTCGCCCCGATATTCGCCAACTTTTCCTCGTGGGCTCCTGCCCGTCCGAGGTCATCAAGCTTGATCTTTCACTCGCCGCGGAACGCCTCAGCGCCCAACATGGTCCGAAGGTCCGCGTCCTGAATTTCTCTGGTTCCGGCATCGAGACAACCTTTACCCAGGGCGAAGATGCCTGTCTCGCCTCGATGGTCCCTGCCCTGCCCGCGACAGACGCAAAAGAACTGTTGATGGTCGGCGCATTGCCCGATGTTGTCGAGGATCAGGCGCTGGACCTTCTGGAACAGATCGGGATTTCGCCAGTCCGCTGCCTGCCCGCCAAGCGGGCCGAGCTTGACCCCGCCATCGGACCAAACACGCGCTATGCCCTGACCCAGCCCTTCCTTGGCGATACCCATGCCGCCCTGACCCGGCGCGGCGCGCAAGTCATCGCGGCCCCGTTTCCCTTCGGCGCCGAAGGCACGACACTCTGGCTGAAGGCGGTTGCCGCCAGCTTTGGCATCGGCCCTGAAAAGGTCGATGCCGTTGTCGCAGCGCCCCGCGCCCGCGCTGAAAAGGCCATCGCCGCCGCTGCGGCGACATTGCGCGGCAAAAGCGTCTTCTTCATGCCCGACAGCCAGCTTGAAATCCCGCTTGCGCGGTTTCTGACCCGCGAATGTGGCATGCACGCCGTCGAGATTTCCACGCCCTATCTGCACGCTGATCTGCACGGCCCGGAACTTGATCTCATCACCGCTGGCCCGGTCATTTCCGAAGGTCAGGATGTGGATCTGCAACTCGACCGCGTGCGGCAAGCGCAGCCTGACCTGACCGTGTGCGGACTGGGTCTCGCAAACCCGCTCGAGTCAGAGGGCCTCACCACCAAATGGGCAATCGAACTCGTCTTCACCCCGGTCCATTTCTACGAGCAGGCAGGCGATCTGGCGGCACTCTTCGCGCGCCCCCTGCGCCGCCGCGCGCTTCTTGCAGGCCAGCACCCCAACCGGATGGAGGCAGCCGAATGATCTGCATCTTCATCTTGCCAGAAATACTCAAGACAGGACGCAAGCCATGAAGCTCGCCGTCTGGACATATGAGGGCCCGCCCCATGTCGGCGCCATGCGCGTTGCCACTGGCATGCGCGATCTGCACATGGTCCTGCACGCACCGCAGGGCGACACCTATGCCGATCTCCTGTTCACCATGATCGAGCGGCGCAACCATCGCCCACCCGTCAGCTACACCACCTTTCAGGCGCGCGATCTGGGGGCCGACACGGCGGGGCTGTTCATGCAGTCATGCCGCGATGCACATGCACGTTTCCAGCCGCAGGCGCTTCTGGTCGCGGCCTCCTGCACCGCCGAACTCATTCAGGACGACCCTGGTGGACTGGCCGAAACCATGGGGCTTCCGGTGCCGGTCATTCCGCTGGAATTGCCCAGCTACCAGCGCAAGGAAAATTTCGGCTGTGATGAGGCCTTCCTGCAGATCTGCCGCGCGCTGGCCAAACCCATGGCCCGCACCGAGCGCGTGACCTGCAACATCCTCGGCCCCACGGCACTCGGCTTCCGCCATCGCGACGATATGCAGGAAATCACCGCGCTCCTGTCCGAAATGGGCATCGAAGTGAATGTGGCCGCGCCCATGGGGGCCAGTCCCGCGGACATCACCCGCATGGGGGCGGCCCATTTCAACGTGCTGCTCTATCCGGAAACCGCCGAATCTGCCGCGCGTTGGTGCGAAAAGGAACTCGGCCAGCCCTTTACCAGGACCATTCCCATCGGCGTCAATGCCACCCGCGCCTTTATCGAGGAAGTGCGCGCGCTGTCCGGCTCGACCTTGCCCGTGGACGACTCGCGCCTGCGCCAACCCTGGTGGGCCGCGTCAGTGGACTCGACCTATCTGACCGGCAAGCGCGTGTTTCTCTTTGGGGACGGCACCCATGTCATGGCCGCTGCCAAGGTCGCGCGCGACGAGATGGGGTTCGAAGTCTGTGGCATGGGTTGCTACAACCGCGAACAGGCCCGCCCATTGCGGGCGCTGGCCCGCGAATTCGGCCTTGAGGCGCTGATCACCGATGACTACCTCGATGTCGAGACCGCCATCGAGGACGCCGCACCCGAGATGATCCTCGGGACGCAAATGGAACGCCACATCGGCAAGCGTCTGGGCATTCCCTGCGCGGTGATCTCGGCCCCCGTGCATGTGCAGGATTTCCCCGCCCGCTATTCGCCGCAGATGGGGTTCGAAGGCGCGAATGTCCTGTTCGACACATGGGTGCATCCGCTGGTCATGGGGCTGGAAGAGCATCTGCTGACCATGTTCCGCGAGGATTTCGAATTCCACGATGAAGCAGGCCCCTCGCATCATGGCGGCAAGGCCCAGGTCCTGCCCCAGAGCGCGCCCGCCACGACTGTGGCCGCGGATGAAGGGGGCTCGATGCCCCCGCCATCCGCTCCGCCCTCGATGGATAACATCATCTGGCTGACCTGCGCCGAGCGTGAACTCAAGAAAATCCCCTTTTTCGTGCGTGGAAAGGCCCGCCGCAACACCGAGAAATTCGCTGTCGAAAAAGGATTGCAGGAAATCACTGTCGATACCCTCTACGAGGCCAAGGCCCATTATGCTCGATAGTCAGCACATCCATCCCAAGCCCTATCGCTTTGTCGTCATCACTCTCGATGCACATGCGGCGGGTCCGGCCATGCGCGTGCTGCCACGTCTGCGCCGCGATTTTCCGGGGCTGGAAGTGTCGATCCATGCTGCCGCCGAATGGGCTGAAAACCCGACAGCACTGGCCGAAGCCAAAGCCGCGATAAACGCCGCCGACATCGTCGTCGCGAACCTGCTGTTCATCGAAGAGCATGTCACCGCCTGCCTGCCGGAACTTCAGGCGGCGCGCGCGCGCGCAGATGCCTTTGTCGGCGTGATTGCTGATCCCCAGATCGTCAGACTCACGCGCATGGGCGATCTTGACATGGCCAAGCCCGCCACAGGCATCGCCAAGATCATGAAAAAGCTGCGTGGCGGTGGCGACAAGACCAAACCCGCATCCGGTGCCAAGCAGATGAGCCTCTTGCGCCGTCTACCAAAAATCCTGCGTTTCATTCCGGGCAAGGCACAGGATCTGCGCGCATGGTTCCTGTCGATGCAATATTGGCTTGGCGGGTCCGACGAAAACATCGAAGCGATGATGCGCTTCCTCATTTCGCGCTATGCGTCGCGCCCCGAATGGCGGGAAGTCAAGGCCGCGGCCCCGATCGACTATCCCGAACTTGGTCTCTATCACCCGGATCTGACCCAGCGTATCACCACGAACGCCGCTGATCTGCCACGTCCCCCGGACGCAAAGGGCACCGTGGGTCTGCTGTTGATGCGGTCCTACATCCTTGCGTCGGATACGGCGCATTATGATACCGTCATCCGCGCGCTGGAGGCTCGCGGCCTTGCCGTCATCCCGGCCTTTGCCGGTGGTCTGGATGGTCGCCCTGCGATTGCCGAATTTCATCAGGGCAAGATCGACACGCTGTTGTCGCTGACCGGTTTCAGTCTCGTTGGCGGACCGGCCTATAACGACAGCCCCGCCGCAGTAGAAACATTGAGCGCTCTCAATGTGCCCTATCTGGTCGCGCATCCGCTGGAGTTTCAGACACTCGGCCAATGGGCAGCATCCGGCACCGGCCTTGGCCCGGTGGAAACCACCATGCTGATCGCATTGCCCGAAATCGACGGCGCGACCTGTCCCATGGTCTATGCGGGTCGGCATGGCAGCGACACATGCACTGGCTGCGCCCATAAATGCCACGCTGACAGCACGAGCCGCGAGATGTCGCCCTGTCACGAACGCATCACGTCGCTGGCGGAGAAAACGGCCCGCACGGTCGCGCTGCGCCGCAAGGAAAATGCAGAAAAGCGCGTGGGGATCGTGCTCTTTGGCTTTCCGCCCAATGCCGGTGCTGTCGGCACTGCGGCCTATCTTGATGTGTTCGAAAGCCTGCACAACACCCTGCACCGCCTTGCGCGCGAGGGTTATGACATCACGCCCCCTGCCACCTCGGACGCGTTGCGCGCAGCCGTGCTGAAGGGCAACGCGGCCACCTATGGTCAAGAGGCCAATGTCGCCGCACATATCCCCGCCGAAGAAATGGTCCGTAACTGCCCACCGCTGGCCGCCATCGAATCCGTCTGGGGCCCGGCCCCCGGTCGCATCCAGTCCGACGGGCGTGGCGTGTTCGTGCTGGGCGCGCAATTCGGCAAGGTCTTTGTCGGCGTCCAGCCGACTTTTGGCTATGAAGGCGATCCGATGCGCCTGCTGTTCGAGCGCGGTTTCGCCCCCACGCATGCCTTTGCCCAGTTTTATCTCTGGCTGCGCAACACCTATGCGGCCGATGTGATCCTGCATTTCGGGATGCATGGTGCGCTTGAATTCATGCCCGGCAAACAGGCCGGCATGAGTGCGCGCGACTGGCCCGACCGCCTGATCGGCGAGATGCCGAATGTCTATCTCTATGCCGCCAACAACCCGTCCGAGGCGAGCCTCGCCAAGCGCCGCTCTGGTGCCGTGACGATCACCCATCTGACGCCACCTGTCGCGCAAGCGGGTCTCTACAAGGGTCTGCAGGAACTGAAAGACAGCCTGACACGCTGGCGCCGGATGGAGCCCGAAGATGACGCGAGGGCCGATCTGGAAGTGCTAATTGCCGAACAGGCCGCGGCTGTGGACCTGTCCGGTGCGCCCGAAACCCTCTGGGTCCGACTGCTGGAATGCGAAGATGCACTGATCCCCGAAGGTCTGCATATCATGGGCCGCAAGATGGATGCGAAAGCCCGCGCCAACCTGCTGGCACATGTCGAAGCCGATGATGTGCAACGCGCCGCAATGGATGCCGCCCTGCAATCCGATTCCGAAATGACCGGCCTGATGCGCGCCCTCTCGGCAGAATATATCGCGCCCGTTCCAGGGGGCGACCTGATCCGCAGCCCGGAGATCCTGCCCACCGGTCGCAATATCCACGCCTTCGACCCGTTCCGCATGCCAACCGCCTTTGCAATGCGCGAAGGTGCGGTGCAGGCGCAAAAGATCCTCGATGCACATCCGACCCTGCCGCGCACGGTTGCGATGGTCCTTTGGGGGTCCGACAACATCAAGTCCGATGGTGGCCCGATCGCGCAAGCCCTCGCCCTGATTGGTGCGACGCCGCGCTTTGATGCCTATGGTCGCCTGTCCGGTGCCGACCTGATCCCGCTATCAGAACTTGGCCGCCCACGCATTGATGTGGTCATGACGCTGTCGGGCATCTTCCGTGACCTGCTGCCCCTGCAAACCCGCCTTCTGGCCGAAGCGGCCTGCAAGGCCGCATTGGCCGATGAACCCGAAGCGCAGAACTTCGTCCGCGCCCATGCGATGGCCGCTTGCCGCGATCTGGGCGTGGATATGGAAACGGCTGCCTTGCGGGTCTTCTCGAATGCAGAAGGGGCGTATGGTTCGAATGTCAACGCGTTGGTGGACAGCTCGGCCTTTGGCAATGAAGACGAGCTGGCCGACGCCTACCAGACCCGCAAGGGCTTTGCCTATGGTGTGAATGGCAAACCGGTCGCGCAGCCCGAACTGCTGAAAGCCACGCTGAAAACGGTTGATCTGGCCTATCAGAACCTGGAATCGGTCGAGTTGGGCGTGACGACAGTGGACCATTACTTTGACACGCTGGGCGGAATTGCGCGGGCGGTAAAACGTGCGCGCGGCGGGCAGGACACGCCGGTCTATATCGGGGACCAGACCCGCGGCGCAGGCAAGGTACGTACATTGCGCGACCAGATCGCACTGGAAACCCGGTCGCGCGCGCTGAACCCCAAGTTCTACGAAGCACTGCTGACCCACAAGGCCGAGGGCGTGCGCCAGATCGAGGCGCAGGTCACCAACACTCTGGGCTGGTCGGCCACAACCGGCACGGTCGAGCCATGGGTCTACCAACGCCTGTCCGAAACCTTTGTGCTGGACGAGGCCATGCGCCGCCGTCTGGCCGAGTTGAACCCGCAGGCCAGCGCACGTCTGGCAGGCCGCCTGATCGAGGCATCAGAACGCAACTACTGGCAGCCTGATGCCGCGACACTCGCTGCGTTGCAGGATGCCGCAGACGAGATCGAAGACCGTGTTGAAGGGATTGCCGCCGAATGAGCAACCCCGCAACGATATCGCCCCGAGGACAGGGCAGGGGGCCAGCCCCATCGCCAATTGGGCTTGAACCAATGGCGCCACAATCGGCGACCCCCCGGAGTATTTTTTGCAAGATGAAGGGAAAGTCACAATGAGCCCGAGAGATGAGATACCGGATCTGAAAGGTCGCGATGGTGAAGGCTCGGTGCAGGTGCATCTGGACCCCGCCACCAAGATCGAAGGCGCGACTGTGTTTTCGGTCTATGGCAAGGGCGGTATCGGCAAATCCACGACCAGTTCCAACCTGTCCGCGGCCTTTGCCGCGATGGGCAAGCGCGTGCTGCAAATCGGTTGCGACCCCAAGCATGACAGCACGTTTACTCTGACAGGGCGCTTGCAGCCCACTGTGATCGACATTCTCAAGGAGGTAGATTTCCACCCCGAAGAATTGCGCCCTGAAGATTTCGTGACCGAAGGCTGGGGCGGCGTGATGTGCGTGGAGGCAGGCGGGCCGCCTGCAGGCACAGGCTGCGGCGGCTATGTCGTAGGTCAGACCGTGAAGCTTCTGAAGCAGCATCATCTGCTTGATGACACGGATGTGGTGATTTTCGATGTGCTGGGCGATGTCGTCTGTGGTGGCTTTGCCGCCCCCCTGCAGCATGCCGACAAGGCCGTGATTGTCACCGCGAATGACTTTGACAGCATCTATGCGATGAACCGCATCATCGCCGCGGTGCAGGCGAAATCGGCCAATTACAAGGTGCGGCTGGCAGGTTGCATCGCCAATCGCTCGCGCGACACGGATGAGGTGGACCGCTTCTGCGACCGTGTGGGCTTCAAGCGCATCGGTCATATGCCCGATATCGACGCCATCCGCCGCTCGCGTCTGAAGAAGAAGACGCTGTTCGAGATGGATGCCGATGAAGATGTGCTGGCCTGCCGCGCCGAATACATGCGGCTGGCCGAGGCGCTTTATAACGGGACCGAGACGATCAACCCCACCCCGCTGCCCGACCGGGATATCTTCGAGTTTCTGGGATTTGACTGATGCGCGATCTGGCTTCACTCTCCAGCTATGATGCGACCCGCTCGCGCGTTGCCAGCTATTTCGATGGCACGGCGACCCGCGTGTGGGAGCGCCTGACATCGGATGCGCCTGTCTCGCGCATCCGCCAGACTGTGCGCGAAGGGCGCGACAGCATGCGCGCACTGATGCTGGCACAGTTGCCGGATGATCTGCGGGGCGCGCGCGTCCTCGATGCAGGCTGCGGCACGGGAACGGCGGCGGCGGAACTCGCAGCGCGGGGGGCGGATGTCACGGCGATCGACATCTCACCACGGCTGATCGAGATCGCGCGCACGCGCCTGCCCGAGGGGCTGTCAGGGCGGGTAGAGTTTCGGGCGGGTGACATGCTGGCCGCGGATCTGGGGCATTTTGACCATGTGGTCGCGATGGACAGCCTGATCTATTACACGCGCCCCGATCTGGAAGCCGCTCTGGACGGGCTTGGCAGCCGCGCGGGACAGATCGTGTTTACGGTCGCTCCGCGCACTGCGCTGCTGATGGCAATGTGGAATGTTGGCAAGGTCTTTCCACAGTCGGATCGTTCGCCCGTGATGATCCCGCATGACTGGCGGCAGATCGGCGTTCCGGGCCTCGCGCGGGTCGGGCGTATCTCGCGTGGTTTCTACATTTCGGAATGTCTGAGGGTGGCACCATGATCATCCCCAAGAGCCTGTTCAAATCCATCGGCACCAAATGGCTGCCCTTCGCCGATGCGGCGTCAGAAGGGTTGCCCCTGAACCAGATCCTGCGGCTGAGCCTGTTTCAGGTGTCGGTCGGTATGGCCTCGGTCCTGCTGCTGGGCACGCTCAACCGGGTAATGATCGTCGAATTGTCACTTGCGGCCTCGCTGGTTGCGATCATGATCGCGCTGCCGGTGCTGATTGCGCCGTTCCGCGCCCTCTTGGGGTTCAAGTCAGACAATCACCGCTCTGCCATCGGCTGGAAGCGGGTGCCCTATCTGTGGTTCGGCTCGCTCTGGCAATTTGGCGGGCTGGCAATCATGCCCTTTGCGCTGCTGGTTCTGACCGGCGATGTCGTCCATGACGTGCCCTTTGCGGGCGAAGTCATTGCCGCGCTGGCATTCCTGATGACAGGTTTCGGGCTGCACATGACGCAGACAGCCGGGGTCGCCCTTGCGGCGGACCGGGCAGATGACGCCACGCGCCCGCGCGTTGTGGCGCTGCTCTATGTGACCTTTCTGGCCGGGATGGCGATTTCGGCCCTGATCGTCGGCTTCCTGTTGCGCGACTTTACGGATCTGCGGCTGATTCAGGTGGTGCAGGGCTGTGCGGTTGCGACGCTTGCGCTGAACATCATCGCGCTGTGGCGGCAAGAAAAAATTCGTCCGATGACCCGCGCAGAACGCGCCGCACCCCGCCCCTCGTTTCGGGAAGCCTGGAGCGACTACATGAGCGGCGGACAGGCTGGCCGTCTGCTGGCGGTGGTCTTTGCCGGGGGTCTTGCCTTCAACATGCAGGACGTGCTGCTGGAACCTTATGGCGGTGAAATTCTGGGCCTGTCCGTCGGCGCGACCACGACCCTGACCGCCGTCTGGGCTTGCGGGGCGCTGGTTGGTTTCTGGCTGGCGGCGCGCTGGCTTGCGGCAAGAACGGACCAATACCGTATTGCGGCACGCGGCATACTGGTGGGAATCTTTGCATTTGCCGCCGTGATCTTTGCAGGCCCCCTGTTGTCAACGCCGCTGTTTTTTGCAGGGGCTTGGGGCATCGGGCTGGGGCTGGGGCTGTTCGCGGTCGCAACCCTGACCGCCGCCATGGAAATGCCCCGGCGCGGTGTGGTTGGCGGTGGCCTGGCGCTTGGGGCCTGGGGCGCGGCGCAGGCAACTGCTGCCGGGCTGGCCGTGGCACTGGGTGGCGGCATCCGCGACACTGTGCAGGGACTGGCCAATGCAGGCCATCTGGGCGCAGGCCTGATGACACCCGATATTGGCTATTCCGTCGTCTACCATATCGAGATCGGGCTATTGTTCCTGACGCTCATCATCCTCGGGCCGCTGGTGCGGACCCGGATCATTGACACCACCGAACCACGCAACCAACGGATCGGCCTTGCCGATTTCCCGACCTGACCTAACGGAGGAACGACCCATGGATACCCCCTATGGCTGGCTATTTTTCGGCAATTTCGACCTCGCGCTGATCTCTCTCTACATGTTCTGGATTTTTTTCGCCGGATTGATCTACTACATCCAGCGCGAGAACATGCGCGAGGGCTACCCGCTGGAAAACGAGGATGGCAGCCACGCCAATTCGCTGCTGCCCGTGCCCGACCCCAAGACGTTCGTGCTGCCCCATGGCCGCGGCGAGTTCAAAGCCCCGAATGACGAACGCGAAAGCCGCGATCTGGCACTGGCGCGCACGTCCGAAGGCGGGGGTTTCCCCTTTGCGCCCACGGGCGATGCACTGGCCGATGGTGTTGGCCCCGCATCCTGGGCCGCCCGCCGCGACGAGCCGGAACTGGATGGCCATGGCCACGCCAAGATTCAGCCCATGGCAAAGGTCGGCGATTTTGCTGTCTCTGCCGGGCGCGATCCGCGCGGCCTGCAAGTGATGTGCCATGACCGCAAGTCGCCCGGCAAGATCAGCGACATGTGGGTGGACGTGCCCGAACAACTGGTGCGCTATCTCGAAGTGACGCTGGATGACGGGACAAAGCGTCTGGTCCCCATGCCGATGGTGCGCATCAAGGCGGACCGGGTTGTTGTCAACGCACTGGACTCGGCCTCTTTTGCAGGCATCCCGACCACAGCATCGCCCGAGGTGGTGACCAAGCTCGAGGAAGACAAGATCTCGGGCTATGTCGCGGGCGGCTATCTCTACACTGCCGACAAGCGCGCCTCGCAACTGAAAGCCCTTGGCAAGGTTCTGACCGATCCGGCCTGAACCACACTGACTACCCATAAAAAACCAGAGGAACCGGCCCATGTCGCATGATGATTTTGCATTTGAACCTGTAACGGGGTTGCCCGAGCGCCCCCCTGAACATGAACACATCCTGTGGCAGGGCCGGCCTGATACGTGGTCCCTTGCGCGCGAAGCCCTCAAGATCAACTGGGTGACAGGCTATTTCGTGGTGATCGTCGGCTGGCGGGCAAGTGTTGGCGCAGCCGACGCTGGCCTCGCTGGCGCCATTGCGTTCGGCCTACCCTATCTGGGGCTGTGGGCGGCGGCGATGATCGTGATTGGCCTGCTTGCGATGGCCATGGCCCGAAGCACAGTTTACACTATCACGACCGCCCGCGTGGCCATGCGGATCGGTGCGGCGCTGAATGTCACATTGAACCTGCCCTTCCGCCAGATTGCCAATGCTGATCTGTCACTGCGCAAGAACGGCACCGGCACCATCGCGCTGGAGACATTGGGCGAGACAAAGTTTTCGTATCTTGTGCTCTGGCCCCACTGCCGCCCCGGCCATGTCCGCGTGACCAAGCCTGCGTTGCGCTGCATCCCCGATGCAACCGAAGTGGCGCAGATTCTCGCCGACGCAGCCGAGGCACGGATCGTGCAGCCTGTTCTGGAACGCAAGACCACCGCGCCCACGGGTGATCTGGTCGCAGCCGAGTGAGAATTGCCATGACAACTGACCCCAATCCGCAACAACCCTTCAAGCCCGGCTTCAAACGGCAGGATCAGAACGACATGATCCCCATCGGGCTGGTACGCGCCATGTTTGCGCTGCCCGTCGCTGCCTTGGTGCTTGTGGGCTATGCCAGCTTTACCGGGCGTGAAAAAGTCGCCATCCCGCCCGAGGCACCCGTAGTCGCAAGTTGGTCGATCAGCCTTGTTGGCCATGATGCGCAGGCTGTCACTGTCTATGACTCCGAAGGCAACATGCTGGCCGACATGCCACATGGCGGCTTTGTCACTGTGATCCAGAACGGGTTGATGACGATGCGCCGCCGCCACGGGATCGACCCGACGCTGCCGCTGGACATCGTCAGGTTCGAGAATGGGCGCCTTGCCGCCATTGACCCCCTCACCAGTTACCGCGTCGAACTGACCCAGTTTGGCAGCGACAACCAGGCCGCATTCGAACGGCTGCTGAAAATAGACTGAACTTCCGGAACCAAAACCAAAAAACAAAACAAGGGAATAAACAAATGTCACTCTTCTCGCGAAAGATCGATCATGTGCCCTGCACGGTCGAAGTCAGCCACCGGTTCGAGGCATTGCATGCGCATGTGCGTTTCAATGACGGCTCGGTCATCCATCCCGGTGATGAGGTGCTGGTCCAGGGGCCGCCCATCCTTGCTGCATGGGGTGAGGTGATCTCCGAGGATCGCACTGCCGTTATCACCCGCGCCAATGCGCTGGAGCGGCTGTGGACCCGGCTGACCGGTGATTTTGAATTCATGGAACTCTGTGAATTCTCGTTCTCAGAGGAGATGAGCGTATGAATGTCCATGCCACCACACATGATGAACTGCACGCAGAGATTGCGGACAAGTTCGACACCGACGCCATGGCGCAGGAATCCACCCTGCTGAATCCGCGTTTCTACACCACCGATTTTGATGAGTTGGACCGTATCGACGTGACGCCAGTGCGCGAAGAATGGGACAAGCTGATCGGTCAGATGAAGGCCGACCCCAACAAGGGCCATTTCAAGAAGACCGAAGCCTGGGACAAGGTTGACTGGGACGCGATGGAGCCGGGCCTGAAGCGCGAGCTCATCGATTTTCTGGTGTCGTCCTGCACGGCAGAGTTTTCGGGATGCGTGCTCTACAAAGAGATGAAGCGCCGCGGCAAGAACCCAGATATTTGCGAGCTGTTCAACTACATGGCCCGCGACGAGGCGCGGCATGCCGGTTTCATCAATGACGCGCTGCGCGAAGCGGGTGTGGCGGTGAACCTCGGGTTTCTGACCAAGGCCAAGAAATACACCTATTTCCGGCCCAAATTCATCTATTACGCCACTTACCTGTCAGAAAAGATTGGTTATGCGCGCTACATCACCATCTACCGCCATCTGGAGGCCAACCCCGACAAGCGCTTTCACCCGATCTTCAAGTGGTTCAAGGAATGGTGCAACGACGAGTTCAGCCATGGCGAGGCTTTCGCCCTGCTGATGCGCACCGATCCCAAGCTGACCGAGAGTTTTGTCAACAAGCTGTGGATCCGGTTCTTTCTGACCGCAGTCTATTCGACGATGTATGTGCGCGACCATGCGCGCCCGGCTTTCCATGAAGCCCTTGGCGTCGATATCGACTGGTATGATCAGGAAGTGTTCCGCAAGACCAGCACCATCGCGCGGCAGGTCTTTCCGGTGGAAGTGGATATCGACCACCCGCGCTGGATGCCAAACCTGAAGCGGATGGAACGCGCCTTCCGCAAGATGGAGGCGGCCGAAAAAGCGACCGGGCTGAGCAAGACCATGGGCAAACTGACCGCAGGCGCACAGGCCGCCTTTGCCTTTGCCTCGCTCTATCTGATCCCGGTCAAGAAGACGACACCGCCAGAATCGGTCCGTCTGGAACCCGCATTTTAAGCCAACAAGGTGCCGGGCCTGCCCCGGCACCCCATATCCACCGGAGACCCGCCCATGTTCGAAACCCCCTGGATCGCTGCCCTTGCTGCGCTCTTCCTGTGGTGGTTTGCGACCGGCATCTTGCTGTGGCGCGTCCATGTGGCCGATCGTGGCGGACGTGACCAGCATGCCTGGTCCGTCATCCTGTCCCTGCCCATGTTCGCGCTTGGCATGCTGGGCGTCAGTGCAACTCTGATGGACCCCAGCCCGCAAGGTGTCTGGCTGGCTTTCCTGTCAGCGCTGGCCCTTTGGGGTTGGGTCGAGCTTGCATTCCTCTCGGGTATCATCACGGGTCCGAACAGGCGCGCCTGCGCATCCGGACTTGCCCCGCAGGCGCGCTTCTGGGCGGCCTTCGGAACCATCGCCTATCACGAGATCCTTCTTGCGGGTATTCTTGTAGCCCTTGTCACCACGGCATGGGGTGCTGAAAACCAGTTCGCGCTGTGGACCTTTCTGGTGCTGTTCATTGCCCGCATTTCAGCCAAGCTGAACCTGTATCTGGGTGTTCCGCGCATCAACACGGACTTTCTACCCTCACCGCTCGCGCATCTGGCAAGCTATTTCCGTCAGGGGCCGATCAGCGGTTTCTTCCCGCTTTCCGTCACGCTGATCGCGCTTGCGGTAGGCTGTTTTCTCGAACGACTCTGGCGCGCCACGCAGGTGGGCGATCAGGGTGCCATAATCGGCTTTACTCTGCTGTCGATGCTGACAGCCCTCGCATTGCTGGAACACTGGTTCATGGTCTGGCGCGTGCGCGACGACAAACTCTGGCGCTGGATGATCCCGGCACCGGCAAACCGAAAGACAAAAACACACCCGAGGGGGACCCCATGAATTTCGACGCTCATTTCGCCGCCGAACTGGACAAGCTGAAATCCGAAGGCAACTACCGCATCTTCGCCGAAGTCGAGCGTCAGTGTGGTGCCTTTCCTCGGGTCAAGCATTTCAACGGTCCGGGTGTGCAGGAAGTCACGGTCTGGTGTTCGAATGATTATCTGGGCATGGGGCATCATCCCGAGGTCGTTGGCAGCATGGTGCGCGCGGTTGAAAGCTGTGGAACCGGCGCGGGCGGCACGCGCAATATCTCTGGCAACAACCACATGCACCGCATTCTGGAAGAGGAACTCGCCGATCTGCATGCCAAGGAATCCGCCCTTCTGTTCACCTCGGGGTATGTGTCGAACTGGGCCGCCCTGTCCACACTGGGCGCAAAAATCCCCAACGCCGTAATTCTGTCGGATGAGAAAAACCACGCCAGCATGATCGAAGGCATCCGCCATTCGCGCGCCGACAAGGTGCTGTGGAAACACAATGACTGGCGCGATCTGGACCGCAAGCTGAAAGCCGTGGGTGACCGGCCCAAGATCGTGGCGTTTGAATCGGTCTATTCCATGGATGGCGACATCTGCCCGATGCGCGAGATCATCGAGGTGGCCGAGGCGCATGGCGCAATGAGCTATCTGGACGAGGTGCACGCCGTGGGCATGTATGGCCCGCGCGGCGGTGGCATCTCGGAAGAACGTGGCCTGGCAGACCGGATCACCCTGATCGAAGGGACGCTGGGCAAGGCGTTTGGCGTGATGGGCGGGTATATCACGGGCTCTACGGCGTTGTGTGATTTCATCCGCTCCTTCGCATCGGGTTTCATCTTCACCACCGCCCTGCCACCGGCGCTTGCGGCGGCGGCGACAACCTCGATCCGGCATCTGAAAAATTCGGATCACGAACGCATGGCGCAGCGCTCTCGCGTTGCACGTCTGCGGGCGCGGCTCGATTCAGTAGGCATACCGCATATGGCCAATGAAAGTCACATCATCCCCGTCATGATTGGCGACCCGGTCAAGTGCCGCATGATCTCGGACATCCTGATGCACGATTGGGGCGTCTATGTGCAGCCGATCAACTACCCCACTGTGCCCAAGGGTACGGAACGGCTGCGCATCACGCCCGGCCCGCTTCACACTGATGCCGATATCGATCATCTGGTCGACGCGCTCACATCACTGTGGAAACAATGTGCAATCGCCCATGCTGTCGCCTGAAAAGTGACTTGACTCAAGCGCGCTCTGAGCCACATCTAAACCGTCTGATCCGGGAGGAAAAACTATGAAAATACTGAACACTACGGCGCTTGGCGCGATTGCGTTCTCGTTTGCCGCTTTCGCCGCGCACGCTGGGGATCCCGAAGCCGGGGCGTCAGCGTTCACAAGTCAGTGCCAGAACTGTCACAATGTGATCAATGAGGCTGGTGATGTTCTGGCCGGTCGCCCGAATGTGCGCACTGGTCCGAACCTTTACAGCGTCATCGGGCGTCAGGCCGGTATAATTGACGGTTTCCGCTATGGCGCTTCACTGGTCGAGGCGGGCGAAGCCGGTCTGGTCTGGACCGAAGAGGATATGGTGCCTTACCTGCTGGACCCGAACACATATTTGCGTGAAGCTCTGGATGATCGCCGTGCGCGTAGCCAGATGTCCTTCCGTGTCCGCGACGAAGATACCGCGCGTGATATCATTGCATTTCTGGTCAGCCTTGCCCCCGAGGCTGAGGACGAAGAAGACGAAGCGGCAGCAACCAACTGAACATTTGCCGAGACATGCAAACAAGGCCCCGAGGAAACCCTCGGGGCCTTGTTTTTTTCGGGTGCTGCTGACCCGCCATGCTGGTTGGTTGCGTGACAATGACACCAGATGTTTCGCTTCTGCACCGGTCAGGCATTGCGCTTGGTCATCATGCGACATCAGCCATTGGGCAGATCAGAGCGCGGCTTTACTGCCCCCGGCATTGCTGGCAGACAGGTATCATGGCGGGGCGCAGATTACCGGAGAGTTGTCGTGACAGAAATGACCTGTTTCAAGGCCTATGACATCCGTGGGCGGTTGGGTATGGATCTGGACGCAGGCATCGCCTATCGCATCGGGCGCGGCTTTGCCCGGACACTCGGAGCGCAAAGGGTCATTCTGGGGCGAGATTGCCGCGCATCCTCTGAAACGCTAGCTGATGCAGTTGCATCAGCGCTGATCGACGAAGGCGTCGAGGTGCTTGATCTGGGCCTTTCGGGCACCGAAGAGATGTATTTTGCAACATCGCATTTCGATACAGATGGCGGGATCTGCGTGACAGCATCGCACAACCCGATTGACTGGAATGGCATGAAGATGGTGCGCGCCGGGTCGGCCCCGCTGGACGCATCAACTGGTCTGGCACAGATAAAGGCACTCGCCGGGCGCAATGCGTTCGGCGCTGCGCGGGCAGGCGGACACAGACGAGATATCGCGGCAGACGCGCGTTTGGCCTATGTTCAGAAACTGATGTCCGTTGTCGACGCCCCCGCGCTTGGCCCGCTGACAATTCTGGTCAATGCGGGCAATGGCGCGGCAGGCCCGACCTTTGACGCGCTGGCCGCAGAACTGGACGCACGCGGCGCCCGTCTGCAATTCAGGCGTATGAACCATGCGCCTGACGGGTCCTTTCCGAATGGAATCCCGAACCCGCTTCTGCCCGAGAACCAGCCCGCCACCGCACAGGGCGTGCGTGACGCAGGAGCGGATTTCGGGGTTGCCTGGGATGGAGACTTCGACCGCTGTTTCTTTTTCGACCACGAGGGTGAATTTGTCGCGGGCGAGTATATCGTGGGTCTTCTGGCCGAGGTGTTCTTGTCCAGGACACCGGGCGCGACAATCATTCACGACCCGCGCGTGCTGTGGAACACACGCGATGTGGTCACCCGCGCCGGCGGACAGGCGGTTCAGTCGCGCACAGGGCATGCCTATATCAAGCAAGCCATGCGTGACACCGGGGCAGTCTATGGCGGCGAAATGTCGGCGCATCATTATTTTCGCGCGTTCTGCCATTGTGATTCAGGCATGATCCCATGGCTGCTGATCGCCGAGTTGGTCAGTCGCAAGGGCCCCTTGCGCGATCTGGTCGCGCAGAGGCGTTCGGCTTTTCCATCTTCGGGCGAAATGTCCTTTACCCTTGCCGATGCTCAGTCGGTGATGGACCGCATCCGTGCCACCTACATGCCGAGTGCATTGGAAGTGGATGAAACCGACGGCATCAGCCTTGATATGGGGGACTGGCGTTTCAACCTGCGCGCCTCCAATACAGAGCCCGTCATGAGGCTGAATGCAGAATCCCGCGGCAACGCCAGGCTACTGTCAGAGCAGGTGGCAGCACTCCGTGCGCTGATATTGCAATAGCGCATGTGGGACAGGAGCCCTATTCTGCGGGATGCACATGAAACTCTGGCCGTGCCCCGCGGAATTTGCGCCCTCTGAACTGGGCGATACCCCAGACATAGCAAACGACGAACAATATCCCGAAACCGACCCAGGCCGCCGCTGCCAGATAAGGCGCATCGCGCAAGACCACCGCTGCAACAACGGGCATCCCCGCCAAGGGCAGAAGCACCAACCCAGTCAGCGAATTCACAGCGCGCGCAGACATCCTCTTGCCAACCGTTTGCGCCAGAATACGGAAAACGAACTGGTGGAAATGCAGCCTGTCTGGGGCATCGACCGGAGCCCCCAGATACCTTCGCCGCCAGATTGCCAGAAAAGTATCGGCAACAGGCCAGAAAAACATGAGCGCCAGCGCCACAATAGAGATGTCGGGCAGCGCCCATGCCAGCAGGATCGCGAACCAGACAAGCAGATGGCCGATACCATATGCCCCAGCATCGCCAAGGAAAATCCGGCCATATGGCCAATTGAACAGCATGAAGCCCAGAAGCGCAGGGATCAGCGCCGCACTCAGCAAGGCAAGCTCTCGGGCGCCGCTGGCATCAGCAATCCACCACAATCCAGTGGCGATCATGAGGGCCAGACCAGCACTCAGCCCGTTGACACCATCAATCAGGTTGAACCCATGACAGATGCCGGTCGCCCACAGCACTGTGAGTGGCACAGCGATGATGGCAAACTGCAACACAAAGTCGATTACCGCGATCCCACTTGATGGCGGAATCCAGACGGACAGAGCGGTGATCATGACCAGGCTGGAAACAACAGCGGCAAACAGACGACCCTTGGGCGAGACGCGATACCCGAGGTCCTCGGCCAGACCTGTGAAAACAACCGGGGCAAGCGAGAGGGCAAATATACCGAACAGACGCTCCATACTTTGTGGCATGATCGTCATGGCCAGTGTCATCGCCAGCATGATGCCAATGCCACCCAGGCGCGGGGTCTCATCACAATGCAGGGCCTGACACGCGGACAGATCGCCCCGAGGCCGCAGGCGCGGCATGTAGTACCTGCGCGACACGACCAAAATTGCGCATGTCAAAAACGACAGCAGAAAAACGACAAGAAATTTCGAGTAGTCGGTCATAATGTCACCCGTTGGCTTAAATGCCCCCACACTCTGGGCGACTCGCTACACTGCTACCGTCAAGTCCAAATGCGACTATCTAGGCTAGTCGTATACACAAATACACGCATAAGAATAGGGGGGCGGTCTGACGACCGGCAATTAATTGCCTGAAAAAAAGACGTTGCACAAAAAATGCGCTGCCGGGTACGCAGGTTGATCCGTGTATGATGGTTTTGGTCCGTGCGATGAAACGGCCGGTGCAAAAAACCGGTCCCCCTGTGCTGACCGCGTCCAAGATGCGCGATATTTTCAGAACAACACAGGGCAGATTCCGAAACGAACAACGGGTAACTATACTCTTGTATTTAAATCATTTTTCTAAAGGTTTCTCCACGCGATTGCGGATCAGTTCAAGGAAGCGCGCGCTGTACTCCGGGTCTGCCAATGCTGCATCGACAAGGGCTGTCAGATAGCCAAATTTCGATCCGCAGTCATATCGCCGAGAGGGATTGGTGATCGCGGATACCTTGCCCTGCCGGGCCAGTTCGTCGATTGCATCTGCAAGTTGTATTTCTCCACCAGCGCCAGGGCGCAGGTGGCGCAGGATTTCAAATACCTCGGGCGTGAAAACATAGCGCCCGAACGAGGCCAGCCGCGACGGTGCCTCGTTGGCAGGTGGCTTCTCTACAATGCCGTCTACGGTGATCACACCGTCCGGCCCAATGGAACCGGGTCGAATGATGCCATATTTTGACACTTCCTCGCGCGCGACCTCTGACACCGACAGCACAGTACGCGGGTCACGGGCGAATGCCTCGACCAGCGCAACGGTCGGCAGGATCTCGCCCTGCATCAGATCATCCGCCAAGAGCACCGCAAAGGGATTGTTGCCAACGGCTGGTGCCGCGCACAGAACCGCATGGCCCAGACCCAAAGGTTCTGGCTGACGCATAAAAATGCACGCGACGCCTTCGGGCACGATGTTGCGGACCATATCGCGCAACTCTGGCTTGCCCTTGGCAACGAGTTGGGCCTCCAGTTCCAGATTGGCATCGAAATGGTCGCCCACGGCGCGCTTGTTGCGCCCGGTGACAAAGATCAACTCGGTAATGCCTGCCGCGACAGCTTCTTCAACAGCATATTGTACGATTGGCTTGTCAATAATCGGCAACAGTTCTTTCGGCATTGCCTTGGTCGCCGGCAAAAATCGCGTGCCCAGACCTGCAACTGGAAAGACCGCCTTCGTTACCCGTGTCATTACCTGTTCCCTGTAAAATTCATTGGTTCTCAATACGAACCTCTGCTCAGAGACTTAGGGGGATCAAGGCCGGATCACAAGGTACCTGCCGCAAGATAGGCCCGTTCGCGCCGATTGCCGCCTGATTTGCCAACTACGCGGGCAACAGGTCAATCGACGACAAATTCGCAAGACATCGCGACTGCGTCCCAGAACGATTCTGCCGAGGACCGCGCCGAAAGCAGCAGAAAGCGGTCCTGCTCCAGCCGCAGCAGGATCACGCCCAGATGTTCCATCACCGTGCGCGCCGAAGCCCCGACCGGGAAGGCGGCAAGCTCCAGATCAAGCGGACAAAGGCGCTCCAGTGCATCAAGACCAGCCGCTCCCGAAAGCAACAGCTTGACCCAACCATCGGTCTGATCGGTCACATAAGCGCGAGTGCTCAACCTTGCGTTGACATGAACACCCGCATCCGGGGTCGGGTGCGGAAAGATCAGCAGCATCTGATCATGGCCTGTTCGCAAGGCCCATATATCACCTTTGCAGCGACCGCGCCGGGGGTCAGGCATATCAAGCCCATACGCCTGTTTCAGCGCATCACCGAGTTCAGCCTCGCCGCCCAGAGGGATCGCTAGCGAAACCAGTGAAAGCTCATCTCTTTCGCGCAAACGTGCACGCCCGATCTGCCTGTCGCGCCCGCCAAGCGGCGCTTTGGCCTGCAAACGGTTCTCATCCACGTTGCCGCACTCCTTCAGGATCGAGATGATGGGGCGAACAAACTTCGACCAGAATATCCTGACCCCGCAAAGGGTTATAGGCACGAAGCCTCTCGCCCAGCCGGTTCTCGCCATTCAGCAGGAACCCCAGCCCGATCGAATGGCCCAGCTCGGGCGACCAGGCTACCGAACTCAGCCAGCCCTGATCATGCGCCGTATCCGTAGCGGCACCCTGTGTCAGAAAATGCGCGCCCGCCATCAGGTTTTGCGTGCGGTCCACTGGTCGAAAGCCCATCAGACGCAGACCAGCTTCGGCCTGCATTTCAGGGCGGCGCGACAGCGTACCGCCAATCGCATCCTTCCTGTCCGAAACCATCGCGCCCAGACCCAGCATGCGCGCCGTGGTCTGACCGTTCAACTCTCCGCCTGCGGCATGTCCTTTCTCGATGCGCATCACACCAAGTGCCTCGACACCATATGCGACTGCATCAAAGGCCGCGCCAACCTGCATCAGCGCCCGCATCATGGCATCGCCAAAGCGTGCAGGGACAGCGACCTCGTAAGCCAGTTCGCCCGAGAACGATATACGGAACAGCCGCGCGGGCGTGCCGCCAAACACAGTGCATTCCGCGCAGGCCATGAACGGAAATGCATCGTTCGACAGGTCCAGATCATCGACCACGCGCGACACCAGCGCCCGCGCGTTCGGTCCTGCCACTGCGAACTGCGCCCAGGAGTCGGTCGTCGAGATCAAATGGACATCCAGATCCGGCCACAGGCATTGACGCGCAAATTCCAGATGACGCAGCACGCCTGCGGCATTCGCGGTCGTCGTTGTCATGACGAAATGCGTCTGCGCCAGCCGCGCGGTGGTGCCGTCATCATAGACAAAGCCATCCTCGCGCAGCATCAGACCATAGCGCACACGTCCGACGGGCAGCTTGAGGAACGCATTGGCATAGACGCGGTTCAGGAATTCGGCAGAATCGCGTCCCTGAATGTCGATCTTGCCCAAAGTCGAGACATCGCAAACCCCGACCGAGCGCCGCGTCATCATCACTTCGCGATCTACCGAGTCGCGCCAGCCCGCCTCGCCGTCGCGCGCGAACCACTGCGCACGCATCCACAGCCCTGCTTCGGTGAAACTGGCGCCAGTCTCGGTTGCCCAGTCATGCGACGGTGTCAGGCGGGTCGCGCGATACGCCTTACCTCGCGCACGGCCAGCGAATGCGCCGATAGCAACAGGCGTATAGGGTGGGCGGAACATGGTTGTTCCGATCTCGGCAACAGGTTTGCCGGACAAGTCAGCCAGCACCCCCAACCCCAGCAGGCCAGAGGTCCGCCCCTGATCCGTCGCCATGCCAAGCGTCGTATAGCGCTTGACATGTTCGACCGCGCGGAACCCTTCCTGATATGCCTGTGTCACATCCTTGGTTGTGACATCATTTTGCAAATCGACCCATGACCGCGCGCGGGAAGCGCCAACATGCCAGATGGGAGTCACCGCAAAAGAGGCATCCGCCGCTACTGGGGGCCCACCCTTTGCGGGCCGCTGCCCCAGTTCTGCCGCAAGACGTGACCCCTCGACATGGCCTTCGCGCAGGGCGGCACCAAGGGTCATCGTCCCATTCGCGGCCCCGGTCACCGACAGCCCCGGCGGCAACACGCCACCCGGCACAAACCCGCTGATCCGGTCGGACCAGACCGGACGCCCGCGCTGGTGGCAGGTCAGGTGCACATTCGGCGACCAACCGCCCGAAACCGCCAGACAATCCGCATCGATCCGCGTGCCATCGGCAAGAATGATCTGACGCAGCGCCTTGCGTCCGCGCGTATCGACAATCGCAGCCCCTGTGCGCGCGTCCAGAACGCTGGCAACCTCTATCCCTGCCGCGCGCAGATCATCGGCTGTGCGCAGCCCATCGTCATTGTTGGCAAACACGGCGACGCGCCTGCCGGGGGCAGCCCCGAAGCGGTTGACATAGCTGCGCACCGCGCCTGCAAGCATGATACCCGGTCGGTCGTTATTGCCAAAGGCAATGGCGCGCTCGGTGGCCCCTGCCGCGAGCAGTGCGCGCTTGGCATAGATCCGCCACGCCACTTGCCGCGGCTTGCCATCAGACTGCCGCAGATGGTCTGTCATGCGTTCCAGCGCGCCATAGATACCATGGTCGAAAGCGCCAAAGACCGTGGATCGGGGCATCACCCGCACGCGCGGCATCGCAATCAGCTCGGCCACGGCAGCCTTTGCCCAGTCTGTGCCGGGCTGGCCATCGACTTCTTCCCGATCCGAATTCAGCCGCCCACCCAGGCGGAAATCCTCATCCGCGACGATCACCCGCAGCCCCGCGCGCCCGGCAGCCAGAGCGGCTGCAAGCCCGGCAGGGCCGCCACCGATCACCAACAGATCGCAATGCAGAAACCCGTGGACATAGCAATCCGGGTCAGGCCGTTCCGACAGGCGACCCAGCCCTGCAGCCGACCGGATTGCAGGTTCATACAGCTTTTCCCACAGCTTTGCGGGCCACATGAACGTCTTGTAGTAGAACCCCGCCGAAAGCAGCGGTGCAAGCAGGTCGTTGATCGCCAGAAGATCCCATTCCAGTGACCCGCGATGGTTCTGGCTGGTGGCATAAAGGCCATCGAACAACTCAACCGTCGTCGCGCGTGTGTTGGGTTCCTGTGCAGCCCCCTTGCGCAATTGCACCAGCGCATTGGGCTCTTCCGTGCCCGCCGAGAAGATACCGCGCGGGCGATGATACTTGAACGACCGGCCCACCAAGCGCACCCCGTTCGCCATCAGCGCCGAGGCAAGCGTATCGCCGGGGTGTCCACTCATCCAGCGGTCATTCCACTGAAACCTGACAAGGCGCGAGCGGTCAATCTGGCCACCGGACAGCCGGAAGGGCTGGGTCATCGCCCCCTCCCCTGTGCGCGTGCCACATCGCGTGCCAACTCCACCCTTGTGATCTCGTGCGTCAGCGTGTTGCGGGTCACGACCAGCCACGACCGATCACCCTGTTCGTGATACCACAATTCGCGGTGCAGACCCGCGGGGTTGTCGCGCAGGTGCAGATACGCGTCAAATGCCGCGAGCGCCCCCTCTGCCATGCCATCGGGGCGGTCAATCAGGCTGGCATCTCCCTTGTAGATAAACTCCGCTGCGTCACGCGGACCAAGAAGGGGGTGGTTGATGATCATCGTTTACCCTCTGGTCAATGCAGGTTGGGCTGCGCGCCCACCCCTTTTTCGTCAATCGGTGCCCCGCGCGCGAACCGGTCCAGCCGGTAGGCCCGCGCAACCTCATGCGGCGCATCCCTGGCCAACAGATGCGCGTAGCAGTAGCCCGAAGCGGGTGTCGCCTTGAAACCGCCATAGCACCAGCCCCCATTGAAATAGAGCCCGTCAATAGGCGTGCGGTCAATGAAAGGCGAGCCATCCATGGACATGTCCATGATGCCCCCCCACATCCGCAAAAGACGGGCGCGACCGATCATAGGCATGATGCCCATGCCCCCCTCGCAGACGTCTTCGACCGTGGCCATGTTCCCGCGCTGCGCGTAGCTGTTGTAGCCATCGATATCGCCCCCGAAAACCAGCCCGCCCTTGTTCGACTGGCTGACATAGAAGTGACCTGCGCCAAAGGTGATGACACCGGGGATGACCGGCTTCAGCCCCTCGCTGACAAAAGCCTGCAAGACGTGACTCTCGATTGGCAGGCGCAGTCCGGCCATCGCCATGACGCGGCTGGACGAACCGGCCACGCAGACCGCCACCTTTTTCGCACGGATCGTACCGCGTGTGGTCTCGACCCCATCGCAACGGCCATTTTGCACCAGCAGGCCCGTGACTTCGCAATTCTGGACAATATCGACCCCGTTCTGGTCTGCGCCGCGTGCATAACCCCATGCCACCGCATCGTGGCGCACGGTTCCCGCGCGCGGCTGCCATAGCGCGCCATGGATGGGAAAGCGGGCATTGTCGAAATCAAGAAATGGACACATCGCGCGCAAACGCGCGCGGTCCAGCAACACAGCATCCGCACCCGACATCAGCATCGCGTTGCCACGCCGCACATAGGCATCCCGCTGCGCGTCCGAATGAAACAGGTTCAGAACGCCGCGCTGGCTGACCATGGCGTTATAATTGAAATCCTGTTCAAGCCCCTCCCAGAGCTTCATCGAAAATTCGTAAAAGGGCTGGTTGCCGTCCAGCAGGTAGTTCGAGCGGATAATGGTCGTATTCCGCCCGACATTGCCCGACCCGATCCAGCCTTTTTCCAGCACGGCAACCTTGTGTTGTCCAAAGACCTTTGACAGGTAATAGGCTGTCGCCAATCCGTGCCCCCCGCCACCAATGATGACGATGTCGTATTCAGGCTTTGGGTCAGGGTCGCGCCAGACAGGTTTCCAGCCGCTATTGCCCTTCAGGGCTTGGGTAAAGATACGCCATGCCGAATATTGCATTGCTGCCCTGCCAGATTGCACTCGCCATAGATCATATCGCGCGATATGACTGACAGGACATGCAGATTATGGACCTTCTATTGCATGAAACGGACAGAATCCGTGCCTTATCGCATCGGTGTGCTGCCCATCGAAGGGTTTGCGCTGTTGTCCTATGCCTGCGTGGTCGAGCCCTTGCGCGCGGCCAATCTGCTGTCAGGGCGGAATTTGTATCACCTGACCCATCTTGCAACCGGGCCTGACGTGCACTCTTCCGGGGGCTGCGCGGTGCCACCAGTGCAACCCTTCGCGGCAGCCACCTCACTGGACCTTTTGCTTGTCGTCGCAGGTGGCAACCCCTTTGTCTTTGCCGATCCGGATGTGTTCGACCGTCTGGCGCGAATGGACCGCAGCGGCGTGCGGCTGGGGGGCGTTTCGGGCGGCTCTGTCATTCTGGCGCGCGCCGGGTTGATGCGCGACAGGCGCATGACAGTCCATTGGGAACATGCCGCTGAACTGGCAGAGTGCTACCCGGAATTGCTGATCGAAAAGCGCTTGTTCGTGATCGACCGCGACCGCGTGACCTGCGGCGGAGGCACGGCCCCGCTTGACCTTATGCATGCGCTGATCGCATCGCAGCATGGCAGCCCTTTCGCGCGCGAGGTCAGCGACTGGTTTCTGCATACCGATATCCGCGCCGCAAGTGCGCCGCAGCGCAGCGGATTGGCCGAACGGCTGGGGAACTCTTCGCCCCAGATACTCGAAGCTGTCGCCGCGATGGAGACCCATATCGCAGACCCGTTGACGCTACCGCAGATTGCGCTGATCGCAAGCGTATCGCCCCGACACCTGAACCGGCTGTTCAGGCGCGCACTGGGGCACAGCACGATGACCTACTACCGGGACATGCGGCTGGAGGTCGCGCGCGGACTGATGCGCCGCAGCGCCATGTCGATTGCGGCCATCGCCGAGGCGACCGGATTCGGCGATGCGGCGCATCTCTCGAACGCTTACAGAAGGCGCTATGCGACCAGCCCCCGCAATGACCGGCGCGCAAGCGCCGCCCTTGCAGACATGGGCGCTGACTGACACGACATACACGCGCTCATCCAATGATCGGCGTCCGGATCGCTAGGGCTTCAACCTCGACCACGAATTCGGGCCGCGTGAAACCGCCCACGATCATCAGGGTAGAGGCTGGCGGCGGCAACACATCCGCAAAGAAGGTATCGCGCGCCGCCATGTAGCCTGCCATATGCTCCCGGTCCGTCACAAAGGCGTTCACCCGCAGGATACCGCCCCGCCCCGCCCCGGCCTGCGCAAGAATGGCGTCGATATAGGCAAAGCACAGTTCGGCCTGTGCCTGCGCGCCTGTCGGGATAGTCCCGTCCGTGCGCATCGCCAATTGCCCGGAGGTGACAATCAACTGTCCCGTCACAGATGTGACGATGCCATGCGAATACCGCGCAAAAGGTTCGGGCAGTTCAGGGGGTGAGAGGGCTTTCATGGCATTTGCTTTCAGAATGGTGACAACAGAGCTTTTGCCTGATTCAGTCCGGTTAAACTTCTGCAGGGCGCGTCAACTGCTGAGCGCAGCGCAAAACTCCGATTATTTCGTGCACCTGCTGCATCGAGTGCTCATAATTCGATCAGTATCGGCCCGCCCCATTTGCCGTGATCAGAATACGAATGACTCTGCCCCAGCGGATTTTAACCCTTGGTCATCCTTTTGCCTCGGAGTGCTCCTCATGTTGAAACCTGCTGCGCTGTCTGCCACTGCGCTCTTTGCCACGGCCACTGCGGCTGTCGCCCTGACCCCTGTCACATTCGGAACCAACTGGCTGCCACAGGCCGAACATGGCGGGTTCTATCAATCCGTTGCCGATGGCACCTATGCCGAATGCGGGCTGGATGTGACCATCGTTTCGGGTGGACCGCAGGTGAACAACCGAGCGCTGATGATGGCGGACCGCATCCAGTTCCATATGGGCGGTGATCTGTTGCAAGCCTTCAATGCCGTGGCCGAGAATATCCCGGTTGTCGCGGTGATGGCGACCTTTCAGAAGCACCCGCAAGTTATCATCTCGCATCCCGGCGAGGCCGATAGCTGGGAAGAGTTGAAGGACCTGACGCTTCTGATCGGTGACAATGGCTTCACGTCTTACTATCAGTGGATGATCGCCGCGCATGGTTTCACTGTCGAACAGCGTGAGCCCTATACCTTCAACCCTGCCCCGTTTCTGGCGGACAAGCGCAAGGGCATGCAGGGTTTCCTGTCATCAGAACCCTACGCCATCCAGAGCGAAGCAGGCTTTATGCCGAATGTCTTTCTGATCGCGGATGCTGGTTATTCGACCTATGCGACCACAGTCGAAGTCATGCAGAGCACGATCGACAACAGGCCCGAGGTGGTGGAGTGTTTCGTCAACGGCTCGATCCTTGGGTGGTATAACTACCTCTATGGTGACAATGCCGCTGCCAATGCGATGATCCTTGAGGCGAACCCCGACATGACACAGGACAAGATCGATTTTGCAATCTCGATGATGATCGAGAACGGCATTGTGGATAGCGGCGATGCACTGGAGATGGGCGTCGGCGCCATGACTGAAGCCGCCGTCGAAGAATTCTACACCTCCATGGTGGACTCCGGCGTTGTCGAGAGCGGTCTGGACTGGTCCACGGCGAACAATACCAGCTTTGTCAATCAGGGGCTGGGGCTGGATCTGCGTCCCGCTGACTGAGTCAGAAATTCCTTCGGGGGCGCAAGCCAGCGCCCCTGACATGATGACGGGACCATAACGACAATGGAAACCAAGCGCCTTGGGCAACGCCCCCCTGTGCTGGAAATGAGCAATGTCACCAAGACCTTCAATGGTGATGTGGTGGCGCTCCGAAATATGACCCTGTCCGTAAACGAAGGCGATTTCATCTCGCTTCTCGGGCCGTCCGGTTGCGGCAAATCGACGGCGCTGCGCCTGATCGCGGGGCTGACTTCCACCAGTTCGGGCCGGATCAACTGGGCGGGCGGGCAATCCCAGAACGATCTGGGCGTCGTCTTTCAGGAACCAACGCTGATGCCATGGGCAACCGTGGCGCAGAATGTCTGGCTGCCGTTTCGTTTGCGCGGGCAGAGCTACGCCTCGGTCAAGGACGAGATCCTTGATGTGTTGCGACTGGTCGGGCTGGAAAAATTTCTTGACGCCTACCCCCGTGAACTCTCTGGCGGCATGAAAATGCGCGTATCCATCGCCCGCTCGATGGTCACCAAACCACGCCTGATTCTGATGGATGAACCTTTTGCCGCGCTTGATGAGATCACGCGCTTCCGGCTGAACAATGACCTGTTGCAACTCAAGGCCAAGATCGGCTGCACCGTCATCTTTGTCACGCATTCGGTGTTCGAATCTGTCTTTCTGTCGGACCGGATTGTGGTCATGGCGGCGCGTCCGGGGCGGGTGATCCGCGAAGTGACCGTAGACGCCCCATATCCACGCAGCGAAGCTTTCCGCACCTCTGCCGAATATGCCGCCCTGTGCCGCGAGGCGTCCGAAGCCTTGCATATCGCGATGGGAGAACCTGCATGAGCGTTGCAGAGAACACTCCGCTGTTCGATGCCGAAGACCTGCGCCGCCAGCGCGCGGCACGGTTTGAGCGGTTTGGCAAATGGCTGCTGCCTGTCGCAGTGATGATCGCCATGATCTGGTTCTGGGACCGACTGGTCGTGTGGAACGAGATCCCGCATTTCATCCTGCCGCGCCCCGGTCTGGTGCTGGAAACGCTGATCAAGGACTGGCCGATGCTGTTCGACGCATTGCTGGTCACGTTGCAGATCACGATGATGGCGCTGGCAGTTGCCGTCATCGGGGGCGTGGGGCTCGCGGTTCTGTTCACGCAAAGCCGGTTGGTCGAGATGTCCTTCTACCCCTATGCAGTGATCCTGCAGGTCACGCCGGTCGTTTCTATCGCTCCCCTGATCTTCATCTATGTCGACAGTCGCACGGCGGGCCTGCTGATCTGCGCGTGGCTGGTCGCCTTCTTTCCCATTCTTGCCAACACGACGCTGGGGCTGAACTCAGCCGATCACAACCTGCGCGACCTGTTCCGCATTTATGGCGCGACCCGCTGGCAGACTCTGCGCTACCTGCGCCTGCCCTCGGCCCTGCCCTATTTTCTGGGCGGCTTGCGGATCGCGGGCGGGCTGGCGCTGATCGGGGCTGTGGTGGCGGAATACGTGGCCGGAACCGGCGGGATCGGTTCTGGTCTCGCATTTCGTATCCTGGAGGCGGGCTACCGCCTAAACATCCCGCGCATGTTCGCAGCGCTGATCCTGATCGCCATGACAGGGGTGGTGATCTTCGCGGGGCTCTCTTTCCTAAGTCACATGCTTCTGCGCAAATGGCATGAAAGCGCGCTGAAGCGAGAGACATGATGGGTTTTCAGACCCTGCCCACAACTGGCCCGTTCCGGCTGGAAAATATCACGGTGCCCGCGTGCCTGCTGGGCCAGCCCGGCGGGCTGATGCGCCACGCGCTGACCATCGACGCGGGCCAGATCAGCGGCCGGACGGATGTGCCCGCAATCGATATGGCTGGCGCACTGGTGCTGCCGTGTTTCGTCGATATGCATACGCACCTCGACAAGGGCCATATCTGGCCCCGCGCGGCCAATCCTGATGGCAGCTTCCCCGGCGCGCTCGACACGGTCGCAGCGGACCGCGAGGCCAACTGGACCGCAGAGGATGTCCACGCGCGTATGGATTTTGCCCTGCGCTGCGCCTACGCGCACGGCACGCGCGCAATCCGCACCCATATCGACAGCATTGCGCCGCAAGATAGCATTTCCTGGCCGGTCTTTGCCCAGTTGCGCGACAAATGGGCCGGGCACATTACGCTGCAAGGGTCATCGCTGGCCGGGATCGACCGCGCAGACCTGACGGGCTATTATGTCCGCACTGCCGATATCGTCGCAGATCACGGCGGCGTTCTTGGCATGGTCACCTATCCGGTCGATGGGTTGCATGACCGCTTGCGCGCCCTGTTCGGTCTGGCGAAAGACCGCGGGCTGGAACTCGATTTCCATGCCGATGAAACCGGCGACCCAAGCGCCGCAACCCTGCGCGCGATTGCCGAGATTGCCCTGGAGACAGGCTTTGCGCGACCGATCACCGTGGGTCATTGCTGTTCATTGGCAGTGCAACCAGAAGCCGAGGCGATGGACACGCTTGATCTGGTGGCAAAGGCGGGCCTCAACATCGTGTCCCTGCCGATGTGCAACATGTATCTGCAGGACCGCATCCCCAACCGCACCCCGCGCTGGCGCGGGGTCACGCTGGTGCACGAGATGAAGGCGTGCGGGATCAATGTCAGCTTTGCGTCTGACAACACGCGCGACCCGTTCTATGCGTATGGCGATCTGGATATGGTCGAGGTCATGCGCGAAGCGACCCGCATCGCGCATCTGGACCATTCCGGCGAGGACTGGGTCCATGCGTTCCTTACCAATCCCGCCCGCGCCTGCGGCTTTGGCCCGCCCGGATTTGTGGCCGGTGCGCCTGCGGATCTGGTCATCATACGCGCACGCGGCTGGGGCGAGTTGTTTGCGCGTCCCCAATCCGACCGAATCGTCTTGCGTGCAGGCCACGTGATTGACCGCCGCCTGCCTGACTATGCCGAGCTTGACCATCTGATGAGGACACCATGACCACCAACCTCGCTGCCGCCAAAGCGGCCATGTCGCATCTGGAACTAGACGAAAATCCCGTCTCCATCCGCGCCAAATCGCGCGATTTCTTCTGGTATTCGCCCGTCCTCAAGGCCCGCATGGACCATCTCGAAGGCGATTTCGTGGTCGCGCCCCGCAACGAGGCCGAAGTGATAGAGGTGCTGAAAACCTGCCACGCGCATGATGTGCCCGTGACCACACGCGGGGCCGGGACGGGCAATTACGGGCAGGCGATGCCAATGGCGGGCGGCTGCATCCTGCATATGAAGAACATGGCATCGGTCAAAGAGGTGCATCCTGGTCGCGTGATCGTGGAACCGGGCTGCCTGCTCAAGGATGTGGATGCCGCCTGCAAGGCGCATTCGGGTCAGGAGTTGCGCATGTTTTCCAGCACATGGGCGACCGCGACCATCGGCGGTTTTGTCGCTGGCGGATCTGGCGGGGTCGGGTCCTGCACATGGGGCAGTCTGCGCGATCTGGGCAACATCATCCGCCTGCGCGTAGTGACGATGGAAGAAACCCCGCGCGTGCTGGACTTCCGGGGCGAGGAACTGGCGCGCGTCAGTCACGCCTATGGCACGAACGGCATCATCACCGAACTGGAAATGCCGCTGGCACCCGCCTATGACTGGGTGGGTCTGTTCGTGGCCTTTGACGATTTCGACACTGCAATCCGGTATACCGAGGAACTTGCCAATCAGGACGGCATCCTGATCAAGATCGCTTCCGTGTATGAAGCGCCAACCGCGCATGCCTATTTCCAGCGCGTCGCCCCCCATGTGGAGGCGGGCACGCATCTGGTGGGGCTGATGGTCGCGCCGCAGTCGATGGACGGGTTCAACACCTTCACAGCCCGCCGCCCGGCGGCGCGCGTGATCTACCAGTCCAACGCCCATGACTGGCCGCGTGATCCGGGCCATGTGTTTGAATATGGCTGGAACCACACGACCCTGCGCGCGCTGAAGGTGGACCCAAGCATCACCTATCTGCAGGTGCGCTACGGCTACCCGGACCATATCGCGAAGGTGCAGGCGATGCGCGCCGCCCTCTCGCCCGAGGTGCTGCAGCATCTGGAAGTCATCCGCGAGAATGGCAAGGTCATGTACGCGGGGTTGTCGCTGGTCAAATTCACGACCGAGGAACGGCTTGACGAGATCGTGCGGATGCATGAGGACGCAGGTTGCATGATCTTCAACCCGCATCGTTTCACGCTGGAAGAAGGCGGGCGCCAGACCGTCGACGACCGCCAACTGACCTTCAAGCGCGAGGCCGACCCCAAGGGACTGCTCAATCCCGGCAAGATGATCGCATGGGACAAGCCGAACTGGGCGTTTGACCGCATCTATGAATATCCCGGCAAAACGGCTGCCGAATGACACGCGCGCTGGTCCTCTTTGCCCATCCGTGCCCGGAGAGTTTCTCTGCCGCGCTGCATGCCCGCGTGGTGCACAGCCTGACCGCGCGCGGATGGGAGGTGGATGATTGCGACCTGAATGCCGAGGGCTTCTCGCCCGTGTTGACCGAGGCCGAGCGGCGCAGCTATCACGATGTCGGCGCCAATACCGCGCCTGTGCAGGGGTATGTCAAGCGTCTACAGGCCGCGCAGGCACTGGTGCTGGTGTTTCCCGTGTGGAATTTCGGCTATCCCGCCATCCTCAAGGGGTTCTTCGACCGGGTCTTTCTGCCCGGCGTGTCGTTCCGGCTGGAAGGGGGCAAGGTGCACCCGAACCTGACCCATATCCGCAAGCTGGCGGCAGTCACCACTTATGGCGGCACGCGGATGCGCGCGCTTCTGGGAGGCGATCCGCCGCGCCATGTGGTGAAACGTGCGCTGTGGCATGTGACACGGCCAGAGAAATTGCGCTATCTGGCGCTTTATGACATGAACCGCGCGCGCGATGCGCAGCGCGCTGGTTTTCTTGCCCGCGTCACCACCGAAATGGAGCGATTCTGATGCGCGCCCTTGTCGTGCATTGCCACCCCGACCCCGCCAGCTTTACCGCTGCCGTGCGCGATGTGGTGCTGGAGCGGCTGCGACACGCCGGGGCCGAGATCCGCTTGCACGACCTTTATGCCGATGGGTTTCAGCCCTGTCTGTCACAGGGCGAGTGGCAGGGCTATCTGGACAGCCCGGCCAACCGCGCGCCTGTCGCAAATGCAGCGGAGGATATCGCATGGTGCGACGCGCTGATCTTTGTCTATCCGACATGGTGGTACGGTTTGCCCGCGATGCTGAAGGGCTGGCTGGACAGGGTGCTTTTGCCCGATGTCGCGTTCCTGATGCCCGACGGGGTGAACAGGACCAT